>CAZNEZ010000020.1:0-32970 GCA_964572475.1 uncultured Lachnospiraceae bacterium
GCGCCATGCACCACCTCGATTCCGCTTCGCATTCTGCGAATGCTTTGCTTCATCTCGTTGGACGGCTGTCGCCGTATAATTATAAAAAAGAAAAATCTGTCTCTCGAGAATAAATTCTCGTCGACAGATTTCTCTTTTTTATAATTGCATGGCTTGTAGCTTAACCAAAGTATCTATTAAGTAGACCTGCGAATGCTTTGCCGTGTCTTGCTTCGTCTTTTGCCATCTCATGTACTGTGTCATGGATTGCATCAAGGTCAGCTGCTTTTGCACGTTTAGCAAGGTCAAACTTACCAGCTGTAGCGCCATTTTCAGCATCTACTCTTAACTGAAGGTTCTTCTGTGTGCTGTTAGTAACAACTTCACCTAATAATTCAGCAAATTTAGCTGCATGCTCTGCTTCTTCGTAAGCAGCTTTTTCATAGTACATACCAATTTCTGGATATCCTTCTCTATGAGCAACTCTAGCCATAGCAAGGTACATACCAACTTCTGTACATTCACCTGTGAAATTTGCCTGAAGGTCTTTTTTGATATCTTCGCTAACATCACTAGCGATTCCAACTACATGTTCTGCAGCCCAAACCATATCACCTGTCTGCTCTTCAAACTTAGAAGCTGGTGCCTTACAGACTGGACACTGCTCTGGTGCTGAATCTCCCTCATGAACGTAACCACATACTTTACAAATAAATTTAGCCATAATATAAATCTCCTTTTCTTTGTTGTTATATTTAAATTAAAATAGTAATCATTACTGTTTTAATTTATCACTTAATTTTAATTCTGTCAATACTATGTTTCAAATTTTTATTTTAGACAATAGAAAATTGCGCAGCAGCGTAAAACATTTAAGAAGAATGCGAAGCATTCTTTCAAGTGCTTTCATCTACAATAGCTTTTTGACAATTCTCGCAAAGACCATAAAAATAGGTGCTGCTTCCTTCTATCTTGCCGTTAAATCTTGTAGATGCAAGTGTGTTAATAAAGTCAATATTGTCCATATCAAGGTCTATTACTGAATGACATTCCCTACATATAAAATGATAATGTGGATAAGTGCTACCATCAAAATGATCTGAAACATCACCGCAGGAAATCTTCAAAATATCACCACGTTCGGATAAAAGTGAAAGATTACGGTAAACAGTTCCAAGGCTTATATTCGGGTAAATCTGGCGAATATTCTCATACACGACATCTGCTGTAGGATGATCAGTACGGGTAGCAAGAAACGTTAAAATTGATTCGCGTTGTTTACTATATTTTAGCGTTTTCATTTTGGCACCTCCTGTTCAAATGAAAAGATAACTAGTAATGATTACTGATATTAACACTTATATGAATAAAAGTCAACCCTCATAATAAAAACAATGCAATTTAATATGAAAAAAAACAATAAAACATGGTATTATAGTATTAATAAATTTTAAAAAGTTATGCACATTTATAAAACATATTTGAAAGGAAAAAATTATGAAGCTAAAGTATAACGAAGAACAGATAACAAAAACAATTGATGCAATATTTAATAAGACTATGGCGATGGATATGACTTGGGAATGGCCATGTGGAGTAGCATATTACGGAATTACAAGAGTGTATGAAGTTACTAAGAAGAAAGAGTATCTGGACGCTCTTGTTAAATGGGTAGATGAGTACATAGAACTTGGACTTCCAGAATGGAATGTTAATACTTGTGCTATGGGACACACAATGATTACATTATATGAAGCAACAGGCGATGAAAAGTATTGGAACATCGCTTTAAGCAAGATTGATTATTTAAGAAATAGAGCCCTTAGATTTGGTGATAATGTACTTCAACATACAGTTTCTTCAGCTAACGATTTTCCTGAACAGGCTTGGTGTGATACTCTTTTTATGGCAGCATACTTTATGCTAAGAATGGGTATTAAGATGAATGATAAGGAATTGGTTGATGATGCACTTAATCAGTACTATTGGCATATTCAGTATCTGCAGGATAAGAGCACAGGATATTTTTATCATGGATATAACAATATTAACAAAGACCATATGTCAGGCTTCTATTGGGGACGTGCAAATGGATGGGCTGCATACACTATGGCAATGGGTAAGCAGTACATAAATTATCTATATCCAATGTTTATGGAGATGGATTGTTCACTTAGAGATCAGTTGGCAGGACTCAAATTAGTTCAGAGTGAGAATGGTTTATGGCATACAATATTAGATGACAAAGACTCATATGAAGAAGTTTCAGCAAGCTGCGGAATAGCAGCAGCTATGATAATAAATGGTAATCCACTGCACACTAAATATGTACAAAAAGCATTAGATGGTATATTGGATAACATATCAGATGATGGAAGAGTACTTAATGTTTCGGGTGGAACAGCGGTAATGATAGACAGAGAAGGCTATAGGAATGTTCCAAAGACTTGGATTCAAGGTTGGGGTCAAGGCCTTGCACTTGCATTTTTGGTAAATGTACTTAAAACTGAAAACGAAAAATAGATTTTTAGGAGGAGCATGGTGTTAAGAAAAGCTAAATATATTGGATTGGTAGTTGGTATTACAGGAAGTGTACTTTTGTCAGGGTGTTCTTGCAGCAAAGATTCTGATAATAGTAATAATACACAGGATAGGTATGAGGGGTTAAACTTTGATTTTGGAATAAATAAAGACATGACAGTAGATGGCTGGAATGCAGTAACAGTTCTAAATAACCAGGGAGAGGGTTCAGAGGATACATATAGATATACCAGTGAAAGAGGATATGGATTTATTGGTGATGCCCAGATTAAGGGAAGAGAAGAAACATCATTGAGTACAGGAGGGGACCAAGATTCGGGAGATGCTGTGAAGTTAGCAGAAGAGGTTTATCAGGATTATGCATTAGCTGATGGAGCTGAGTTTGTAGTAGACCTTGAAAATGGCTGTTACACAGTTCAATTTGTGGTAGGTACTAGTGCAGTTGCGACAACTAGCATAACAGCAGAGGGAAAAACCTCTGATGAAATCGGTGAAAAAGGTACATATAGCATTGGAACGCTTACGAACATTGAAGTCACAGATGGACAGATGAATATAACATTTACGGGAAGTGGTATGTTAGGAGGTCTTATTAATGCGATAAGTATTGTTCAAGTAGGTACAGCCAGCAATCTGCAAGCCGAATATGATATTAGTAGCAATGATGTTAATCTTAGCTGGGAGGGCAGTGGAGATATAGCATATTATAATGTATACAGATACGATATAACAGGTGCAGAAACAGTATTTAAGAATATAGAAGCTACAAATTATAAGGATAGTGAAGCGGAAGAATTTGAGACATATAGATATGCAGTTACAGCGGCAGTGGCTACGGGGGCTGAATCAGAAAAGACCGAAAGAGTTATGGTTTCTCTGATAGACAGCACTGTAACAAAATGTGAAATTCCTGATAATCTTTTAGTAACTTCCCAGACAGCTGATAAAACAGTACTTAGTTGGGATAAAGTAGATGGTGCAAAGAAGTATGCTGTATATTGGGCAGAACATTCCGGTAATACTACGGATGGTGAACTTATAGAAGGTTATACTTTGGTTGAAAAGACGGATAAGACAGAAGTGACATTTGAAAAAGCAACGGCAGTAGCTCGTTACTACAAAGTATATGCAGTTAATGAGGGTGGATATTCTAAGAGTGCAGACATTAAGGCAGGAATTGGTACAGGATATACTGTTAATCTCGAGAAACTTAACAGAGGACTAGTAGCTGTTAAAACAGATGGTGGTGTGTATATAGGTTGGAGACTTTTGGCAGATGAATACGCAGATGAAATGACATTTGAGGTATATAGAGATGGAAACAAGATTGCCAATAAAGCTTCAACAGACAGCACAAACTTAATTGACAAAGATGGAAATGCTAATTCTACTTATATGGTAAAAGGCTATAAAAATGCTGAGCTTTCCAGTACTTCTCCAGAAGTAAAACCTATTGAACAGCAGTATTATGAGATTCCATTACAAAAGCCAGATATGATTAAATTACCTGATAATTCATCATATACTTATAATGCCAATGATACTTCTGTTGGTGATATGAATGGAGATGGAATCTATGAGTACTATGTCAAATGGGAACCATCGAATTCACAGGATAATTCTAAGGCTGGTTACACAGGACCGGTTTACATAGATTGTTATTCTCTTGATGGAACATTAAATTTTAGAATTAATCTTGGAATAAATATAAGAGCAGGAGCACACTATACACAATTTCAGGTATTTGATTATGATGGAGATGGTAAATGCGAATTAATATGCAAGACATCAGATGGAACTATCGATGGAACGGGTAAAGTGATAGGCGATGCAGCAGCAGATTATAGAAGTGAAAATGGTTACATATTAAAGGGTAATGAATATCTTACTCTTTTCGATGGTGCTAATGGAAAAGCACTGGATACGATAAATTATAATCCAGAAAGAGGCAGTGTATCTTCATGGGGAGATGCATATGGCAATAGAGTTGATAGATTTTTGGCAGGTACAGCATATTTGGATGGAGAACATCCAAGTGCAATATTTGCAAGAGGATATTATACAAGGGCAGTTGTGGCGGCATATGATGTTGTGAATAATAAGCTTGTGGAAAGATGGGTTTGTGATTCAAATAATTCAGAAAATGCTGACTTAGCAGGACAGGGAGCACATTGTCTGACAACTGCAGATGTGGACTCAGATGGAAGAGATGAAATTGTATATGGTTCTGCTACAATAGATGATAATGGCAGTGTAATGTACTCATTAAAGTCCGTAAATGGAGCTAAAAATGGTGGACATGGTGATGCAGTTCATGTCGGAGATTTTAACCTTACAAATCCTGGGCTAGAGGTGTTTATGGTGCATGAGGAGTCACCACTTGATGCAGGTATAGAGATGCATATAGGTTCAGTTGGAAGATATATTTATAGTGTTGCAACTACGTCAGATATAGGAAGAGGTGCCGCGGCAGATATAGATTCTGATTATCTAGGCTGTGAATCTTGGGCAGCAGGTAATGTTATGTCGGCAGATGGAGAGGTAATATCAAACAGTTGTCCAGCAGCTAATTTTGTTATCTGGTGGGATGGTGATACTGGAAGGGAAATACTTGATCACAAATTCTCAGAATCATCAGGAATAGGAATTCCAATTATCTACAAGTGGAATACGACCACGAATGTTTCAGACCAGATATTTAAAATGGACGGAACTAGTAGCAATAACTGGACTAAGGGTAATCCATGTCTTCAGGCAGATTTGTTTGGTGACTGGAGAGAAGAAGTGGTAGTAAGAACTACAAACAGTACATCACTTAGGATATATATCACAGTTGATGAAACTGATTTTAGAATGTATACGCTTATGCATGATGTACAATATAGATGTGCAGTAGCATGGCAGAATACAGCATATAATCAGCCACCTCATACAAGTTTTTATATAGGATTTGACAGAGATTATATTGAAATACCTGAGAAGATAATAAAGTATAATTAATAGATTAGTATGAAATATAAAATTGATATAAAAGATAGAAAAATTGTGATGATTTTAGTAAAAAATGGAGAGTGTGAAAGATTTATCTTTTACACGCAGAGTTGTGTATGTGCGTTGCTTGACACAAAGTCTGATATGCGTAAAAGGCAGCGCAGAAATGGTGATTATTATGAAAAAATATATTATGGCGCTGGATCAAGGAACGACAAGTTCAAGGTGTATACTATTTAATCACGCTGGTGAAATTGTTAGTCAGGCACAGAGGGAATTTACACAGATTTATCCAATGGCCGGATGGGTAGAACATGATCCACATGAGATATGGTCATCGCAATTATCTGTAATTACAGAAGCATTAGGCAGGGTAGGTGCATTTGCGTCAGAAGTCGAAGCAATAGGCATTACGAATCAACGCGAGACAACTATAATGTGGGATAGGACAACGGGTGAACCTGTATATAATGCTATTGTATGGCAATGTAGAAGAACAGCTGGCATCATAGATGATATTGTAAAAAGAGGATATGATACTAATATTTGTGAGAAAACTGGCTTGATTCCTGATGCATATTTCTCCGCTTCAAAGGTAAAGTGGATACTTGATAATGTTGAGGGCATAAGAGAGAAAGCTAATCGTGGTGATATTATGTTTGGTACAGTAGATACATGGCTTATTTACAAATTGACCAGAGGTAAATCACATGTTACGGATTATACTAATGCTTCTAGAACTATGATGTTTGACATTCATAAGCTTGAATGGTCTAAAGAAATCCTTGAAATGTTTGATATTCCTACATCAATTTTACCAAAAGTTCAGCCATCAAGTAGTGCGTTTGGAATGGCAGATGGCTCACTTTTGGGAGCGGAAATACCTATATGTGGTGTGGCAGGCGATCAACAGGCGGCTCTTTTTGGACAGTGCTGTTTTGATGCAGGAGAGGCCAAGAATACATATGGAACAGGCTGTTTCTTACTGATGAATACTGGTGATAAGCCTATATCGTCAAAACATGGGTTACTGACAACTATTGCTGCAAGCACTCAAAGTACAGTGCAATATGCTCTGGAAGGCAGTGTATTTGTTGCAGGGGCAGCGATTCAATGGCTCAGAGATGAACTAAAAATCATTGAATGCGCATCTGATACAGAAGCAATGGCTAATAGTGTTTCAGATAGTAATGGAGTATATGTAGTTCCCGCGTTTACAGGACTAGGAGCGCCATACTGGGATCAATATGCAAGAGGAGCAATGTTTGGTCTAACAAGAGGAACAAAGAGAGAGCATATTGTCAGAGCAACACTAGAATCACTGGCATACCAGACAAGAGATGTAATTAAGGCGATGGAATTAGATTCATCTATTATGCTAAGAACTCTTCAAGTAGATGGAGGTGCTTCTGCAAATGGATTCTTAATGCAGTTTCAGTCCGACATATTAAACTGTAAAGTATGCAGACCTAAAGTTATTGAAACTACGGCACTTGGTGCAGCCTATCTTGCAGGCTTATATTCGGGATACTGGACAGGAAAAGAAGAAATAAAGGAAAACAAGCAAAAGAATGATGTGTTTAAACCTGATATGAACAAAAAAGAAATTGAAATAAGAATAGAGAATTGGTATAATGTAATAAAAGCAGTAAGACAAATAATAATAAAGTAGGACAATAGGGTAGTAAACCAAGTAATAAGAATGTAGTGAGAAAAGTACAATTGACAAAGGCACTTGTAGGATGTAGATATGAAAGGATGAATAGGGTATGGGATTTAGAGTAATAAAAGATAAGATAGAACTAAAAAATCAAGATAATAGTAATGTGTTAATTAAGATAGAGGATATATGTTATATAGAGATACAGGGAAAACATTTGTGCTTTTATACTGATGCTTCAAAATATGTAATAGCCGGGAAAATGAGTGATATAGAAGATAAACTTAACCCGAATACATTTGTTAGAAGTCATTGCTCATATATGGTAAATGTAGAGAAAATCATACAGTATGGGAAAGACTGGGTTGAGGTGAAACGAAAGAAGAATATTAAAATTCCAATTAGTCATTCAAGATATAGTGAATTAAAGAAAAAAATAGAGTATAGATAAGTAGAAACGGTAAGCTTGGATTTTACAAATTAAACACAAATTGAACGATTATACATACTTTAATACCAATTTTGACATTTTTAATACTAATTTTGCCATTTTACTGATTTTTAGATTATTAAGTAGTATAGTTAATTGCATATTATTAGTGATCATAAGAACAGATATAGGAACGTGTAAATATCTATATCAGACAAAGCAGTACACCAATAATGGTGAGGAAGGTAAGGTAAAAATATGAAGCATATTAAGAAGTTATTAAGCAGAGTAATAGTTATAGCAATTCTTGTGACAGTACTCTCAACAGTAGCATATGGCTTTGCATATACAGTCAACAAAAATAGTAGTATATGCTCTGGAGAGTTGATGAATAAGGGAAGCAATACCACATATGCGGCGCTTACTATTACAGGAGGAGTAGCAATGGGATATAATTCTGTCATTGCAAATGTTGCAAGATATGATGCACAACAATATAGAACATATGGATACGAAATTAAATCTAATTGTAGTGCGCTACATATGAATTACTCATCAACAATAGACAATAATTATATAGGAAAAAATTTCTCTACATATGCAATATTAACACCTACATCATATTCAACAACAGTAGTACTAAAAGGTTATTTAGCGAGTGTGTGATTATATAAAAAGTATAGTAATGATTACTAATAATTAGAAATAAGAAGTTTAGCTATTGTATAAAACAATAGCTAAACTTTATGATAAAAAGGAGTTGTGTATGAAGAAATTTAAAAGATTAATAAAAAGTATATTAGCAATTGGATTAATTATACTACTCGAAGGTTGTGTAGGAAGTACTGAATTTGAAGGTACAACAGAAGGCGAAAATGAATCAGATAAAGTAATTGTAGAAAAATTAGACGAAAAAGAAATTAATAGCGAACGCATAAATATCTGGTTAAGTGATAATATTCAAATCGATGCAGATATTACTCCATATGATAGATATAAGAATGGATTAGGTTCATATAACTTTGAAACAGTAGATTATTATAAATATGATGATCCTAACTGCTTGACAGAATATGGAATAACGCAGGCGTATAACGAATTTTTTAGTGTAGAGGATAACGAAAATATTACCATATCTGGACTTAATTGCACAATTAATCCTGAGGATATGTACTTTAAACATAACGCATTTGCAAGAGAGTTAACATATATGTCAGTTAAAAATACACAACTGACTAAAGAAGTATCAAAGGAGTTGCTTAGTATGGCAAATGCGAAGGCAGAAGAACTGTGCAAGGCATTTCAAAATGCAGGATATCTGCGACTAGGCACATATTATAAGCTAAGATACATAGATGAAGCTACATTTATTCCATTTGATGAGTATTATGTACAGATGAATGATACAGGACTTAATACTGATTATGATAATATAAGGAACAGTAAGGAAGCGTATTTTAACATTGTAACATATGGTATGATAGAAGATATTCCAATATTTAATGATAGCATATACTTTGAAGAGGAGGATTCCTCTAAAATGTCAAAGAATTATGGGAACTTTCCACCAAGTAAAAATTATGCATTAGCTACGTTTAGCGAAATAGAGTGTAGTATTGATACTTTAGGTAACGTGATAGAACTTCAAATATGTGACAATGTAAAAGTTGGAGATAAAATTAAGGATTACACAAATATAATAGATATTAATAAGGTATTAGAAGTAGTAAAAGAAAAATTTGATAAATATAACTCTTATATCAGAGTATCTAATATTGAACTGGCATATGAGGGCATTATTAGTGAAGAGCTTAATGACAATGGAATAAGAAAGCAAGTACTCGAGCCTGTATGGGTTATAAGATATGTGGGAGATGGATCATCTACAAAGATGGCTATTAATGCAATTACTGGTGAACAATATGAAGCATTTATGTCACGTTAATAAGGAGGTGGAATGAATGGAATTAGTCAGAATGATTTGTGCTAATCTGAAAAGAGCTGTTTTTAGAATCTCATTTATTATAATAGTGATATTTATGGGAATATTATTATATCTTGATGTTTACAATCTATGTTCTCCTAATTCCACAATAGTAGAATTAATGTCCTCTTCTGGGTTGACTATGTTTTCTATTACAACATTTGCAATAGTAACAATGACGTATAGCAGGGTTTTGTGTGAAGATAGAGAGTCGAGAATGTTAACAAATATCATAGCCAGAAGTTCATCTGTAAAGTATAGTATTTCAATAGTAGTAGCTTGTGGGATAGTGGCATTTATAGCAGTGTTGGCCTCTGAAATACTAGTGGCATTGGCATATAGTACAAAAATTGATTTTATGAATGAAGAGACAGTTAATATGTATATGTCATATGAAGAAAAGTCATCATTAATATCAGAAGGTCATTATATGTTATATTTTCTATGCACAATAATACTAAAAGCATTTCGTGGTAGCTTCTTTGCTATGTTCGCACTTACAATGTCTTCAGTAGTAAAAAACAAGATGTTAGTTATTTCAAGCCCTGTAATATTGTTCTATTTTTTGATGAGATTTGGATATGGAGAGTTAGAATTACCACCAACTTTGAATATTAGAGGTGTTTATTTTATCTTTGTTCTTGGTGAACAAAAAGAGATATTGAGTACTATTTATACGCTTGCTTACACAGTAGTAGTAGGTGTGGTGGCAACTTTGATTATTGAGTATAGGATAAGGAGGGACAGAATATGATAGATAAAATCAGAGTGGTTATCAAGATAGCTGAAATGGACATGAAGAAAATATTTAAATCACCTAAAATATATTTACTCTTTTTCTTTTCGTTTTACTTCATGCAGGAATTTGTTAATCAGTTTAAGAGTATTGGAATAGAAAAACATACATTAGTAACGCCATACATATATCCATTATTTATGAATGATTGGATGAATGGTGTGTACATATTTGTGCTAATAATAATGCTTTTGTCAGATGCACCATTTTATGATGAAAATACATATATGGTAACTGGAAGAACTAGCAATAATATTGTAATATGTGGGAAAATACTTTATATGACACTTATATCTTTCATTTTCCATATATTTAATATAGTAATCAGCATTATTTTACTTATTCCATATTTGGGATTTTCAAGTAAATGGGGAAGTGTAATTGAATATTATGCTTCTGGAATTGCAAATAGTATAACGATAGGAGGAAGCCAGACAGATAGTAATTTGATTTCATCATATACGCCTATTAACGCAATGGTATTATGTCTTATTCTAATAATACTTCAAAGTATACTGATAGGTATGATTATTTTTCTATTCAATGCATTATTTAAAAATTCAATAGGTATAGCTATTGTTTCCATACTTCCTGGCATAGACTTATTTACTAATTTTATACAATATACAGGAGATAAAAACAAAGTTTTATCTTTCTTGTATATATCAGATTTTGCAAAGTTAGGACAATATAAAGCAATAATTGGTGAACTGAATATAGAGGTGCTAATTAAAATTATAGGGATAGTTGTTGTTATAGTGATTTTTGGAGTGTTAATTAATCTATTGACCAAGAAAAATATCATAGCATTATCAGAATAGTAAAAAGTATTATAAAATATACTCGCATATGGAGGATTAGTATGGCTGAAATATTAATTAAAGTAGAGAATGTTACTAAGAAGTACAAAGACACAAAAGCATTAGATAATGTTTCGATGGAATTTGAAGAGAATAAAATACATGGAATAATAGGAAGAAACGGTTCGGGCAAAACTGTATTGTTTAAATGCATTAGTGGGTTGACTCCGATTACTTCCGGCAAAATAGTAATAGCAGGGAAGGATATTAGTAAAGGAGGCAAGTCAATTCCTAAAATGGGGCTTATTATAGAGACACCAGGTTTTCTGCCGAATTTCAATGGATATGCTAATCTAAAGTACCTTGCTTCAATACAGAATAAAATAGGCAAAAAAGAAATTGAAGAAGCAATGATACGAGTAGGACTGGATCCTAAATCTAGAAAATGGGTTTCAAAATACTCACTTGGTATGAAACAAAGACTTGGTATTGCCCAGGCAATAATGGAGAATCCGGATATACTAATCCTTGATGAACCAACTAATGGGTTAGATAATCATGGAGTTTTAGAATTTAGAGATTTGATACAGGGCTTGAAATCAGAAGGAAAGACAATTCTGATAGCAAGTCATAATGCAGAAGATATTAGAACACTATGTGATTCGGTAATAGAGCTGGATAGAGGAAAAATTATCACAGATAATGTAAGTGTTCAAGACGACCTTAATAATAGTATTCTTAATAATAATTAAATTATAAACTTAACTTATAATAGAAGATGCCGATAACATATACATAACAACTGTTTATAAATAAATGGAGGAATGGTATATGATAACAAAAGATAATACATCGGTGAGAAGTGCGTTCCTTAGCAGTCTTGCCAATAACACATTTTTTACTAAGGCAGCATTAAATAAATCAGAAGAAACGCAAGCAATTAGCAATGATGATAAAATAGAAGATAGATTGAATAGAATTACACAGAAGATGAAGGCTGGTAAAAAGCTTTCAGCAGAAGAGCTTGAGTTTTTAAAGAATAATGACTATGCACTTTATTTTAAGTATATTAAAATACTTAGAGAAAGAGAAGCTTTTGAGGAGAAACTTAAAAATGCTAAGACAAAGCAAGAGGCAGCAGATATTAGAAATATTACAATGTCAGGAATAAACAAGTCTTCTGGAGACGCTGAAGAAAAAGAGATAAAGAGCGCTCAATTTTCAGAGGCATATAAAGAATTTTCTGATTCAAAACAATTTTCTCAATTACCAGAATCAGATATTGAGTTAAATAAAAATAATAAAATCAAGAAGAATAAGGACAATAAGGAGAATGATAAAAAAACAAGTGATGAAGACAGCATAATGAATTATACAAATAAATGCAAAAACGAAATTTTAAATACCCAGACAAACTTTAATATTAGCGTGTAGATATAATAATATTAAAAATAAAGAGAGCATCGTTTAATAGATAAATTAAAAACTATCTATTTTACGATGCTCTCTTACATACTCTTACTAATTAATACTTCTCTTTACATAGGTAGTGTGAAGCAATTCATGAGCTTTGTGACTGCCTGGTTCACCAAGATATTCAGCATAAAGAGTCTTAATATCAGGATTCTCATGAGATTTTCTAAGTGGATTAGCAGCATCAATATTATAGAGTGCTTTGGCACGAAGAGCTCTGATATCAGTAAAGTTACGAACTGAAGCAGGTTGTTGTGGCTGACCACCGCCATTTACACATCCACCAGGACATCCCATAATCTCTATGAAATGATAATCAGCTTCGCCATTCTTAACTTTGTTTAGCAAATCAGAAGCATTCTTAAGTCCGCTGGCTACAGCAACCTTAACATCCATACCAGCTACATTATAAGTAGCTTCTTTGATACCTTCAGTACCACGAACTTCCATAAAGTCAAGAGACTTAAGCTCTTCACCAGTAAGCGTTTCTACAGCAGTTCTAAGAGCAGCTTCCATAACACCACCAGTAGCACCAAAGATAACAGCAGCTCCTGTGCCACTTCCAAGAGGACTATCTGGAGTTTCATCAGGAAGTGATAAGAAGTTAATACCAACTCTTTCAATCATTCTGGCAAGTTCACGTGTAGTTATAGAGATATCAACATCTGGAAGACCAGCACCGTCTTGATCCTCACGGCCAATCTCAAACTTTTTAGCAGTACATGGCATAACAGATACAGAAACAATATCCTTAGGGTCGATATTATTCTTTTCAGCATAATATGATTTAACAATTGCACCAAACATCTGCTGTGGAGACTTACAGCTTGAAAGGTTATCAGTCATATCAGGGAAGTAATGTTCACAATACTTAACCCAGCCTGGAGAACATGATGTGATAAGAGGAAGCTTTCCACCATTCTGCACCCTGTCAATAAATTCATGTGCTTCTTCCATAATTGTAAGATCAGCTGAAAAATTAGTATCAAATACTTTATCAAATCCTAATCTTCTAAGGGCTGAAACCATCTTGCCATCAACATTGGTTCCAATAGGGAGACCAAATGCTTCGCCAAGAGCGGCTCTAACGGCAGGAGCAGTCTGAACGACAACGTGTTTAGTTGGATCTGCAAGTACTTCAAATACATCATCAGTATTATCCTTTTCATAAAGGGCTCCTGTAGGACATACAGCAATACATTGTCCACAAGATACGCAGCTAGTTTCGCCAAGTCCCATATCAAAAGCACTTCCTATAAATGTTTTAAATCCACGTTCATTTGTACCTATAACTCCTATGCCCTGTGTTTTAGAGCATACAGCTGTACAACGTCTACATAAAATACATTTGTTATTATCTCTAATCATATGAGGAGCGGAAGTATCCAAATCGTAATGAGTACATTCGCCTTCATAAGCATTTTCATCTTCTACCTTTAAATCTTTACAAAGCTTTTGCAATTCGCAATTACCACTTCTAACACAAGATAAACATTTTCTATCATGATTAGATAAAAGTAATTCAAGATTTTTCTTTCTTGAAGCAATAACTTTTGGTGTATTGGTGAATACTTCCATACCAGGGGTAATAGGGTAAACACATGATGTAGCAAGGCTTCTAGCACCTTTTACTTCAACTATACACATACGGCAAGCGCCTATTTCGTTGATATCCTTCAGGTAGCAAAGTGTAGGAATATCAATATTAGCCAATCTGGCTGCTTCAAGTATTGTCGAACCTGCTGGAGCAGATACTTCAATACCATTGATTTTGATTGTAATTAGTTCCATAGTATTATTAGCTCCTTCCTACTTCTTTGATATTGCGCCAAATTTACATTTTTCCATACAAGCACCGCATTTTAAGCACTTAGTAAGGTCAATTGTGTGTGGCTCTTTGACAGTTCCTGATATAGCACCAGCTGGACAAACTCTGGCACACATTGTACAGCCTTTACATTTGTCTGGATCAATGGAGTATGAAAGAAGACTCTTACATACACCGGCTGGACATTTCTTATCAACAACATGAGCAATATACTCGTCACGGAAGAACTTAAGAGTTGATAAAACAGGGTTTGGAGCTGTCTGACCAAGTCCACATAATGAATTACTCTTAATGAAATAGCATAATTCTTCAAGTTTATCTAGGTCTTCCAGAGTACCCTGGCCTTTGGTAATCTTATCGAGAATCTCAAGAAGACGTTTAGTTCCAATACGGCAAGGAGTACATTTACCACAAGACTCATCAACAGTAAATTCAAGGAAAAACTTAGCTATATCAACCATACAGTTGTCTTCATCCATTACGATAAGTCCACCTGAACCCATCATTGAACCAATGGAGATAAGGTTATCATAGTCAATTGGGATATCAAAGTGTTCAGCTGGTATACATCCGCCAGATGGTCCACCAGTCTGTGCAGCCTTGAATTTTTTACCATTAGGAATACCACCACCGATATCTTCAATAATCTCACGCAGAGTAGTTCCCATAGGAATCTCAACAAGTCCTGTATTCTTAATCTTACCACCGAGAGCAAATACCTTGGTTCCTTTAGATTTTTCTGTTCCCATACATGAGAACCATTCAGGACCATGTAGAATAATCTGGGCAATATTTGCATATGTCTCAACATTGTTAAGTATAGTAGGTTTTCCGAATAAACCTTTTTGTGCAGGGAAAGGAGGACGAGGACGAGGCTCACCTCTATTACCTTCGATTGATGTCATAAGGGCTGTCTCTTCACCACATACGAAAGCACCAGCACCTAATCTTAATCCAATATCAAATGAAAAACCGCTATCAAAGATATTATCACCGAGTAAACCATATTCATGAGCCTGCTTAATAGCTATCTCTAAACGTTCAACAGCTATAGGATACTCAGCTCTAACATATATGTAACCTTGTGATGCACCAATTGCATAACCAGCAATTGCCATTGCCTCAAGGACAGCATGAGGATCACCTTCAAGAACTGAACGGTCCATAAATGCACCAGGATCACCTTCATCTGCATTACAACATACATACTTTTGATCAGCATCATTACCTTTTGCAAGCTTCCATTTAAGACCAGTAGGGAAACCACCACCACCACGTCCACGAAGTCCTGAATCAAGAATGGTCTGAATAACATCATCAGGGCTCATAGTTGTAAGAACCTTACCAAGAGCTTCATAACCTTGTGTTCCGATATATTCATCAATGTTTTCTGGATCAATTACACCACAATTCCTAAGTGCAATTCTATGCTGTCTTTTATAGAAATCTGTCTCAGCAAGAGAGGTAACACCATCATCAGAAAGTGTCTCATCATATACAAGTCTTGTTACAATTCTACCTTTTACAAGGTGCTCATTAACTATTTCAGAAATATCTTCAACTTTAACCATAGAGTAGAAAGTTGCTTCTGGATAGATAATCATAATAGGTCCAAGTGCGCAGAGGCCATGACAACCAGTTTTAACAACCGATATCTCTTTGCCTAGACCTGCTTTATCAATTTCATCATGTAATACACGAATGATTTCTTCACTTCCAGAGGAAGTACATCCGGTACCACCACATACTAATACGTGTGAACGATACATAATTCGGTCCTCCTCTTATTTGTTATAGTTAATTGTATACTTGGCAATTGGATGTCCTCCAATAAGGTGCTGTTCTACAACTTCTTCAGCTTTTTCAGCTGTCATTTTAATATAAGTTACCTTTTCTTTACCAGGCTCTAAAACTTCAACGATTGGTTCGTACTGACATAAACCGATGCAACCCGTAGGTACTACAGCTATATGTGAAAGACCTTTTTCCTGAACCATATCTGAGAGCTTTAATAATACAGGTCTTGCACCACTTGCTATACCGCATGTAGCCATACCAACGACAACTCTTGTTTGTGTTGTATCTTCTGAACGAAGACCTACCTGGCCTTGCATTTTTTCACGAATTGCTTTTAATTCTTCAAGAGATTTCATCTGCTCCTCCTATCTGCTAAAACGCATTAAATAATAATATTGTTGTCCACCTCAGCCTTGTTCTCGTCAAGATATTCTTTAATATATGAAGAGACTTCTGGAGAGTTAAGTGGAACATCGTTAAGTATTTTTCTAAATTCACGAGTATCTAAAGTAAAATCTTTGTTATTGAAACGATATGTGTATAAAAAATCAATCTCAGTGTTATATGTAATAAGCGTATGAATCGTTGAATTAATATCGCCTAGAGGCATTCTATCTATATGGGATAAAACAAAGCTTGCTTTGGTTATTGTTCCTTTTCCAACAGTGGAATCAATAGAAAATGTTCCTCCGGTGGCAAGTGCAGCCATCTTAAAAAACGGAATCCCAAGTCCCACCTTTCTTGTTGTTCTTGTTGTAAAAAATGGATCTTCAACTTTATCAATCTGTTCCTTAGTCATACCACAGCCATTATCCGAAATGGTAATATTGAGTATATCTAAATCAGTAGAAATAGATATAGTTATCTCTATAAGCGAGGAATCTGCACGAACAGAATTCTCAGCCACATCTAGCACATTGAGAGAAAGCTCCGTCATCATATTATTTGTACTTAGCAAGAATAGAGCTTACTTCATCAACTGTGAGTCGTCCATAAACTTCATCATTCACTGTCATAACTGGAGCAAGACCACAAGCACCAATACATCTGCAGGCTTCAAGTGAATATAAGCCATCAGAAGTACATTCGCCGCCTTGGATTCCGAGAATATCGATTATCTTATTGTAAATGTCACCCGAACCCTTAACATAACAAGCTGTACCAAGACATACAGAAATCTTGTATTTGCCCTTAGGATTAAGTGAAAACTGTGAGTAAAATGTTACTACACCATAAATCTTTTCTAATGGAATGTTTAATTCATCAGAAATGATTGTCTGAACTTCAATAGGAAGATATCCATAAATATCTTGAGCTTGTTGAAGTATAGGCATTAATGAGCCTTTGTCATCTCTTAGTTCATTAATGACTTTTAAAAGTTCAGCTTCTTGTTCTGGGGTGCCAGAAAAAGGAACTGTGGATTTTTTAGAAACCATCTTTTAACCTCCTAGAATAATAGTTGTAAGTAGCAAATATGGACACGCAAAGCCACAATGCTAATTATTTGAATTATATCATATCAATGTTTAAAATGCTATCATTATAAACAATTGTACCATTTAAAATACATGAAAATAAGGAATCTTTCACAAAAGAGTTGAAGTACAAGCTGAAGATGATGTATAATTAACGCATAATATGGAAATTGAGCAAATTCAAATTGTAAAGGAGTGATAAAATGACGGTTAAAGATGTGAAAAATGTACTAGGTGCTACAGTTATTTGTGGAGAGGAACTACTTGATAGAGAAGTTCACAATGCATGTGGATCAGATATGATGAGCGATGTTTTGGCATATGTTAAGGATCAGGCGGTATTACTTACAGGCTTATGTAATGCACAGGTAATAAGGACTGCAGAGATGATGGATATTATTTGTATCATATTTGTGAGAAATAAGATGCCAGATGAAGCTATGATTGAGCTGGCTGAGACAAAGGGTATAATTCTAATGAAGACGGGACACAGGATGTTCACTTCATGCGGTATTCTATTTGAAAATGGATTACGCGGAGGTGCTGATTATGAACGATGAAGTAGTCTTGGAATACAATGTCACAAAAGAGGACTTTACCAGAGCGGGTGAGGCTTCCAGCGATGTTAAAAAATATTTAAAACAAATAGGAGTATCACCTGAAGCAGTGCGAAAAGTGGCAATAGCAATGTATGAGGGTGAGATTAATATGTTTATTCATGCGAAAGGTGGTAAGATTACAGTAAAAATAAGTCAAGATGAAATCAATATTCTGTTGGATGATGTTGGACCTGGAATTCCTGATATTGACTTGGCTATGCAGGCAGGCTATTCTACGGCACCAGAGAATGTAAGGAGTCTTGGCTTTGGAGCTGGAATGGGGCTTCCTAATATGAAAAAATATTCTGATGAGATGAGAATAGAAACGAAGCTTGGGGTAGGAACCAAGGTATATATAAAGGTTAAAGTTAATAGTTAGTTAGATAGAAGATAAAAGTAAAAAACTATAAGAATTTAGAATAAAATTATTAGGAAGGGAGAAGAGATGGATAAGTTTACCAATTCAGTTTATCTGGATAAGGATTTATGCAAAGGCTGTATAAATTGTATCAAGAGGTGTCCGACTGAGGCTATCAGAGTTAGGGATGGCAAAGCAGTTATTACTAAAGAATTTTGTATTGACTGCGGAGAGTGTATAAGAATATGTCCACATCATGCTAAACGTGCCTCATATGATCATTTGGATATGATGAATGACTTTACATATAAGATAGCACTACCAGCTCCTTCACTATTTGGTCAGTTTAATAATTTAGAGGACCCCAATATTGTACTTACGGGATTAATGCTTATGGGTTTTGATGCAATAATGGAGGTTGGTCAGGCTGCTGAACTGGTTTCGCAGATGTCCAGAAGATTCATAGATGAACATAAAGACATGAGACCACTTATTAGTACAGCATGTCCTTCAGTTGTAAGGCTAATACGAGTAAGATTTCCCAATCTGTTAGAACATCTACTGCCAGTCATAGCACCTGTTGATTTAGCAGCAAGAATGGCAAGAGAAAGGGCAATAAAAGAAACAGGACTTCCATCTGAACAAATAGGAGTTTTCTTTATTTCACCATGTCCAGCTAAAGCAACGGCTGTACATAGTCCATTGGGCATTGAAAAGTCGGATATTGATGCAGTACTTGCAATAAAAGAAGTATATCCGATTTTGTCAGAATGCATGAAAGAGGCATCGCATAATGTTCAGGACATTTCTCAAATGGGCAGAATAGGGCTGAGTTGGGGAAGTACAGGTGGCGAAGCGGGTGGACTTTTATCAGATAGCTATCTTGCAGCTGATGGTATTGAAAATGTTATTAAGGTTTTAGAAGATTTAGAGGACCAAAAGATAAATGATTTAGAGTTTATAGAACTTAATGCATGTTATGGCGGCTGCGTAGGAGGTGTTCTGAATGTTGAGAATCCATTTGTGGCAAAGGCTAAGATGGAACACATTAGAAAATATATGCCTGTGGCTAGAAACAGGGTTCTTGATGTTAATAATGAATTTATGTGGAAATGTTTATGGAAAGAAGATGTTACTTACGAGCCTGTATTCCATTTAGGAATGGACATGAAAGACAGTATTATTAAAGTTGGAAAGGTAAGAGAACTTGAAGGACGCCTGCCGGGACTGGATTGTGGTGCATGTGGTGCTCCGACGTGTAAGGCTTTGGCAGAGGATGTAATCAGAGGAGTGGCAAAAGAATCTGATTGTATACATATTTTACGTGAATTATATAAGGAGGCAACACATGATGACTGTGCAGGAACTATTGAATAAGAATACGTTTGAGGTGATAAATATCGGAGAAAAACTGGATACCAAACTGACAAAGCCATTTTGCTGTGATTTATTAAGTGTAGCAATGAGTAGAGCAACTACAGGCTGTGTATGGGTAACGGTTATGGGAAATATTAATACACTAGCGGTAGCATCTTTGACAGAGGCGTCTTTGATTATTTTGGCAGAGGGAACCAGACTTGATGGAATTGCTGTTGATAAGGCAAAGAATGAGGGAATTACAGTACTTGCAACTCAAGCTCCTATATTTGAAACAGCTGAAATGATAGCAAGATGGATTCAGGAGGATTTGAATGATTAAACTTTCGTATGATTTTCATATTCATTCATGCCTGTCTCCATGTGGTGATAATGATATGACTCCTGCGAATATTGTTGGAATGGCAGCAGTTCTGGGGCTGGATGCGATTGCACTTACGGATCACAATTCCTCTGGAAACTGTGAGCCATTTATTGAACTTGCCCACAAATATGGCATAATACCTATACCTGGAATGGAAGTCACAACGATTGAAGAGGTACATGTATTATGTCTTTTTGATTGTCTCGAAAAATCACAAAGATTTAATGAACTGATATACGATAAGCTTATTAAAGTTAAGAATCGTGAAGATATATTTGGTGAGCAGCTTATGATGGATATTGATGAAAATATTATAAAAAAAGAAGAAAATCTTCTTATTAATACCACACAGCTATCATTTGATAATATGTATGATGTTGTGTATAATAGCGGAGGAGCAATGATTCCGGCTCATATTGATAAGAATTCAAACAGTGTTATCAGCAACCTTGGATTTATTCCTGAGAATAGTAAGTTCAGGTGGGTTGAGGTGGCAGATTCTAATAATTTTGACAAACTTAGAGATATGAACAGATATTTGGATTATTGCAATTATATAACAGATTCAGATGCACATTATCTGAATCAGATAAATGAACCTGTGAATTTTATAGAAGTAGAAGAAAGAAGCCCAGAGGCTATTATCAGAAAGTTGAGAGAGTAAAATTGGAGAAAAAGAAGTATATGTATGATAAGTTATCAAATGAGATAAAAGATAGAATTATCGAAGATAGAGCTAAAGGATATGTTAATCCATTTGCGTGCAAAAATGATATGGTTATCAGGAGAAATATGAAAAGGGATAAGGAAAACCTTTGGAGACCTGCATTTGTAAGGGATACTGAGAAGATTATGCACAGTCCATATTACAATAGATACGCTGATAAGACGCAAGTATTTTCTTTCTATAAAAATGATGATATTTCAAGAAGAGCATATCATGTACAGTTAGTATCGCGTATTGCAAGGAATATTGGTAAGGTGTTAGGTCTTAATAATGATTTGATTGAGGCTATTGCACTTGGACATGACATAGGACATACCCCTTTTGGCCATGCGGGAGAGCGAATTCTGAATGAAATATATAGAGAAAAGACAGGAAGATTTTTTAATCATAATGTTCACAGTGTAAGAGTTTTGGATGGAATGTTTGAAAGAAATATAAGCTTACAGGTATTAGATGGTATTATCTGCCATAATGGTGAGTTTGAGATGAAGGAATACAGACCACGGATAAATGGCGGATTTGATGAGTTTGATTATATGACAGAAGAATGTTATGTTAATCAGGACAGTATATCAAAATTGATTCCCTGTACGCTTGAAGGCTGTGTTGTTAGGCTTTGCGATATGATTGCATATCTTGGTAAGGACAGGCAAGACGCAAGAAGAGCTAATATATTTACAGATGAACCAGAGTTTACTGAGGGCGAAATCGGTGTAGAGAATGCCCAAATTACTAATAATCTGACTGTAAATATTATTGAAAATAGTTATGGACATGAATTTATCCAGCTTGATGAAGAATATTATAATGAACTGAAAAGAGCTAAAAAGGAGAATTATAAATACATCTATAGGAATGAAAAGATGGAAAAAATGTATACAGATTCTATTGCTCCAATGTTTTATGAAATATATAATAAACTTTTGTGTGACCTTAAATGTGGAAATAAGAATTCGGTTATATTTAGGCATCATATTGATTTTGTAAATAGCTATAGAAAATATTATACTCCTGATATGCCATATGAAGAGAATGAACCCAATCAGATTATTGTAGACTATCTGGCAAGTATGACTGATGACTATTTTATAGATTTATATGAATACCTTTTTCCGAAGGGTAGTTACTCTGTAAAATATGTGTCGTATTTTGACAATTAGAAGTAATTAATTGCATTTTTAGTAGTCTTGTGTGATAGGAATATGAAATATTTGTGAAATAAGGCTTTTAGTCTTTCAATTTACTTAAAAATGTGATATAAAAGTTGTAGCTATTTACTTCTATGTTTATGGAGGTAGATGAAACTATATAGAAAGAGGTTTATTTATGAAGAAGAAATTAATAGCTGCATTACTATGCACTAGCGTTGTTTTATCAATGACAGGTTGCGGCAAAAGCAGTTCAGATGATGCAGATACATCAACTAGCGAAGTTGGGGTTACTTTAGGAGATTACAAAGGCTTAGAAGTATATAAATCAACTAACGAAGTAACAGATGACGAATTACAGGATTATATGGATTATATTCTGGAGAATAATGCTGAGACTACATACCTTACAGAAGGTACAGTTAAGAAAGATGATACACTTAAGATTGACTACGTAGGTAAAGTGGATGATAAAGAATATGACAACGGAAGCGCTACAGGCAAAGTACTTAAGATGAGCGATGACGCATTTGACGTTGATGGATTCGTAGAAGGTCTTATCGGACATAAGGTTGGTGAGGTTGTAACTCTTAACCTTAAGTTTGCAGATGATTATGCAACAGAGACTTTAAAAGGTAAGGCTGTTGTATTTACAGTAACAATTCAGGGAATTCAGCAGGTAACAATTCCAACTCTTACAGAAGAATTTATCAAAGCTAAGTTTGAATACCTTAATACACCAACTATTGAAGAATTTAAGAATTACTGGAAAGAAGAGTTAAGACTTAATGATATCTGTAATGAAGTATGGCAGACAGTACTTGATAATGCTACAGTACTTGGATATGATGCAGATGAAAAATCTGAACTTGTAGACCAGTATAAGTCTTACTATGAATCACAGATTTCATCAACATATGGAATGACATTATCAGACTATCTCGCAGCAGTAAGTCAGACAGAAGATGAATTTACAACTCAGATTAAGACATCTGTTGAAAGCTATTTAAAGCAGAAGATGGTTATAGAAGCAATTGCTAAAGCTGAGAATATAGAGATTACTAGTGATTACTATACAGCTGAGATGACTAAATATGCTAAATCTTCAGGCTATGACACAATTGAAGAATTTGAATCAGCATACTCTTCATATACAGAGGATGACTTTAAGTTTGAATTTCTTGCACGTCAGGTACAGGATTTTGTAAGTAATAAAACTGTAGTAGTAGATGATCCACCAGAGACAACTACTTCAGAAGAAGGAACAACAGCTGCAAAATAATACTAAGAGTTGATATATAATTTTGATAACTTAGATGAGTATTATTAAGAAAATTGAAATAATTACAGATTATTATGAAAAGAGCTAATGCAAATTAGCTCTTTTTTTGTTATGATATGAAAAGAATGATTAACGAAAAGATTGTACAATAGATGAATTAGGATTTAACATTACAATTTTAGTAAACAAGGTTACAATAATACTTGAAAAGGACTGGTGTATGTATAATGGCAAATACTTCAAAGGTATCATTTATTCCTAAGATTAAGAATGGTCAGTATTATTGCAGAGCAATTAATGGTGTACTTGACAAGAATAAGAATCAAGTGTTCTGTGGAAAGGGGTGTCCATGCTATCAGGAGGAAAATATGGAGATAAGCTGTTGCTGTGAGAATGATATTTCTAATGAATTATCACAGCTAGAACCAGAAGATTTTAAAAATCAGATGGATAAATATATTGAAAATGGTATGGCTCCACGTTTTCCAGATATTTATGATTATGATTCGACTGTTTTAAAGGCATACAAGATGGCGGCTGAAGCACACTCTAAGCAAATGAGAAAAAGTACGAAGATTCCATATATGGTGCATTTGATTAGAACGGCAGAATTTGCTAATCAGTTAACTGATGATAGGGATACTATAATCGCAGCTATTCTTCATGATACAGTTGAAGATACAAGTATAACTATAGAAGATATAGAACGTGAATTTGGGAAAAGTATAGCTGATATAGTTGCTTTTGAAAGTGAGGACAAGATGGAAGGAATTCCCAAATCTGAGTCATGGCAGGTTCGTAAGGAACGCAAGCTTAAAGAGATGGAGACGGCACCACTTTCAGCTAAGATAGTTGCATTATGTGACAAAACATCTAATATTGAATCTCTATTATATGATTATGAAAAAGTCGGAGATGATATATGGCAGTATTTTAATCAAAAGGACAAGAAGAAGCATGAATGGTATTACAGAACATTTTATAATATTTTATGCGAGTTTAAGGATTCACCCGTAATGAAAAGATATGAAGAATGTCTTGAGAAAATATTTGGTAAATAGGCTCAGATATGGTATTATTAAAGTAGATTTTTATTTGCATTAGTGTATGAAATACATGCACTGGAATGGAGAAGATATGTTAAAAGATGATTATATTTCACTTACAATTGGTAAAATGAAAAGTATTGCATTAATTGCTCATGATAGCAAAAAGCATGACCTGATTGAATGGTGTATGGAGAATAAAGATATTCTTAGCAGACACAATCTATGTGGAACTGGAACAACAGCAAGAATGATTACTGATAAGACAGGCTTAACAGTAAAAGGCTATAATAGTGGTCCTTTAGGTGGAGACCAGCAGATTGGAGCTAAAATTGTTGAAGGTAAGATTGATCTTGTAATTTTTCTTTCTGATCCTCTTGAGGCACAACCACATGATCCCGATGTTAAGGCTCTTTTAAGAATTGCACAGGTGTATGATATTCCGATGGCGAATACTAAGGCTACGGCTGATTTTATGATTACATCAAGCTATATGGATGCCGAATATGAACACGAAGTAATTAACTTTAATAAAAACATACAAAATAGAGCAGCCACGCTCTAGATTGGAGATTGTTGTGTCTAGTGATATTAATAAATTAGATATTCTTAAAAAGTGGATTCAGGATAGCAATAATATTGTATTTTTTGGAGGGGCTGGTGTATCAACGGAGAGTGGAATTCCAGATTTTCGCAGCGCCGATGGACTTTATAATCAAGAGTGGAGTGAACCCCCAGAGACTATAATAAGTCATTCTTATTTTATAAAGAATACTAAAGAATTCTATAGATTTTATAAGGCTAAGATGATTTGTCTGGATGCAAAACCGAATGCAGCACATATAGCACTTGCAAAACTTGAGCAGATGGGTAAGCTTCAGGCTGTAATTACACAGAATATCGATGGCTTACATCAGATGGCTGGAAGCAAGACTGTTTATGAACTTCATGGTTCTATTCATAGGAATTATTGTACAAAATGTGGAAAGTTCTTTGATGCTAAATATATTTACGAGAGCACCAATCTTCCAATCTGTGATGAGTGTGGGAGCTTGATAAAACCAGATGTAGTTCTATATGAGGAAGGTCTTAATGATGCGACTATTTCTGGTGCCATAAATGCAATTGCAAATGCAGAGGTCCTTATTATTGGAGGAACAAGTCTTGGGGTATATCCTGCGGCTGGACTTATTGATTATTATAAGGGTAATAAATTAGTACTAATAAATAAGTCTGAGACACCTAAAGATTACATGGCGGATTTAATTATTCATGATAAAATAGGCGAGGTTATGGGGAAAATATGTACAAAACTATAGGTATTCTTGCGCATGTAGATGCAGGGAAAACAACACTTAGTGAACAGATTTTATATAAATGCAATGTAGTCAGGAAACTGGGAAGAGTTGACCATGGGGATGCGCTTCTTGATTCTAATGTAATGGAAAGACGTAGAGGAATTACGGTCTTTTCTGATGTAGCGAGTTTTGATATTGGAGATGATAAGTATTTCCTGATTGATACGCCAGGCCATATGGATTTTCAGGCAGAATGTGAACGTGTTCTGCCTGTACTTGATTATGCAATTCTGGTGGTGAGCGCAGTAGAAATGGTGCAGGCTCATACAGAGAATCTTTTTTATTTATTACGTGAATACAAGATTCCAGCATTTGTTTTTATAAATAAAGTAGATAGAGAAGGTGCGGATGCATCAAAAACTTTTGCTGATATAAAGGAAAAACTTGTAGGAGATACTACATTTATAGAAACTTCGGGGATAACTTTAGGGAAATCTAATAATGATGTGGATAATATTCAAAATATGCATAACAGTCTAAATATTGAACAAGCAGATTTTACGGAAGTTGTTCTTGATGAACAAACAATTGAAACAATTTCAGACTTTGATGAAGATATTATGCAGGACCGATACAATACGACTATTAGCTTTAGTAAAGGCGACATTATTTATAGAGAAAGCATTTGTGCAAGTACTGGGGGATACGGTCATTATGAGCCGCTTCGCCATTATGCAGAAGTACATTTAAGATTGGAACCAACACCAAATGGCAGTGGAATATCCTTTAGGTCAGAATGTCCACTTGATATCTTATCTAAAAACTGGCAAAATCTTATTAGGACTCATATATTTGAGAAGCAACATATTGGTGCATTGGTTGGAGCAGAACTTACGGACATAGAATTTGTATTGACAACTGGAAGGGACCATCTAAAGCACACTGAAGGCGGAGACTTTAGAGAAGCAACGTATAGAGCAATTAGGCAAGCTGCAAGAACTAGTAAGCATGCAGGTACAACAATGCTTTTGGAGCCATTTTATAATTATGATATACAGGCTGATGCTTCGTTAATAAACAGAATTATTTCAGATATTCAGAAAATGTGTGGAACCTATGATAATACTGAGATTGTTGGAGATTACTGCTTTATTCGTGGAGTTATACCAGTATCAACTAGCCAGAACTATTATGATGAATTCATGGCATTAAGTAAAGGCCGTGGGCGACTTAAACTGAAATATGGAGGATATATGGAATGTCATAATACTGAAGAGGTGGTTAAGGATATGGCATATGATGCGGATAGAGATATAGAGAATACAGCAAATTCAATATTTTGCAGTCATGGTGCAGGTTATGAGGTTAAATGGCAGGATGCGAAGCACATGATGCATATACAGGAGGATTAATTATTATGGAAGAAAATAAACATTTAAATGTAATGGAGATATTTGGTAAGGGTATGGAAATAGGCCTTGTTGTGGTGCTTCTTGTGGCTACAAGTATAAATGTTTTATATCTTAATGACATGATGGAGTATTCTTACTCATATGGAGCAATGTTTATAGTAATGGCGTGGCTTGTTGCCACCAATCTTATTAAAACGATTAATAGAAGAAAATGTAACAAATCATTTGGAAACAATGTCATATATCTTGTGATTGAAACTATTACCATGCTGGCATGGATGATAACTACTGTTATGAGTGCAAGAAAATAAGGGAGAGAGGGATTAATTTGTTAATTAAAAAGATTGAGATTACGGAAAGAAATGAAGCACTGAAATTTGCAAATAATAGGAATCCCGCTACTTTATAAAACTTTAATAAGTTATTGCTATAATTAGTAGGAGGTTGTATAATTATAAAGATATTGATAAACATTTGTATTTTTGATTTGAATATACAGATTATATTAGATTATAGAAGCAGAGGGATTACATTTTGATTAAAAACATATTACAATTATTAGAGGATTCTGCAAGAAAATATCCGGATAATATAGCATTTGCAGATCTAAAAAGAAAAGTTAAGTACAAAGAATTTTTGACTGAAACTAAGTTGGTTGGAAGTACTTTAGCTGATATGAATTGTTATAACAGACCTATTGCAGTTTTTATTGATAAAACAGTTAATTGTCTTGAAGCAATGATGGGTGTAGTGTATAGCGGCAACTTTTATACGGTTATAGATGTCGCAATGCCAAAGGACAGAATTGATGTTATTTTTAGTACATTAGAGCCAGTGGCAATAGTAACGGATAGTAAGAATCTTAAGAAAGCTCAGGACCTCCAGTTTAGTGGAGACGTTTATGTAATAGAAGATATGATTGAGGGAGAGATTAATGACAGCGCACTTAGTAATATAAGAGCTAGATCAATTGATACAGATCCTGTATATGCATTATTTACATCAGGTTCAACAGGAGTTCCGAAAGGAACAGTAATATGTCATAGATCAGTTATTGACTATGCATATTGGGTTACAGAGACATTTGATATAACAGATAAAACTATATTTGGAAGTCAGACACCATTCTATTTTAGTATGTCTGTATTAGATGTTTTTTCAACCATTATGGCTGGAGCCACATTTTATATTATACCAAAGATGTATTTTTCTTTTCCAGTAAAGCTGGTTGAATATATGAATATTAATAAGATTAATACTGTATACTGGGTGCCATCAGCACTGTGTATTGTTGCTAACCTTAATGTTTTGGATGAACTTGAACTGCCATATTTAAAGAAAGTGCTTTTTGCCGGAGAAGTAATGCCAGTTAAGCAGTTAAATACATGGATTTCACATATGCCTAAGGATGTGATGTTTGCTAATCTCTATGGTCCAACGGAGATTACAGATATATGTACCTATTACATTGTAGATAGAGAGTTTGAGGATACAGAGACTTTACCAATTGGTAAGCCTTGCAATAACTGTGATGTAATGATTATTAAAGAAGACAATACATTAGCACAAAAAGGTGAAGAAGGTGAACTTTGCGTTAGAGGTTCATTCTTAGCGATGGGGTATTACAATAATCCAGAGAAAACGCAGGGAGTGTTTACACAGAATCCACTTAATCCATATTATCCAGAATTGGTTTATCATACAGGTGATATTGTTAAACTTAATGAAAGAGATGAGATAATATATATGTCTAGGAAGGATTTCCAGATTAAGCATATGGGATATAGAATCGAACTAGGAGAGATTGAGGCAGCCGTAAATGCAGTAGAAGGTATAATAAGCTGTGCATGCATTTATGATACAGTTAAGTCAAAGATAGTTCTGTTTTATGACAGTCATGTACATGATAGAAAAGATATATTATCAGGTGCAGCCAAGAAGCTGCCTAAGTATATGTGCCCTAATGAAATATTTAAATTGGATAGAATGCCACATAATGCTAATGGTAAGATTGACAGAGTAAATCTTAAAAATATATACACTAATGAATTACAAGGAGAATAGGAATATGGAAGAATTAATTGATATTTTATCAGAGTTAAAACCAGGAATTGATTTTTTGACAGAGGAGAATTTAGTAGAGGATGGTCTTATAGATTCATTTGATATTATTTCAATTATAGGAAAATTATCAGATGAATATGATATACAATTTCCTATTATGCAAGTAACACCAGAGAATTTTGAATCAGCTAAAACTATTTATGCATTAGTTTGTAAGCTGCAGGATAATGAATAGAGAATAGGGAGGAAAATATGGCTATAATCTCGTTAGAATTTCTTCTATTAGTTCTTCTAACCTGTAGCTTATATTATATTGTACCTGGTAAATTAAAGTGGTTAGTGCTATTAATATCAAGTTATGTATTCTACATTTTATCTAGTTTCAGACTAACGATATTTATTGTACTGACCTCTTTTGCTGTGTATTTGGCTACACGTAGAATTACGTCAATTGATATAGAATTAAAGAGCAGAAAAAAGGAAGTTGACAGGGAACAGTTTAAAGAGCTAAAGAAGATATATAATAAAAGAAAAAAGAGAACTTTATTAATTGCATTAGTGCTTAATTTTGGAGTCTTAGCATTTTTTAAATATGCAGATTTCTTTTCTGGAAATATAAATAGTTTATTAGGATTATCTGGAAGTTTATCAAAGATACCAATGCTTAACCTTATAATGCCGCTTGGTATTTCATATTATACATTAATGGCAGTAAGTTATGTACTTGATGTATATTATGGCAAATATGAAGCTGACAAGAATATAGGAAGAGTATTTTTATTCTTATCATTCTTTCCGCATATCACAGAGGGACCATTAGACAGATATGATACCTTAGCTTATCAGCTTTATAAACCACATAAGTTCAATTATGAGAATTTTAAATATGGAGTTACATTAATATTAGCAGGATTAGTTAAGAAAATGGTTTTGGCAGATAGAGCAGCATTATATGTTAATGAAGTGTTTCCAAGATATAGTGAATTAGGTGGTTTTACTCTATTCATGGCAGCTATATTATATACATTTCAGATATATGCGGAATTCTCTGGATGTATGGATATTGTATCTGGTATTAGCAAGATGTTAGGTATAGATTTGGCCGTTAACTTTAGAAGACCATTTTTCTCAAGAAGTATAGGAGAATTCTGGAGAAGATGGCATGTCACATTAGGTGCGTGGTTAAGGGATTATGTATTTTATCCAGTATCTTTATCTAAGATGAATATGAACGTAGGAAAATGGGCGAGAACTAAAGCAAAGGGAATATGGGCATCATTTATTCCAGCGGCTTTTCCATTATTCTTTGTATGGTTTGGAAATGGTTTTTGGCATGGAGCAAGTTGGAAATACATTTTATATGGACTTTATTATTATATTGTTATGATGATTGCTATGCTATGCAAGCCACTTACAGATAAATTTATTAAAAAAATGAAAATAAATGTTGAGTCAGTAGGATACAGATTGGCACAAATAATTAGGACAAATTTATTTGTGCTGTTTGGTATGACACTATTTAGATCCCACTCAACATATGATGCTATATCTATGACAGGTAGAATGTTTACCACATCAGGAAGTGGGATTTTAGATTTTGGTATGAATAAAATAGATTTTCTAATATTGCTGATAGGATTAATAGTCATGTTTATAGTAAGTTATATTAATGAAAAGGGAAAAGATACATATCATTTGATTAATAACAGTAATCTCGTAGTTAAGTATGCAATATATGTGGTTATAATTGTAGCCATAATAGTACTAGGAATATATGGTTCAGAATATAAAGCAAGTGACTTTATATACGGTCAATTTTAAGATTAGGAAGGTAGTAAGATTATGAAAAGAAAAATTAAAATTTTATTGAAAATATTATTCCTATTTTTGATTGTCGTAGTTGTGCTTGCTGCTTTAACACCGTTAGTTACACCTAAATGGATAACTAATGATGACAATATGATGACATATATAACTAAAGGATTTTATGCAGAAAAAGAAGATTCTTTAGATGCAGTTTTTATTGGAAATAGTGATGTTTATAGAGGAATATCACCTATGAAGATATGGGAAGATTATGGTATTCCAACTTATTCATTTGCAGCACCGGGACAGAGAATGTGGACAACATATTACTATTTTGAAGAGTGCTTTAGAACACAAAATCCACAAGTTGTATTTCTAAATATGGATTCAGTATTTACAGAAGTAGATGCATCGTTGGGAAATTATAAGAAATCTATGGATAATACACCGTTTAGTATTAATAAATTAAAAGCAATATGGAATAAAGATTTAGATATAGATACTATCGAAAAGATAGGACTTACATTTCCGATATTTTCATATCATTCAAGAATTTTAGATTTGACAAGTGAAGATTATGAATTATCATATAAGTCTGATTGGAATTTTTCATATAAAGGAATGGATCTTATAACAACTGCTATTCCGTACAAAAATGGATTTGATTATATGAAGGATGAAGAAATTGCAGGAGAGAATGCGCAAAAATATGAATTTGACAAAAAAGCTATTAAGTATGTTGATAAAATAGTCAGTTTATGCAAGGATAAGGGAATAAAACTTGTTCTTATGGAACTTCCATCGGCAGATTCATGGTCTATGAACAGGCATGATACTTGTGAACAATATGCTAGTGAGAATAACCTGGAATTTATAGATTTTAATTTGCTTGGTAATGATATTGAATTTGACTGGACCACAGATACAAGTGATGGAGGAGACCACCTTAATGTTTCAGGCGCTGAGAAAGTATCTAATTATCTAGGTAAATATTTAAGTAATGAACCTGGAATTGAAAGCAAAGCTAATGATTCATCATACAGTAAGTGGAATGAGGATTTAAAGATATATAGAACAAAAAGAATAGGTTAATAATAAGAATAAAAAGGATAGGAGACTACGTGTTAAAGCAAAAGGCAAAGGAGATTGTTAAAAATCAAGAGAGAATAGAGAATAGACAGTATGTATCAAGTGTAAAGAAATATAATGAATCTGAGAACTTTTTATATCTTGGACAGTTGTGTAAGTTAGAGGATTTAATCAATCCTATTCCAGATAGTGTAGAAGAGATTCAGAATGAATTAAAGAAGTTGTATACTAAGCAGACTAAGGGGATAATAAAGAAAAGAGTTGCATTTTATGAAAAACTTATAAAAGTTAAGGCAAAGAATTTTCGGATTGTAGAATCAGCATCTACTTGGGGTACTTGTAATTCTAATAAAGAATTGACATTTAATTATAGATTATCAATGGCATCACCTGTAGCAATTGATTATGTTGTAATACATGAACTTTGTCATCTATTACATCTTAATCACGATAGGTCATTTTGGAGAGATGTAGGAAGATATGACAAAGATTATAAAGCCCACCAGGAGTATTTGTTTAGATTTGGCGGTGTAATGACAATTTAGTAGATAATATGGAGTATAGATTAAAAATTAAAAAATATCCTTGACAGAGCTAGGGTAAAGTTTTTGTAGGAAAAATTAAATAGATAAAGAAGAAGCACCTG
>CAZNEZ010000021.1:0-32780 GCA_964572475.1 uncultured Lachnospiraceae bacterium
TAATATAGTGAACAGTGAAGAAGAATCAACAGCATATGAGGTAGCACCAGAGAATGCAGAACTGAGTGCAGCGCTAGATATGCCTATTGTGTCAGAAGGTCTTAAAGCAGAGTCCTTAGGTGTTGAATATGAGATAAAAGGAATAAGAGCCAGTAAGAATGTTGAAGATTACATAATAGATGGTGATACTACAACAGCACTTGATAAAGATGGAAACATAATAAATGAGTACACATTAGTTATAGTAACAATTGAATCAACTAATATTAATTCGGATGAATCTGTTTGGGAAAATACATTTTGTTATAAGAATTATTCTTTACTTTTATTGGACGAAGTGTCAAAGCATACCTATTTAAGATATGAGTTAAATGCTATTAATGATATAGATAAAGATGATAAGAATGCCTTTAGTTATCATCTGGAAAAAGGAAATAGTACATCGAGAGAACTAATATATATTGTAGATGATAGCAAATTGCATAATAATAATTTGATTCTAGTTATTAATGAATCAGGAGTTTCTAATATGGGTAGAGAAAATATTCGTGGCATGAAGATTAGTCTGCCAGATAAAGAAGCCCTTATTGATTTACTTGATAAAGACAATGAAACTAGTAAAAAAATATCTGAATTTCAGAATAAAGTTCTTAGTAATACTAAGACATTAGAGGCAGAAGGAGTTACAGTAGCTATAGTTGATATTGATGAAAACCCTAATCCGGAAGATTACAATATTGTAGAAGAAGGGTATAGGAGAGGGTATGATATTACAACAGTAGGACTTGAAGTTGAAGTTACTAACAATAGAAGTCAGTCATATACAGGAAGTATGACAGATATAGGATTTGGATTTGCATGTACAGATAGAGCAATATTTCCAACTGGAGCCATAGGAGAGAAAGTTATAGAAGAAAAATATCAGTTAGGGAGTGGAGAAAAGAGGATATTTAAGCTACTATATACTATAGATAAAGATGCAAAAGTTAATGATGAGACAGGTTATCTATTTAGATTTGTATATGAAGACGTTGATGGAGTGGTTCAGAAGGGTAAAGAGATAACCGTTAGTACTGTAATAATGAAATATTAAGGATACTAAAGGTATTCTTATATAAAAATAAAGAAAAGAGTGTGTATAATGAAGAATATATTTAAGAGTGAATTGAAAAGAGCAATATTTAGTAAAGAAATGCTCTTTGCCATAATAATAGGGCTGATAATATCAATATGGCATATTGTTAGTATTGTTCCAGATAATATGATAGGTGCTGATTTTGAGAGCCTATTCCCTTTAGCCTATCCTTTGCATGTCTTTAACATGTGGATAGGTAATTCCTACGGTATACAGCCATATTTGTATTATTTTTTACTGCCTATTATAGTAGTGATTCCATTTGGGCTATCATATTATTCAGACATGAAAAGTGGTTATATCAATCATATATGTCTTAGAGTAAGTAAAAAGAAATATCTTATGAGTAAATATTGTGCAACATTTATATCAGGAGGGATTGCATTTATCATTCCACTTTTGATTAATCTGATGGCTACAGCAGTGTTGTTTCCCTCAATATTACCTCAGGCTTCAGATGAAATGGGTAATACCCTAACAACTTCTTATATACTATACAAATTGTATTTTAATCAGCCATACTTATACATATTTATATATTTTATAATTGATTTTATTGCAGGCGGAATAGTGGCATCTATTGCATTGGCAGTAAGTAAATTTGTATCACACATATATATGGTTGTAGCATATCCATTAGTTATATACATATTTTTCTATTCATTACTTGATATGATAGGCCAATCGGAATATGGTCTGGTTTACATTCTGAATCCTGGACATGGAATGAAAGGTATAATACCTTTAATCTGTATCGCAATATTTGGGATATTGACAGCGATGATATATTATCTGCCCGCTAAAAAATGGAGATAGATATAGGCCTTAGAATGGAGTGTTTATGAAAAAAACAGGAATTGGATATTTAAGAGCGATAGTAGTATTAGTGATAGTGGCAGTTATAATATTTTTTAACCTGTATATTGAACAACGTAGTGAAGGCATCTTTGCTAATTCAGTTGCAGATGGATATATGATGATTACAAGTATGAGCAAGTTCATTTTTATTGTTGCTATACCATGGATGATAATAATGTTATTTATATGCAGCAATGATATGGATACTAATAGAATCCTTAGATACAGTTCCCTGTCTAAACTAGTTAGTTATCAGGCAAAGAAACTATCTAAGATTGCTATTATTTTTACATTGTTCATTATAGGGATTACTGGATTGTTCGGAAAAGTAATATTTGGCAGTGAAATTAACTGGAACCAAAAATTAAGCAGGTTTTATTGTACACTTAAAGAAACAAGCAATATTAGATTAATAATTGTAATAGCAGCAACAATGCTGATTATCCTTATAAGGATTTTGATATTGTCAAGCTTCACAATGCTAATACAATTAGCTACTAATAGTTTGATTACAGGAATTTTAGTATCATTTGCAGTAATGATATGTGAAATGGGTGTTAAGATTAGTTATTATCAGCGCCTAGTGTCCGAAAGCTATGAAGATTGGCTTGCACCAGAGAATATATTGTTTTCAATAGCTAAGGGTACAGTACTTCTAGCAGTACTATATTTGTTATGGCATAGCGCAAAATTGCAGAGACGAATAGTGTAAAGCTACAAAGATGAATAGTGTAAAGCTACAGAGATGAGTAATGTAAAGCTACAGCTATGAATAGTGTAAAGTAATATTGTGAAAAGGAGTAGTATGAGATTATTAAAACAGATAAAGTACGATATTAAATCAGGAATATTAATAAATGGAAATAAATTCTTTGTTTTTACAGTAGTATTGTTAATGTTTATGATTAATTATTATAGTAATACTATAAGACTTGCAGAGACATCAGTAAAAGTTAACCTTAGTGATTACATAATTCATGCATTCAGTGGAATGAAAATAGAAACATATGGAATAGAGAATACTTTTGTTATACCAGGTCTGTGGCTTGTTATTAATTTTTACATTCTGATTATGAGTAGTAATTATCCATATTGGGATTTGAGAACACGTGGGTATCAGGTTATGTTAAGACAGCCATCGAAAAATATATGGTGGACAAGCAAAATAATATGGATAATATTAAATGTTTTGTCATATTACCTGATTATAATAGGTACCTCAATTCTGGCAACAGTTATGTTTGGCGGAAATGTTGATATAGAACAGATTAATCCACTTATATATGTGGTACCATTTATTGTTGATGTGCTAATAGTACTGATAGCGATTGTAATATCAATGGTAATCAATCCTATAGCAGGAGTGATTATCAGTTCAGCAATAATGATAGTGTCAGCATATATACCTTCACGCTATCTTATGGGAAATTATTCCATGTATTTAAGAAGCAGTATTTGTGATGAATTCAGAGGGTTTGACTTTGAAACAGGAGGTATAGTTATAATTGCAGCAATTATAGTATTATCCGTTATTGGTAAAGCAGTATTTAGTAAAAAAGAAGTATTTGTTAGATAATTTGCAGATGTACCACATTATGGTACAGGAATGGAGAGAAAATGTCATATATTGAAGTAAAAGACTATAGTAAGATTCTTACAGGAAAATCAGTCCTTAAGAATATAAATATTAGAATGGAGTCAGGTAATATCTATGGATTTAAGGGCAAAAATGCATCAGGAAAAACTATGCTGATGCGAGCAATATGCGGACTTATCCTGCCAACAAGCGGTGAGGTTGTAATTAATGATGAAGTGGTAGGCAAAGATATATCATTTCCAAGAAGTGTTGGAGCGCTAATTGAAAATCCTGGATTCCTTAATGATTATTCTGCATTTAAAAATCTTAGAATACTTGCAGATATTAAGGGTGAAATATCTGATCAGGACATTAAAAATGTTATAGAGCAAGTTGGACTTGATCCTGAAGATAAGATGAAATACAAGAAATTTTCTCTTGGAATGAAGCAAAAGCTTGGTATTGCTGCAGCTATTATGGAGAACCCAGATATTATTATTCTGGACGAACCAACAAATGCTCTGGATACAGATAGCATAGAAAAGCTTAGACAGATAATTAAGAATCATAAGGAAAGAGGAGCTCTTATAATTCTTTCATCTCATGATGCAGAAGAACTTGAAATGCTATCAGACCATATATTCTTTATAGAAAGTGGGGAATGTAAAAATGAGAACAGGGAAAAATAAGATAATCGCTATTATATCAGCAGTCCTTGCAACTGTAATTATTATTACATATGTTATGATGGTGATAAAGGTTAACGCTAAAATAGTCACACCTGAAGATACAATATATAATATTGGCGAAGAATGGGTGGTAAGTGGAGTAACGTGTAATGTTAAAGCAGCTAAATGGTACAGTAAGGAAGAGATAGAAGATAAATATCCTACGTTTGATACAGGATTTGCGGAAGCTGATTACAAGGTGGTTATGCTTACTATAGAAGCAGCCAATAATACTGATGAAGAAAAAACATGTGCGCTTAATGAATATAATCTTGAGACAGAGGGTATAAGCAACGGAATAAGTAATCTGCTGACTCAGTGTATGCCTGATTCGGGACTAGGAATGTATCTAGAGCCGGGAGAGAAGAAAACAGCAGTAGTTCCTTATGTCTTTTTTGATTTTTGGTTTAATAGCAATGAGTGGAAAAGTGTAGAAGATAGAGAGTTTAGATTAGTTACAAATCTTTATCCTGATAAAGTGTATGTTAAGGTATTCTAATTTTGAATTAATTATGTTATACTAAGTGAAAATTCATTTACGGAGGTAATTACATGTTTTCATTTGATGAAATTATGACAGTTGATCCTGATATAGCTAATGCGATGCAGGATGAGATTAACAGACAGAACAGCCATATAGAGCTGATAGCGTCAGAGAATTTTGTTAGCAAGGCAGTTATGGCAGCTATGGGAAGTCCACTTACTAATAAGTATGCAGAGGGTTATCCAGGTAAGAGATATTATGGTGGCTGTCAGTATGTTGATGTTGTTGAGACATTAGCTATAGAGAGGGCTAAGAAGCTTTTTAATTGTGAATATGCAAATGTTCAGCCACATTCAGGAGCACAGGCTAATCTTGCAGTATTCTTTGCTATGGTTAAACCAGGTGATACTGTTATGGGAATGAATCTTGCGCATGGCGGACATCTTACTCATGGAAGTCCAGTTAATATTTCAGGAACATATTTCAATATTGTACCTTATGGTGTTAATGATGAAGGTTTTATTGATTATGAAGAGATGAGAAGAATAGCAGTTGAGAATAAACCAAAGCTTATAATTGCAGGTGCAAGTGCATATGCAAGAGAGATTGATTTTAAGAAGTTTAGAGAAGTAGCAGACGAAGTTGGCGCTTATCTGATGGTAGATATGGCACATATTGCCGGACTTGTAGCTGCAGGATTACATATGAGTCCAATTCCTTATGCTGATGTTGTTACAACAACAACTCATAAGACCTTAAGAGGACCTAGAGGTGGAATGATTCTTTCAAGTGCGGAGAATGCAGAGAAGTTTAAATTCAACAAAGCGGTATTCCCAGGTATTCAGGGTGGACCACTTATGCATGTTATTGCAGCTAAAGCTGTATGTTTTAAAGAAGCATTAGATGACAGTTTTAAAGAGTATATGACTAATGTTAAAAGTAACGCTTCAGCGCTTGCAGCAGGTCTTATGGATAGAGGGTTTAAGATTGTATCTAATGGTACAGATAACCACCTTATGTTAGTTGACCTTCAGAATATGGGTGTAACAGGTAAAGAATGTGAAAAATTACTTGATGCAGCTAACATTACATGTAATAAGAACACAATTCCTAATGATCCTGCATCTCCATTTGTTACAAGTGGTATCAGACTTGGCACACCAGCCGTTACATCAAGAGGTATGAAAGCAGACGATATGTCTGTTATTGCAGAAGCTATTTCACTTCTTGTTAATGATGTTGATGCTAATAAGGAAAAGGCTATGGAGATGGTTAAGTCTCTCACAGATAAGTATCCACTTTACAAGTAATTTAACAGCGAACAGGAAGGTTTACAGATGTCAGGCTCTATTTTTGGAAATATATTTAAAGTATCAACATGGGGTGAATCTCATGGAAAAGGTGTAGGAGTTGTAGTAGATGGGTGTCCAGCGGGGCTTTTACTTTCAGAAGAGGATATTCAGATATACCTTAATAGAAGAAAACCAGGTCAGTCAAAGTATACAACACCTAGACAGGAAGATGATGAAGTAGAGATTTTATCAGGTATATTTGAGGGAAAGACAACAGGAACCCCTATATCTATGATTGTATTTAATAAGACTCAAAAGTCATCAGACTACTCAGAGATATCAGAATACTATAGACCAGGACATGCTGATTATACATTTGATGAGAAGTATGGTTTTAGAGACTATAGAGGTGGTGGAAGGTCTTCTGGAAGAGAAACCATAGCTAGAGTGGCAGCAGGCGCTATAGCAGCTAAGCTGCTTAAGTCTCTGAACATTGAAGTTAATGCATATACTAAGTCTATTGGTGATGTGTCTATTAACTATGATAATTTTAATCTGGAAGAGGTGTACAATAATCCAGTATTTATGCCAGATAAATTAGCGGCTGATAAGGCACAGGAGCTTCTTAGTGATAAGATGAAGGAAACGGATTCTGTTGGCGGAGTTGTAGAATGTGTTGTAAAAGGTATGCCAACTGGAGTTGGCGAACCCGTATTTGACAAGTTAGATGCAAATCTTGCTAAAGCCATTATGTCTATAGGAGCTGTTAAAGGCTTTGAGATAGGTGAGGGTATGAATGTTAGTACGCTGACTGGCTCACAGAATAACGACACATTTACTATAGGAGATGCTGGAAGTATTAAGAAGAATACTAACCATGCAGGTGGTATACTTGGTGGTATCAGTGATGGCTCTGACATAGTATTTAGAGCAGCATTTAAACCTACACCTTCTATATTTAATACGCAGTCAACTGTTAATAAATCAGGAAAGAATATAGAAGTTCAGATTAAAGGAAGACATGATCCAGTTATAGTTCCAAGAGCTGTAGTAGTTGTTGAAACTATGGCGGCAATTACAATTCTTGATATGCTACTTATGAGCATGACTGCAAGACTTGATAGGATTCAGGATTTTTTCAAATAATAAACCGACAAAGAACCAGACGGGCGCGTAATCTAATCTTACGAGCCCGTTTATATTTAATTTACTCTTACTATAATCCCATGGACACATATGGTGTTTTTTTAAAAATGAACCAGAGCAATATTCAACTATAAATATTAGAATAGTATAGATACTACCTCTTACCAGTACATTTAATTTCCGCAAAAATCTATATGCTGGTTTTATTAATGCGGCCATACCATAAATAGGGAACATCAAAATAGAAGATGTTCCGGAAATCCGATAGTCTTTATTAAAAATACATGAAATTCCAGTCCAGAATACTTCCATGCATATTCCAGCAGAACCACATTTGAAAAATTCTTTAAACATAAGCAACCTCAATCGAAATAGTACTTGATAAATAGTTAGTTTAACAATATAATGTGTAGGATAAACTAAAAATATACAACAATAATTTAATATATGAAAACATAACAAAATAGAAATGGAGCAATGATGTACAAATTATTAAATAGAGACGGGATGGCAAAAAGAGGCGAATTTCATACAGTTCATGGAGTGATACAGACACCAGTTTTTATGAATGTTGGAACAGTAGCAGCCATTAAAGGAGCAGTTTCTACAGAGGATTTACAACAGATTAAGACACAGGTAGAATTATCAAATACTTATCATCTTCATGTTAGGCCAGGTAATGATAAAGAAACAGGGGACCAGATTATTAAAAAACTTGGCGGGCTTCATAAATTTATGGTTTGGGATAAACCAATCCTGACTGATTCAGGTGGATTTCAGGTATTTTCTTTAGCGGGACTTCGCAAAATCAAAGAAGAAGGAGTATACTTTAGCTCACATGTAGATGGAAGAAAAATATTTATGGGACCAGAACAGAGTATGCAGATTCAATCCAATCTTGCCTCTACAATAGCGATGGCTTTTGATGAATGTGCACCACATCCTGCAACAAGAGAATATATTGAGAATTCGGTTGCTAGAACAACTAGGTGGCTGGAACGTTGTAAGATAGAAATGTCTAGACTTAATTCACTTCCAGATACAATTAATAAGAATCAAATGCTATTTGGAATTAATCAAGGAGGCACATTTGCTGATGTTCGTGTAGAACATGCAAAAGTTATCGCAGATATGAATCTGGATGGATATGCTATTGGAGGACTTGCAGTAGGTGAGTCACATGAAGAGATGTACAGAATAATTGAGGAAGTTGTTCCTTATCTTCCGACTGAGAAACCAACATATCTTATGGGAGTTGGAACACCAGCTAATATTCTTGAAGCAGTTGACAGAGGCGTTGACTTCTTTGATTGCGTTTATCCATCAAGGAATGGAAGGCATGGACATGTTTATACCAATCATGGAAAACTCAATCTTTTCAATGCGAAGTATGAATTAGATATGAGACCAATAGAAGAGGGATGCGGATGTCCAGCATGTCAAAAGTACAGCAGAGCATATATTAGACATCTGCTTAAGGCAAAAGAAATGTTAGGAATGCGATTATGTGTATTGCATAATTTGTATTTCTATAATACAATGATGGAAGAAATCAGAAAGGCAATTGAAGAAAATCGATACCAGGAATACAAAAAAGCTAAATTTACTGGCTTTTTAGAAGGTGAAAATTAGTATTTAAGTCTTTTGATTATAAACTAACAATTATATTATTAGGAGGATTCACATGAATTTATTAGCAACAGGAGCAGGAGCAAGTTTAATAGTAACAGTAGCTTATGTAGCTATTTTCGGAGTAGGTATATATTTCCTTATGATTAGACCACAGAAGAAGCAGCAGGCAAAACTTAATGCAACATTGGCATCTATGGAAGCAGGAGACAGTGTTCTTACAACAGCAGGATTTTATGGTGTTGTAATTGATATTACAGATGATACTGTAATTGTTGAATTTGGTAACAATAAGAATTGTAGAATTCCAATGCAGAAGTCAGCAATTGTGGAAGTAGAAAAGCCAAGCGATGCAGAATAGACCTTAACAGGTTATAGTTATCATAACTAATAGGAAAGTCTGGATATTTAAAAATAGTTGAAAAGTATGCTCAAATGCGATATTATAGAATTCAATAGCCAAAAAGGCTTTTTGGATAAAAGGAATGTCGGCATTTGAGCATACTTATTTTTATTTGATAGGAAGATGCAGACGGAAAGGTGTAAGTCATGAAATTTAACGTAGCAGTGATACCAGGTGATGGTATCGGACCTGAAATCGTCAGAGAGGCAAAAAAAGTACTCGATAATGTAGGAAAGAAATTTGGACACGTGTTCAACTATACTGAACTACTAATGGGAGGAGTGTCAATTGATGCTTACGGAGTACCACTAACGGATGAGACACTTGAGAAAGCAAAGACAAGTGATTCAGTCCTTTTAGGAGCCGTCGGTGGCGTGGTCGGAGTCGATAAATGGTATGAGCTTCCACCTAATAAGAGACCGGAGGCGGGCTTACTTGCCATTAGAAAAGGTCTTGGATTATTTGCTAATCTTCGTCCAGCATATTTATATAATGAATTAAAATCAGCTTGTCCACTTAAGGAGTCTATAGCTGAGCAGGGCTTTGACATGATAGTTGTTAGAGAACTTACAGGCGGTCTGTATTTCGGCGAAAGAAAGACAGAAGAAGTAGACGGAGTTATGACAGCAGTAGATACACTTAAATATAATGAGAACGAGATAAGAAGAATTGCAATCAAAGCATTTGAGATAGCAATGAAGAGAAATAAAAAGGTTATCAGTGTAGACAAAGCTAATGTCCTTGATTCATCAAGGTTATGGCAGAAAGTTGTAGCTGAAGTAGCTAAAGACTATAAAGAAGTAACACTTACGAATATGTTAGTTGATAATTGCGCTATGCAGCTTGTAAAGGATCCAGCACAGTTTGATGTAATTCTTACAGAGAATATGTTTGGAGATATTTTATCAGATGAAGCCAGCATGATAACTGGATCAATCGGAATGCTGTCATCAGCAAGTTTGGGAGCTGGAAAGCTTGGATTATATGAGCCTAGTCATGGTGCAGCACCAGATATTGCAGGTAAGAATATTGCTAATCCAATAGCAACTATTCTTTCAGCAGCTATGATGCTTAGATATTCATTTGATCTTGATAAAGAAGCAACAGCAGTAGAAGATGCAGTAAGAAAAGTACTTGCAGATGGATATAGAACCGTTGACCTTATGGCTGATGGTGGAACACAGGTTTTATGCGATCAGATGGGCGACTTAATCTGTGAACGTATATAATAAGAATTTTAGGAGGACTCAAAATGAGAAGTGACAACGTAACAAAAGGAGTTCAACAGGCTCCACATAGATCTTTGTTTAATGCATTAGGACTTACAGAAGAAGAAATGAACAGACCACTTATTGGTATTGTCAGTTCATATAATGAGATTGTTCCAGGACATATGAATCTTGATAAGATTGTAGAAGCAGTTAAGCTTGGAGTTGCTATGGCAGGAGGAACACCTAGAATGTTTCCAGCTATTGCGGTTTGTGATGGTATAGCAATGGGACATACAGGCATGAAATATTCATTAGTAACCAGAGATTTAATAGCTGATTCAACAGAGTGTATGGCACTTGCACACCAGTTTGACGCTCTTGTTATGGTTCCTAACTGTGATAAAAATGTACCAGGACTTTTGATGGCAGCAGCAAGACTTAATATTCCTACAATATTTGTAAGTGGTGGTCCAATGTTAGCAGGTCATGTAAAGGGACAAAAAACTAGTCTTTCAAGCATGTTTGAGGCTGTTGGAGCATATGCAGCAGGAAAGATTTCGGAAGATGAACTTAATGAATATGAATGTAAGACTTGTCCTACATGTGGTTCATGTTCAGGCATGTATACTGCTAATAGTATGAACTGCTTAACAGAAGCTTTAGGTATGGGACTTAGAGGAAATGGTACAATTCCAGCTGTTTATTCCGAGAGAATTAAGCTGGCTAAAAAAGCTGGTATGCAGATTATGGAATTGCTTAAGAATGATATAAAGCCAAGGGATATTATGAACGAAAAAGCATTTATGAATGCTCTGACAGTTGATATGGCACTTGGATGTTCAACAAATAGTATGTTACATTTACCAGCAATAGCACATGAAGCAGGGGTTAATATCAATCTTGACATTGCTAATCACATTAGTGCCAAGACTCCTAACTTGTGTCATCTTGCACCAGCAGGACACACATATATGGAGGAACTTAACGAAGCAGGTGGTGTATATGCTGTAATGAAAGAATTAACTAAGAAGAATCTTCTTAATACTGATATTATTACATGTACAGGTAAAACAGTTGGTGAGAATATTGCAGATGCTGTTAATAAGAATACAGAAGTTATAAGAACAATTGAGAATCCTTATAGCCAGACAGGTGGTATTGCTGTATTAAAAGGTAATATTGCACCAGATTCAGGAGTTGTTAAGCGCTCAGCAGTTGTACCAGAGATGATGGTACATGAAGGACCAGCAAGAGTATTTGAATGTGAAGAAGACGCAATAGAAGCCATTAAATCAGGTAAAATTGTAGCTGGAGATGTTGTAGTTATCAGATATGAAGGACCAAAGGGAGGACCTGGTATGAGAGAGATGCTCAATCCAACTTCTGCCATTGCAGGAATGGGACTTGGCTCAAGCGTTGCACTTATTACAGACGGACGTTTCTCAGGTGCTTCAAGAGGAGCATCTATTGGTCATGTATCACCAGAAGCTGCAGTAGGAGGACCTATTGCTCTGATTGAAGAGGGAGATATTATTAAGATTAATATTCCAGAGAATACACTAAATGTTGATGTATCAGATGAAGCTTTAGCTGAAAGAAAAGCAAAATGGCAGCCAAGAGAACCTAAGGTTACAACGGGATATCTTGCACGTTACGCTTCCATGGTTACATCAGCCAATACAGGAGCTATTCTTAAGATTAACAAATAACTTTACTTGTACGGGAACGTACGTAGAATGGAGGAAATATGCAGTTAACAGGTTCAGAAATTGTAATTGAATGTTTAAAAGAACAGGGCGTTGATACCATATTTGGATATCCGGGCGGAACTATTCTTAATATATATGATGAATTATATAAGCACTCTGATGAGATTACTCATTATTTAACATCTCATGAACAGGGGGCAGCACATGCAGCTGATGGATATGCCAGAGCAACTGGAAAAGTTGGAGTTTGTATGGCAACATCAGGACCAGGAGCAACTAATCTTATCACAGGTATTGCAACAGCTTATATGGATTCAGTTCCTATGGTTGCAATTACGGCAAATGTTGGCAAATCACTTCTTGGTAAGGATACATTTCAGGAAATTGATATTACAGGAGTTACAATGCCAATAACAAAACACAATTTTATTGTTAAGGATGCCGCGAATATTGCTTCTACTATAAGAAGAGCATTTGAGATAGCTAGATCAGGAAGACCAGGTCCAGTTCTTGTGGATATTACTAAAGATGCAACGGCAAATAAAGCTGAATATACTAAAAAGACACCACATGAGGTTATATCTGTTGTTGATACAATAAGAGAAAGTGATGTTGAAGAAGCTGTAAAACTTATCAATAAATCTAAAAAACCATTTGTATTTGTAGGCGGAGGCTGTGTTATCTCTGAAGCTCAGAAAGAACTTGCTGAATTCGTAGCTAAAGTAAATGCTCCAGTATGCGATACCTTAATGGGTAAAGGTGCATTCAATGGAAGAGATGAACTTTATACAGGAATGCTGGGAATGCATGGAACTAAGGCTTCTAACCTCGGAGTTACAGAATGTGACCTTCTTATTACTATTGGAGCAAGATTTAGTGACCGTGTTACGGGAAATGCTAAAAAGTTTGCAAAGAATGCAAAAATTCTTCATATTGATATTGATGCAGCAGAAGTTAATAAGAATATCAGAACAGACTGTTCTGTTGTAGGAGATGCAAAAGAAGTACTTAAAAGGCTTATTCCACTTTTAGAGGAACATGATAGAACCGAGTGGGTTAGCCATATTATGGAATACAAGACTAAGTTTCCACTCTCATATAATGAGTCTATATTAACAGGACCATATATTATTGAAAAGCTTGATGAGATTACTAATGGAGATGCTATTATTACTACTGAGGTTGGTCAGCATCAGATGTGGGCAGCACAGTATTACAAATACAAGAATCCTAGAACGCTTATAACTTCAGGCGGCCTTGGAACTATGGGATATGGTCTTGGCGCATGTATTGGCGCAAAGCTTGGAATGAAAGATAAAACAGTTGTTAATATAGCTGGTGATGGCTGCTTTAGAATGAATATGAATGAAATTGCTACTGCAACAAGATATAATATTCCAATTATACAGATTGTATTTAATAACCATGTACTTGGAATGGTTAGACAGTGGCAGACATTATTCTATGGCAAGAGATATTCATATACAACTCTTAATGATCAGGTTGATTTTGTTAAGCTTGCAGAAGCAATGGGAGCAAAAGCTTACAAAATAACTAAGAGAGAAGAAGTTGAGCCAGTGCTTAAGGAAGCAATAGCATTACAGATTCCTGTAGTTATTGAATGCCAGATAGCCAGTGATGATAAAGTTTTCCCAATGGTTGCACCTAATGGTGAAATCAGCGCCGCATTTGATGAAAAAGATCTTGCAGCGAAAGGATTAGATTGCTAATCTTATTGACTTTATTTTAACAAAGTTGTAGAATTTATCTATTAATAAAAAGGAGGATACACAAGTGGGAAGAGTGTACAATTTTTCAGCAGGACCAGCAGTATTACCTGAAGAAGTCCTGAAAGAAGCAGCAGCAGAAATGTTAGATTACAATGGAACAGGAATGTCAGTAATGGAGATGAGCCATAGATCAAAGGCTTATGAGGAAATCATCACAACAGCTGAGCAGGATATCCGTGATCTAATGAATATCCCTGATAACTACAAAGTATTATTCCTTCAAGGTGGAGCTTCACAGCAGTTTGCTATGATTCCAATGAATCTTATGAAGAATAAGGTAGCCGACTATATTGTTACAGGTCAGTGGGCTAAGAAAGCATATCAGGAAGCAGGCAAGTATGGAAAAGTTAATAAGATAGCAACATCAGAAGACAAGACATTTTCATATATTCCAGATTGTTCAGACCTTCCAATCGATGATGATGCTGATTATGTTTATATTTGTGAGAACAACACAATTTATGGTACAAAATTCAAGACATTACCTAATACTAAAGGCAAGACTTTAGTAGCTGATATTTCATCATGTTTCCTATCAGAACCTATTGATGTATCAAAGTATGGTCTTGTATATGGCGGCGTTCAGAAGAACGTAGGTCCAGCAGGAGTTGTTATTGTAATAATTAGAGAAGACCTTATTACAGAAGATACACTTCCTGGAACACCAACAATGCTTCAATACAAGATTCACTCAGATGCTAAGTCATTATACAATACACCACCAGCATATGGTATTTACATATGTGGTAAAGTATTCAAATGGCTCAAGAAGATGGGCGGACTTGAGAAGATGAAGGAATACAACGAGAAGAAAGCTAAGATTCTTTATGACTTCCTTGATCAAAGCCAGCTTTTCAAAGGAACTGTTGTTAAAGAGGATCGTTCTCTTATGAATGTACCTTTTGTAACAGGCAATGAAGAATTAGATGCCAAATTCGTTAAAGAAGCTAAGGCAGCAGGATTCGAGAATCTTAAAGGACATAGATCAGTTGGTGGTATGAGAGCTAGTATCTACAATGCTATGCCAATTGAAGGTGTTGAAAAGCTTGTTGAATTTATGAAAAAATTTGAGGAGGAGAACAAATAATGATTAAAGTTAATTGTTTAAATCCAATTGCTAAAATTGGAATGAGTATGCTTCCAGCAACTTTTGGAACTACAGATAATTTTGCAGAAGCTGATGTAGCATTAGTTAGAAGTGCAGCTATGCATGAACTTGAATTACCAGATAGTCTTCTTGCTGTAGCAAGAGCTGGAGCTGGAGTTAATAATATTCCACTTGATAAATGTGCTGAAAAAGGTATTGTAGTATTTAATACTCCTGGTGCTAATGCTAATGGTGTTAAAGAATTAGTTGTAGCTGGACTTATCCTTGCTTCACGTGATATCAAAGGCGGAATGAACTGGGTAGAAGAGAATAAAGCTGATGAGAACATTAACAAGACTATGGAAAAAGCTAAATCAAAATTTGCTGGTAAAGAAATACAGGGCAAGACATTTGGCGTAATTGGTCTTGGTGCTATTGGCGTTCTCGTTGCTAATGCAGCAAGCGCTCTTGGAATGAAGGTTATCGGATGTGATCCTTTCCTTTCAGTTCCTAATGCTCTTCATTTATCTACAGATATTAAGATAGTAAAGAGTAATGCAGAAGTATTTGCAGAGGCTGATTATATAACAATGCATGTTCCACTTGTAGAGGATACAAAAGGAATGATTAACAAGGCTTCACTTTCTATGATGAAAGATGGCGTTGTTGTTATGAATTATTCAAGAGATACTCTTGTTAATGATGATGATATGGCTGAAGCTCTTGCATCAGGAAAAGTATCTAAATATGTTACTGATTTTCCTAATGCTAAAACAGCTAATATGGAAAATGTTATTGCTACTCCGCATCTTGGAGCAACAACAGCGGAATCAGAAGATAATTGTGCTGTTATGGCAGTTCAGGAGATAGTTGATTTTGTTGAGAATGGTAATATTAAGAATTCTGTTAATTATCCAGCCTGTGATATGGGAATATGTTCAAAAGCTTCAAGATTAACAGTATTACATAAAAACACACCAGCTATGATTAACCAATTTACAGGTGCTGTTGCAGCTGCAAATGTTAATATCTCGGATATGCTTAATAAGAGCAAAGGCGAATACTCATACACAATGTTAGATCTTGATTCAACTGCTACAGATGAACTTGTTAATGTAGTTAAAGCAATTGATGGAGTTATCAAAGTAAGAGTAATCAAATAAATATAACTATTCATGATAAGTGAAGGTTTCATAGTATACCAGAAGGGGCATATGCATGGTTGTATATGCCCCTTTGTAATGAAAAGCAGGAGGACTATTTAAGATGGCAAATGTAAAACCATTTTTATGTGTAAGACCAAACAAGGAGAAGGCAGCACGTGTGGCAGCTCTTCCATATGATGTATATAACAGAAAGGAAGCTTGTGAAGTAGTAGAAAAAGAAGAACTTTCTTTTCTTAAGATTGATAGAGCTGAAACACAGTTTGATGATAGTGTAGATACTTATGATGATAGAGTATATGCCAAAGCAAAAGAGCTTCTTGATGGAATGATTGCAGATGGAACATTTGTTACAGAAGACTTAGAATGCTACTTTATTTATGAATTAACAATGGATGGAAGAACTCAGACAGGTCTTGTCGCATGCGCTTCTATTGATGATTACCTTAACAATGTGATTAAGAAACATGAAAATACGAGAGCAGACAAAGAAGTAGACCGTATTAGACACGTTGATACCTGTAATGCTCAGACAGGCCCTATTTTTCTTGCATATAGGGCAAATGCTATAATTAATGCTGTTATTATTAAGAATAAACAAAATAAAGCTTTGTATGATTTTACCGCTGATGATGGCATTAGACATGCAGTTTGGAAGATTAGTGAAGCTGATGATATTTCAAATATTAAGAAAGCATTTGAAACTATTGACAGTATTTATATTGCAGATGGACATCATAGGGCAGCTTCAGCAGTTAAAGTAGGACTTAAGAGACGTGAAGCTAATAAGAATTATACGGGACAGGAAGAATTCAACTTCTTTCTTTCGGTTTTATTTCCAGATGAAGAGTTAATGATCATGCCTTATAATAGAGTAGTTAAGGACTTAAATGGTAATACTAAAGAAGAATTTATAAAATTATTAGAAGATAAGTTTGATGTTAATAATCTTGGTTATAATCCATATAGTCCACAAATTAAAGGAAAGATTGGAATGTTTTTAGATGGAGACTGGTATGAACTTACAGCCCATGATGATATTCTTTCAGAAGATCCAGTTGAAGGCCTTGATGTATCTCTTCTTCAAAAATATGTATTAACACCAGTTCTTGGTATTGAAGATCCTAGGATTGATAAGAGAATTGACTTTATTGGTGGAATTCGTGGATTGTCAGAATTAGAGAAACGCTGTAATAATGATATGAAGGTTGCCTTTTCTATGTATCCTACAGCAATTAGTGAATTATTTGCTGTTTCAGATGCAGGGAAGCTTATGCCACCTAAATCAACATGGTTTGAACCAAAACTTAGAAGTGGATTATTTATTCATATGCTTGGATAACTTTAAATTATAATATAATCTATTATAATCAGATTAAATATTATTGGAAGGAATTAAAATGAAGCAGAGTGGTAAAATAAAAGCATTATTGTCAATATTAGTATTGTGTGTTATAGCAGTAACAGGATGTAAGTCTGATAAATCAGGAGATTCAGAGAAACTTTCTATTATAACAACTTTATTTCCACAGTATGATTTTGCAAGGCAGATTGTTGGAGATAAGGCAGATGTAACACTACTCTTATCTCCAGGTGTTGAGGCTCATTCATATGATCCAACTCCAGCAGATATTGTTAAGATTAATAAAGCAGATATATTCATTTATACAGGTGACAATATGGAATCATGGGCAGCTGATATTTTAAGTGGAATCGATAATGAGAATCTGGATGTTCTAGATGTATCTAAAGGTATTAAGCTTGTGAAAACAGAAGAGGAGCATAGTGATGAGGAAGATGAGGATGAGGACGCCCATGAACATGAATATGATCCTCATATCTGGACAAGTCCTGTAAATGCAATCACAATGGTGGAAAACATTCTTAACGAGCTGGTTAAGACAGATCCTGATAATAAGGAATATTACAAAGAAAATGCTGCCAAATTAACTAAAGACCTTAATGAGTTGGACTCTGAGTTTAAAGAAGTTGTTAAAAATGCAGATATTAAAACCATTTATTTTGGAGGCAGATTTGCAATGTATTATTTTGCAAAGGAATACGGACTGCAGTATGAGGCCGCTTTTGATTCATGCTCTAGTGAAACAGAACCAAGTGCTAAGAGAGTTGCAAGAATTATAAATGATATGAAAGCTGATAACGCAGCTGTTATATATTATGAAGAGCTTGTAGACCCAAAGTCAGCTAAATCTATTGCTGAGGCAACAGGAGCTGAAACTCTTCTTTTGCATTCCTGCCATAATGTTTCTAAAGAGGAAATGGATGCAGGAGTAACATATGTATCACTTATGAAACAGAATGTGAAGAATCTGAAAGAAGGACTAATAGCGAATGCTTCAAATAACGCATCATAACGAATGAATCATAATTTTTAAAATCAATTAATATATACTTTATAAAATCATAAAAAGCTAGTATAATAAAAGTAATATTATACTAGCTTTTTTGATATAGTAGATAAGGCAATAGCTGAAGAAAGGGTGAAGAATATGGATGAGAAAATTTATAATACAATGAAATGGCCTGAAATAGAAGGGATTGTATGCTCGGATACGGATAGTCCTAAGGGAGTATTAGGTGCAAAAGTTATAAGAGGAGGAGTGCTTGTTCAGGCATTTGAGCCATTTGCATCAGGATTATCGGTAGTGAATATGGATAATGGTGAAGTATATGGTATGGAAAAGGTAGATGATACGGGATTTTATGCCACTATTGTACCTGAGAAGAAAGTATTTAAGTATATGCTTATTAAGGTTGATAGTGAAGGAAAAGAAACCAAATACTATGACTCGTATTCGTTTGGAGATGTTATTCCAGATAAAGACTTGAAGAAATTCAATGCGGGTGTAAATTATAAAGTTTATGAAATTTTAGGTGCACATTTAACTAAAGTAGACGGAATAGAGGGAGTTCTATTTGCAGTATGGGCTCCTATGGCTGTTAGAGTCAGCGTGGTTGGAGATTTTAATAACTGGGATGGAAGAATGCATCAGATGACAAGGCGTGGTGATACAGGTGTATTTGAAATCTTTGTACCAGGACTTAAGTCAGGAGAATTATATAAGTATGAGATTAAGAAAAAGGGTGATTTACTTATTCTAAAAGCTGATCCATATGCTAATGCATCTGAACTTAGACCTGATACGGCTTCTATAGTAACAGATTTATCTACTATTACATGGAATGATGATAAATGGATTGAGAAGAGAAAAAAAGCTAATTATGATGAAGAACCTATGTCAATATATGAATTACATCTTGGCTCTTTTAAGAGACCTAATCCAGAAGATAAGGAGTCTTTTTACAATTATAGAGAATTAGCACCTCTTGTGGCTGATTATGTCAATGAGATGAATTACACCCATATAGAGATTATGCCTATTATGGAACACCCTTTAGATGCGTCATGGGGATATCAGGTTACAGGATATTATGCGCCTACCAGCAGATATGGTTCTCCAGAGGATTTTGCATACTTTGTTAATTACCTTCATAAGAAGAATATTGGAGTTATACTTGACTGGGTACCTGCACATTTTCCTAAAGATGACTTTGGACTGGCGAAATTTGATGGAAGCTGTCTATATGAACACCTTGACTGGAGAAAAGGAGAACATCCACATTGGGGAACTCTAATATATAATTATGGAAGACCTGAGGTGTGTAATTTCCTTATTGCAAATGCTTTGTTTTGGGTAGATAAGTTCCATGCCGATGGAATTAGAATGGATGCAGTAGCTTCTATGTTATACTTAGATTATGGTAAGAATGATGGCGAATGGGTTCCTAATATTTATGGAGGTAATGAGAATCTTGAGGCTATTGAGATGATTAAGAATCTAAATACTGCATTTAAAAAGAATAAAGATGGTGCGATACTGATTGCGGAAGAGTCAACGGCATGGCCAATGGTTACGAGTGCTGTTAAGAATGAAGGACTTGGTTTTGACTATAAGTGGAATATGGGATTCATGAATGATTTTCTTGAATATATGAAATGTGATCCATATTTTAGACATGAACATTATGGAGATCTTACATTTAGCCTAATATATGCGTACAGCGAGAATTTTATTTTACCATTTTCACATGATGAGGTAGTGCATGGTAAGGCATCAATGATTGGTAAGATGCCAGGTAGAACAGAGGAAGAAAAGTTTGCTAACTTAAGAGTTGCTTATGGATATATGATGACTCATCCAGGTAAAAAACTTCTATTTATGGGTCAGGATTTTGCTCAATATGATGAATGGAATGAAGATAAGACCATTGAATGGGATTTGCTACAGTATGACTTTCATGCGAAGATGAATGAATATGTTAAATGCCTTAATAAACTCTATAAGACAGAGACATCTTTGTTTGAAGAAGATTATAATACTGATGGATTTGAATGGATTAACAACATATCATCTAAAGAGAGTATAGTTGTATTTGCAAGACATGGAAAAAAGACTGATGATATGATAATTGTAGTATGCAATTTTGATACAATAGAAAGAGAAGACTATAAAATTGGTGTTCCTAAGAAGGGCAAATATAAGGAAATATTTAATAGTGATGCCAGAGAATTTGGAGGAACTGATTTTGTTAATAAGAGACTGAAGGTTAGTAAAACGGATGAATGTGATGGCAGAGAAGAATCTATCAGAATCAAGGTTCCAGCGCTTGGCATTACAATTCTTAAGTATTCTAAAGCTGAGAAAAAGGCGACTACAAATAACGCAATTAAAAAGGATGATACCAAGAAGATTGCTCCATCAAGAGTAGCTAAGAAGATTCAAAAAGAGATTGAAAAAACTGAAAGTAATGATATTGTAATCGAAAAAACTGATATTAAGCCAGTTAAGAAGTCAGAAGTAAAGATGATGCAAAAACAGGTTAAGAAGCCAGAAGTAAAGATGATGCAAAAACAGGTTAAGAAGCCAGAAGAGAAACAAGTTAAGAAAGCAAAGTAAGAAAGAGGTAGAATGCAGTGAATATGTTTATGCTATTAACAAATACCGATGCTCAAGAAACAGTTAAAGAGGTGAATCAATTCATAGAGACTATGAAGGGATATATTCCTAAGGTAATAGATTTTGCTATCAATGTAATAATTGCTATTATAATTTTCATGATAGGAAAGTATGTTATTTCATTAATTCTCAAAATATTTAAGAGATTTTTTAATAAAGCTAATATTGAGATTAGTGTTAGCAAATTTTTACTTTCTCTATTGAGAGTTATAATGTATTTTATACTTATATGTATAGTATGTGAAAGAGTGGGAATACAGACAACGTCCTTTCTTGCAGTATTAGGATCAGCTGGCCTTGCAATTGGTCTGTCTATGCAGGGAAGTTTATCAAACTTTGCTGGTGGTGTTATGATTCTATTAATCAAGCCATTTAAGGTAGGAGATTATATTCAGGACGGTGGTAGTGGAAAAGAGGGAACGGTTAATAAGATTGACCTGTTTTATACACATCTTATAACTGTTGACAATAAGCTTATAGTTGTTCCGAATGGAACACTTGCGAATTCTCATATAACGAATGTTACAGCATTTGAAAAAAGACGTATTGATCTTAATGTAGGTATAAGTTATACCAGTGATATTACAAGGGCTAAAAAGGTTATGGAAGATATTGTGGCTAAAAACGATAAGATTCTTCATGAAGAAGAAGTAATGATATTCGTTAAAGACCTTGCAGCGAGTGAAGTTACGCTAGAGATGAGAGTATGGGCTAAGACAGAAGATTATTGGAATACCAAGTTCATACTTATAGAGACAATCAAGAATGAATTCGATTCCAATGGAATTGAGATACCATTTAACCAGCTACAGGTACATATATCAAAAGAAAGTTAAAAATTTAACTAAAGCTAAAAAATTTAACTTTAGTTAAATTGGTATACTTAATAAAACAAATTATTAGCACTCACTACAAATGAGTGCTAATTTTATCTTGACTTTTTTGTGATTGGGTACTACAATAATTTCTATAGCAAAATAGATACATTTCTTTAAGAAATGTGGGTACTATTTTTCAAACTATTTTAAAAATTAGTGCAATAACAATAATACAAAAGGAGTGATTTTCAATGACAAATCAACATGGTAACTTATCAATTAACAGTGACAACATTTTCCCTATTATTAAAAAGTGGTTATATTCTGACCATGACATATTCTTTAGAGAATTAATATCTAATGGATGTGATGCAATCACAAAGCTTAAGAAGCTAGATATGATGGGTGAATGTGAACTTGAAGACGACGAAGAATTTACAGTTCAGGTTATAGCAGATTCTACTAACAAAACACTTGAATTCATAGATAATGGTCTAGGAATGACAGCAGAAGAAGTGGAAGAATATATTAATCAGATAGCATTTTCTGGAGCGGAAGCTTTCTTGGAAAAATACAAAGATAAGACTAATGAAGACCAGATTATTGGACATTTTGGTTTGGGATTCTATTCAGCATTTATGGTTGCAGATAAAGTTGAGATTAATACTTTATCATATAAAGAAGATGCTAAACCAGTTCATTGGGAATGTGATGGTGGAACAGAATACGATATGGAAGAAGGAGACAGAGAGTTCCGCGGAACAAGCATTATCCTTCATCTCAACGAAGACTGTGTTGAGTTTGCTAACGAATATCGTGCAAGAGAAATCATAGAGAAATACTGTTCATTTATGCCAGTTAATATTTATCTTGCTAATCCAAATGCTGAAACTCAGTATGAGACTGTTGAACCATCTGAAGTAACAGATAAGGATACGGTTATTGAAAAAGTAGTTGAACCAGCTAAAACTAATGAAGTTGAAAATGAAGATGGAACTAAGGAAACTGTTGAAGTTTCGCCAGAAAAAGAAATGGTTAAAATTCTTAAAAGGCCAGTTCCACTTAATGATACTAACCCATTGTGGATGAAACATCCAAATGAATGTTCAGAGGATGAATATAAAGATTTCTATCGTAAGGTATTTAAGGACTTTAAAGAGCCTTTATTCTGGATTCACCTTAATATGGATTATCCATTTAATCTAAAAGGTATTCTTTATTTTCCTAAGATGGGTAATCAGTATGATACAATCGAGGGAACAATTAAACTCTACAATAATCAGGTATTCATAGCAGACAATATAAAGGAAGTTATTCCTGAATTTTTACTCTTGCTTAAAGGTGTAATTGATTGTCCTGACCTTCCTCTTAATGTATCTAGAAGTGCACTTCAAAATGACGGATTTGTGAAGAAAATCTCTGATTATATCACTAAAAAGGTTGCGGATAAGCTTTCTGGACTATGTAAAACTGAAAGAGAATCTTATGAAAAATATTGGGATGACATTAATCCATTTATTAAGTTTGGCTGCTTAAAGGATGAAAAATTCTATGATAAGATGAAAGACTTTATTCTGTTTAAGAATCTTGATAATAAATATCTTACTCTTTCCGACTGTTTAAAGGAAAATGAAGAAGAACATAAGAATACAGTATTCTATGTAACTGATGAGATTCAACAGAGCCAGTATATCAATATGTTTAAGGAAGCAAGTCTTGATGCTGTAATATTAAAACATAATATTGACCAGCCATTTATAACTCATCTTGAGCAGAAGAATGAGGGTGTTCAATTTGCCAGAATTGATGCTGACCTTACAGATACATTAAAGGATACTACAGAATCAGAAGACAAAGATAAGGAAAAAGCAGAAGCCGATACACTTACAGAGACATTTAGAAAAGCACTTGGTAAAGAAAATCTTGATGTTAAGGTTGAAAAGCTTAAGAATGATAAGATTTCTTCAATGGTTACATTATCTGAGCAGAGCAGACGTATGCAGGAGATGATGAAAATGTATGGTATGAGTGGAATGGATTTTGGAGACATGGGAGCTCAGGTTTCGCTTGTATTAAATGCTAATAATGAACTTGTTAAATATATACTTGCCAATAAGGATTCCCAGCATGTTCCTATGTTCTGTGAACAGCTTTATGACCTTGCACTTATAAGTCATGAACCATTATCATCAGAGGCAATGACTAAATTTATTGCAAGAAGCAATGATATTATGGTATTATTAGCTAAGTAAAAAATACATTTAGTCATATAGACGGATAGGAGCCACTATGAAACTTTGGGGCGGACGCTTCACAAAGGAAGAAAATCAATTAGTTCATAATTTTAATGCATCAATTTCATTTGATCAGAAGTTTTACAAGCAGGATATAGAAGGCAGTATTGCTCATGTTACGATGCTTGCTAAACAGGGAATAATAACAGATGATGATAAGATTGCTATAGTTGATGGGCTAAAAGGAATAAAAGAAGATATCGAGAATGAAATTCTTTTAATTACTGAGGAATCAGAGGATATTCATAGCTTTGTAGAGGCTAACCTGATTGAAAGAATTGGTGAACCGGGCAAGAAGCTTCATACAGGCAGAAGCAGGAATGATCAGGTAGCACTTGATATGAAGCTATATACTAGAGATGAGATAGCTCAGGTTGATGAATTACTTAAGAAGTTATTAAAAGCACTTCATGTTATTATGAAAGAAAATACTGAGACATATATGCCAGGATTTACTCATTTACAGAAAGCACAGCCTATAACATTGGCACATCATATGGGTGCATATTTTGAGATGTTTAAAAGAGACCGTTCCCGTCTTTCGGACATTTATGAGAGAATGAACTATTGTCCAATTGGATCGGGCGCTCTGGCAGGAACAACTTATCCACTTGATAGAGAATTTACAGCTTCATTACTTAGCTTTAAGGGACCAACTTTGAATAGTATGGATTCTGTGGCAGATAGAGATTATCTTATTGAATTCTTAAGTGCACTTTCAACAATAATGATGCATCTTAGCAGATTTTCTGAAGAAATTATCATCTGGAACTCTAACGAATATAGATTTGTTGAGATTGATGATGCATATAGTACTGGAAGCAGTATTATGCCACAGAAGAAGAACCCAGATATTGCTGAACTTGTAAGGGGTAAGACAGGACGTGTATATGGCGCTCTTATGTCACTTCTTACTACCATGAAGGGAATTCCTCTTGCATACAATAAAGATATGCAGGAAGATAAGGAACTTGCCTTTGATGCTATGGATACAGTTAAAGGATGTTTAGCTCTGTTTACTGGTATGATTGAAACTATGACTTTCAATAAAACTGTAATGGAGAAAAGTGCTAAAAACGGATTTACTAATGCTACAGATGCAGCGGATTACCTTGTTAATAAAGGTGTTGCGTTCAGGGATGCACATGGAATAGTTGGACAGCTAGTATTGTTCTGTATTGATAAGGGAATTGCTTTAGATGATATGACACTTGATGAATTCAAGAATATAAGTCCTGTGTTTGAAGAAGATGTATATGAAGCAATAAGCCTTAAGACCTGTGTTGAGAAGAGACTTACTATTGGTGCTCCAGGTAAAGATGCTATGAATAAAGTAATAGCGATGAATGAGGATTACTTAGCTTAAATTTTTATTATATAAAAAGATTAACTTCATATGGAGTTAATCTTTTTTGTTGCGTATTCATCAAAATATTTCTCTAATGATTTATCCATTGTAAATGTTCTAAGAGAAGTTCCTGTAATACAAAAAAGTTTCCCATCTTCGTATGAAATATTAAGGAAAAGTCCAATAATATCATTATAAACGTATGAAAGTCCGCTTTTGTCTAAAAGACTATTAATTGAATTCTCATCTAACTTAAAAACCATCTTAAATTTTAATGGTGTTTTACGTCCCTTTATAAGATTAAAACATATAGGTCTTAGAGTACTCCAGTAAGAAAAATCGGTGTTAGGTAATTCAGAAAGTTCTTCACTAGAATAAAAAGAGTGATTGATTCTTCCGTCAATATTAAAATTATTAGATGTAGAAATGCTTACTTCCGTAACCAATAGATTATCAAGTGTTTGATCCATAAGAAGAGCTTTCATAAAATGTTTGATGTCAGTTATCTCTATAGATGTCATTATGAGTCCTTTCAAAAATGTATGTTTTGATTATAGCAGACAGAATATTTAATTGCAATAAATGAATTATAGACGAAAGTTAATGCTTAAAATAAATAATAAAGTAAATACTTAAAGTAGGTATAAGTTGATATGAATAAGTTATTTAAGTTGACAACATAGAGAGGTTAATGCTATTATAAGTAGTAATTAAAACTACATACAGTTGTGACTTAAACTTATGAAATGGGTTAAACTCACACATAGATTAATTAAAGTTTGATATGCATATTTTTAGTGTGCAGGATTGGAGATAATATGAGTTATAAAATAGTTGTGGATAGTTGTTGCGACTTTCCTATAGATTTAAAATTAGATGAACATTTTCAGAAGGTAGCGCTTACACTTACTGTAGAAGATGAAGATATAGTAGATGATGAGACTTTTGACCAATTATCATTTATTAAGAAGGTAGCTGAAAGTAAGAATTGTCCAAAGTCTTCATGCCCATCTCCAGAAGCATATATGGAGGCATTTAAGGGAGAAGCTGAGAATATATATGTTGTTACATTATCAGCTAATCTTAGTGGCTCATATAATAGTGCTGAACTTGGGAAAAAGCTATATATAGAAGAATATGGCAATGATAAAAATATTCACATATTTGATTCGTGTTCAGCATCTATAGGTGAGGCTAATATAGCGTTGATGGCTGACAGACTTGAAAAAGAAGGAAAAACATTTGATGAGATAGTTAAGGAAGTTGAAGCATATAAAGATGAGATGACTACTTATTTTGTATTGGAATCATTAGAGACACTTAGAAAGAATGGACGTTTAACAAGTCTTCAGGCTATTGTTGCAAGTGTGCTGAATATTAAACCAGTTATGAGTGCAGATAAGGATGGTATAATCTGTAAGCTTGAACAGGCAAGAGGAATTGATAAAGCACTTAAAAAGATGTGTGCATATGTTCTTGAACAGACGTTGAATCCTGAGGAGAAAGTAGTTGCAATCAGTCATTGCAATTGCCCTGAAAGAGCAGAACAGGTAAAGAAATCACTTGAAACATTTGGAAGATTTAAGGGAATTACCATTGCGAATACCGCAGGTGTTGCGACTATGTATGCAAACGATGGGGGAATCATCGTTGCAGTGTAAAATGTTTCTCTAGTATATTTAAGAGAGAATATAGAATTGAAGCTAGTATGCAGAGAATTACGATACTCATAAGAATCCAATCTAATTTGAAAACCTGACTTCCGTAGATTATGAGATATCCCAGACCTGCTTTTGCTGCTAAGAATTCACCGATAATAACGCCGACTAAGGAAAGACCAATATTTACTTTCATCGTACTTACAATAACAGGTACAGTGGATGGGATTATTACCTTAGTCAGGGCGTTTTTTTTATTTCCACCCAATGAATATATTAGTTTAATCTTATCCTGGCTAACTTCGTTAAATCCAGTATAAATACTAATGATTGTTGCAAATACAGCTACTAAAATGGCGGTAACAATGATAGCTTTCATACTATTTCCCAGCCAAACAATGATAACAGGAGCTAGCGCCGATTTAGGCAGGCTATTTAACACTACCAGATAAGGGTCGAGTATCTCAAAGGCACTTTTGCTTACCCATAAGATAACCGCTACTAGAATACCGATTATTGTAACAAGGGAAAAGCTTAGCAAAGTCTCAAATACGGTTATTCCAGTATGATAAAATATCGTCTTATCTTTAACCATTGATATGAAGCTGCTCAGTATTCTGGAGGGACTGCTAAATATAAATGCATTTATAAGACCAGTTCTAGCCGATATTTCCCATATTGCTATGAAAAAAACAAGAATGAGAATTCTGGCTATCTGAACTATTATCTTATGGCGTTTTTTGGAAGCAACAAATTGTTGCTGAACAATAGATAAGTTAGTCACAGTTCGTCAACTCCTTCCATATTTGATTAAAATACTCTTTAAATTCAGGTGCATTTCTGGAAGACATAGGAGTTCTTTCTTTTACTGTAAGATTAATGTCAAATATTTTTTTGATTTCTCCAGGCCTTTTAGATAAAACAACAACCCGGTCTCCAGTAGCTATAGCCTCAGAGAGATCATGAGTAACTAAAACAGCAGTTTTTCCTTCTGATTTAATTATCTTACTGATATCATCTGAAACCTCAAGTCTTGTTTGATAGTCAAGTGCTGAAAATGGTTCATCAAGTAGCAATAAATCAGGTTCAAGAGCAAGTGTTCTGATTAAAGCAGCACGTTGTCTCATTCCTCCAGATAATTCTGAAGGTTTTGAATCTTTAAATGTATCAAGTCCGTATGTTGTCATCATTTGGTCTATGTTGTTCAGAGTTACAGGAGTCAATTTGTGCTGAACTTCTAAACCTAAGATTACATTTTTATAGATTGTTCTCCATTCAAAAAGATGATCTTTTTGTAGCATATATCCAATATTATTGCCAGTAACCGTTATTTCTCCTGATTCAGGCTTAATAAGACCAGCAATTAAGGAAAGAAGAGTTGATTTGCCACAGCCGCTGGGGCCAACGATAGCAATAAACTCACCATTTGGTACTGAAAGATTAATATCCTTTAGAGCAGGAGTTTCACCATTAATGGTATGGTATGAATAGGATACATCCCTGAGTGTTAATACATCATTCATGACTGCTCCAATCTGTGCGGATGCACAAGTTTTATATACTATTATATGTTTATAGATTATTTAAGTTACTTGACTTGCGTATAACAGCTTAATAAAAATATAGAATAAAGTGACAATAAAATTGTTGAAGTTAATTAGGATAGGAAGTATAATAAGCTGTACGCCTTAAACTTGGTGGTAGTGGATATAAGGATTAATTTAAAACAGTAAATATAGTCAGAACAATAAAAAAGGAAAAATAATATGACTAATCTTGAAAAAATAATAGATAACATACATTCAGAGCATGTTTATATACAAACTCACAATTTCCCGGATCCAGATGCTATTGCCAGTGCCTTTGGTCTACAAAAGCTTTTAGAAGCAAGGGGGATTATTTCTTATATTTGCTATAAAGGTAAGATTGATAGATATAATATTCATAGAATGATTAAGACATTAGGCATTGAAATGTTTACATTTACAGATGATGATGTAATAACAAAGGATGATGAAATAATACTTATTGATGGACAAAAGGGTAATTTTAATACAATTGATTATTCGGAAAATGATATAATGTGTATTGACCATCACCCAATCTATAATGATATCTCATACAAGTTTTCTGATATTAGAGGAGATGTGGGTGCGTGCGCATCTATTATAGCAGAGTATTTCTATGAGAATAACATTAATATTACTCGGACTGTTGCAACAGCATTACTGTATGGAATTAAGGTAGATACAGCTAATCTTACAAGAGGAGTTAGTGAGCTGGATTTAGATATGTTTTATGCGTTATATAAGATTTGCGATTTGAGTGAACTTAATTTTATATCTATGAGTACATTGCAGCTTGATGATCTTGATGCATATGCAAGTGCTATTAAAAGTATAAAAGTATATGACCATATTAGTTTTGCTAATACAGGTAAAGATTGTCCAGAGGCACTTATTGCGTCTATATCGGACTTTATGCTTGACCTTGAAGAAGTGACATTTTCAGTTGTGTACTCAATTAAAGCTGATGGAATTAAGATATCGGTTAGAAGTGTTCCAAATGGATATGATGCAGGAATTCTTACTAGTAAAGCTCTTAAGGATATTGGAACAGGTGGAGGACATGAAACTATGGCAGGAGGATTTGTGCCATTTTCAGACAAAAATCAATCAGTAAACCTTATAATTACAAAAATTGAGTCAAGATTTATAAAAACTGTTTCACAATCGTCGCAAAATGATGTATAATAGTTTTTGTGCTTCCATAGTTAAATGGTATAACAGGTCACTCGTAATGTCCAGTTGCCAGTTCGATTCTGGCTGGAAGCTTAGTAAAACTGTCGTTCTGTATTACATACAGGGTGGCAGTTTTGTTTTGTGGAGATAAGAAAGGATAGCAATGAATAAAGTTAGAGATATTATATTCAAAAATAAGAAACAAGTTATTGGACTTTGTATTTTGGCTGCCATTTTACTTGGAGGAGTAATATTCGTCTGGAATGATTACGAAATGTATTCAAAGACAATAGCGAAAGTTACAGAAGTTAGAGATGTATTACTTAGAGAAGAAAGTAATGAGCATGGTGTTACTGAAGAATACTATAAGCAAAGTATTACAGCAATAATAAAAAATGGTGAGAAAAAAGGGGGAAAAGTTGAAATATCTAATGAATATAGCAAGTCTGGAACTTATGATGAAAAGTATGAAAAGGGTGATGAAGTATTTATAAGTCTTGGAGAAAATTCTAATGGAGAGCTGAAATCAAGCATTACTGGGGTTAAAAGAGACAAGTATGTTGCTGTATTAGCTGCATTTTTCATATGGATGGTAATAGCAGTGGCAAGGAGAAGGGGAGTCTTTGCAATAGCATCAGTATGTGCTAATATTGGTTTGTATTATGTGGCACTACAACAATATAACAAGGGTAATGATATATTAGAGGTATGCAATATTTTAGTTATTGTGTATACTATTTTGTCGGCTTTAATAATTATGGGAATAGGTAAGAAGACAATTCTTTCTATTATATCAATACTTATATCATTATTTATTACAATGACGATTTTTAAAGTTGTAATGTATTTTGGAGGAGACATAGAGTATTGGATGATGGACTATCTTGTTAATCCAGATGATTTGGAGGAACTTTTTATGTCTGGAATACTTATAGGAGGTCTTGGAGCTATAATGGATGTAGCTATAACGATTGTCTCTTCTCTTAATGAAATATATGATAAGAATAATGATATTGAACCACGCAAGATGGTTATATCAGGTAGAGAAATAGGTCATGATATTATGGGAACTATGATAAATGTTCTGCTGTTTACATTTATATGTGGCTCAATACCACAAATTCTGGTAAAACTTAAGAATGGTATAAGCCTTTCAAATATAATCGAGAACCATATGTCATTTGAAATATATAGATTTCTTGTTGGAAGTATAGGAATAGTACTTACGATTCCAGTGGCAATAGGAGTAACGGTAGTGTTTTTGAAATTCCGAAACAGAGGAGGAAATCAATGAGCATAATATTAATTATTCTTTTGTTTTTACTAATGTCAGTGATTGGAGGAAATAGAGGGGCACAATCGTTTATCTCAATATGCCTGAATATTCTTGTGATTGGACTTATGATTTTACTATTATATATGGGATTAAATACATATTTTGCAATGGCACTTGGAGGAACGTTTATTTGTATAATAACATTATTTTATCAAAATGAGAGAAATGAAAAGACCATAGCGGCTATGTGTGCAGTTGTTATTACAGCACTTATTTGTATGATTCTTAGCATAATAGTAGGCAGTAATTCACATATTGCTGGATTTAATGAGATAGAGACTGTTGAGGAAAGTATGTATTATTCGGATATTGTCAATCTTAACATGAAAAATATAGCCATTTCTGTAGTTATTATAGGAATGCTTGGAGCTGTTATCGATACAGCAATGTCAATCTGTTCAGGAGTATTTCAAGTATATGATAATAATAGACATTTAAAGAAAACAGAGTTAATTAAGTCAGGAATGAATATAGGAATGGATATTATGGGAAGTACTATAAATACTTTGTTATATGCATATCTTGGAGAGGCTATGATGCTTATGAATTATTATATGCAGGTAGGTTATAGCTTTGAAAGAGTGATTAATTCTAAGTCATTTTATGTTGGATTACTACAGATAATGCTTAGTGGAATTGGCTGCATTATAGTTATACCGGTTAGTGCTATTGTTATATCAATTTATCTTTCTCAAAAAAGTGCTTGCAATTTGAAAAATGTATGATATTATATATTCATGTCTAAAAAACAAATGTACGTCACAGACGCACAGGACAAAAATTATATAGAAGAGTTACGAGGAGAACGACATGAGTCAAAAATTAAAAGTTGGAATTTTAGGCGCTACAGGAATGGTAGGCCAGCGTTTTATATCATTATTAGAGAATCACCCATGGTTTGAAGTGACTGTTGTTGCAGCAAGTCCACGTTCAGCAGGTAAATCATATGAAGAAGCTATCGGTTCACGTTGGAAGATGACAACACCTATGCCGGAAGCTGTTAAGAAATTAGTTGTATTAAACGTTAACGAAGTTGAGAATGTAGCTTCAAAGGTAGATTTCGTATTTAGTGCTGTAGATATGAGCAAGGATGAGATAAAAGCTATTGAAGAAGCATATGCTAAGACAGAGACACCAGTTGTTTCTAATAATAGCGCACATAGATGGACACCAGATGTTCCTATGGTAGTTCCAGAGATAAATCCAGAACATTATGAGGTAATTAAATCACAGAGAGAGAGACTTGGTACAAAGAGAGGATTTATCGCAGTTAAACCTAACTGCTCAATCCAGAGTTATGCACCAGTATTAACAGCTTGGAAAGAATTTGAACCA
>CAZNEZ010000022.1:0-31475 GCA_964572475.1 uncultured Lachnospiraceae bacterium
TAGGAATCATAAGAAGAAGACCCTGTGAAGCTGTAAATGTTGTTGTTATAGCACCGGCTGCAAGTGAACCGTGAACTGTTCCAGCAGCACCTGCTTCTGACTGCATCTCTGAAACTTTAACTTGATTACCAAAAATGTTCTCCTGACCTGCAGCAGACCACTGATCTACATAATCAGCCATTGGGCTTGAAGGTGTAATTGGGTAAATAGCTGCCACATCTGTATATGCATAAGCTACATGAGCAGCTGCAGTATTACCATCCATTGATTGTTTTACTCTAGACATTTAATTGCCTCCTTTTATTCTTGTTAGAAAATGGTATAAATTCCCCATTAGTACTTATTTTAACATAACTTGACTTTAAAGTAAACTTTCCGTCTGCATTTATTAGGGTACAATCTGAGTTTTTTAGACTTCCATAATAATTGGAAGTATCATAGGGGAACGTTTCATCTGCTTCCAGATATAATCACTTAAATCGTCTCTAACAACTCCTTTTATTTTAGACCAGTCAGTTACCCTTTTATCTAAACATTTTTGAATACTTTCATATGCTATAGACTTAGCTTCTTTCATAAATTCTTCTGATTCTCTGACATATATAAATCCACGAGAAACAATATCTGGACCAGCTAAAACCTGATTGCTTCCTCTTTCAAATGTTACAACAATAATAATCAGTCCATTCTCTGAAAGTGTCTGTCTGTCTCTGATAACGATATTTCCTACATCTCCAACACCAAGACCGTCTACAAATATTTCATTGGCAGGTACATTTCCTACTACTTCAGCTCTTTCTTCCGATAACTGCAAAACATTACCAGATGATAATATAAATATATCTTCTTTATCATATCCCATTCCTATTGCAAGCTCTGCCTGTGCCTTAAGATGAGTATAATCACCATGTACTGGAATTACATACTTTGGGTGAACAAGCGAATATATTAACTTAATCTCTTCCTGACATGCATGTCCTGATACATGAGTATCCTGAAATATAACTTTTGCACCTTTTCTAGATAATTCATTCACAACCTGTGAAACAGACTTTTCATTACCCGGAATAGGAGTTGAACTAAATATAATTGCATCTCCTGGCTTAATAGATATCTTCCTATGTGTTGAAGCTGCCATTCTTGAAAGTGCTGCCATTGCTTCACCCTGACTACCAGTTGTAATAAAAACAAGCTGATTATCTGGATAATTCTTCATCAAATCAATGTCAATAAGGGTATTTTCCGGAAGTGTAATATATCCCAATTCCTGTGCTACGGATATGACATTTTCCATACTTCTTCCTTGTACTATAACTTTTCTTCCAAATTTGTAAGCAGTATTAATAATCTGTTGAACTCTGTCAACATTAGATGCAAATGTTGCAACAATCATTCTGCTTGACTTATGTTCCTCAAATAAACTGTCAAATGTCTTAGCAACCTTTTGCTCAGATGGTGTAAACCCTGGTCTTGTAGCATTAGTACTATCACACATCAGCGCCAGCACACCTTTTTTACCTAGTTCTGCAAATCTTTGAAGATTAATTGCATCACCAAAAAGAGGAGTATAATCTATTTTAAAGTCGCCAGTATGAATAATGATTCCCGCTGGTGAATATATTGCAAGTGCTGATGCATCTGCAATACTATGATTGGTCTTAATAAATTCAACTCTAAAGCTTCCAAGACTAATGGTCTGTCCATGTTTAACTGCTTTTCTACGAACATTTTTAAGCATATCATGTTCTTTTAACTTAATGTCAATAAGTCCGATTGTAAGCTTCGTAGCATAAATCGGAACATTCAGCTCTTTTAAAACATAAGGTATTGCTCCAATATGGTCTTCATGTCCATGTGTAATAAATAATCCTTTGACCTTATCCTTATTCTCAATAAGATAACTGACATCAGGGATTACAAGATCGATTCCAAGCATCTCATCATCTGGAAATGATATTCCACAATCTACTATAATGATTGTGTCTTCATATTCAAATGCTGTTATGTTCATTCCGATTTTTTCTAATCCACCTAAAGGTATAACCTTTACTGGATTTGTGTTAATTTCTGTGGTTTTTTTCATTTTACTTCTTTCCATGCTAACACTGATTATAAATTCAAAAATGTTCTTATCTTTGCTAAGTTTTTAATGTTCTTTATATATCACTAGCATTTTTTGCTATGCCAACTGTATATGCTAAAAGAATAATTTGCTATATTTTCATCTTACCTGTAGCCGTTAATATATCAATTCTTATTATTGCTGTTATACCTAAACTTCTACTTACAGCGTTGTCAAAATCGCCCATATTATCAGGTGTAAATCTCTCACAAATCAGTCTTAATGCTTCTATCTTTTCTTCTTCATTCTCTACAATTACAGGTATTCCTGTTATTACAGCAGATTCAAATTCTATTGTAAACTTTCCGTCTACTGGCTTCATCTTGCTTACAGCGCTGGTGCTTACCATCTTATGTGTCATAAAAATGATATTCTTACCATTAGTTCCTGAAAAGAAATTGGAATTCCAACTTTTGCAAGTTCTATAGCTCTATTAAAATCCACCTTGAAATTCTTCAAATTAAATTCAAATATAAAGTGGCTTTTTTTCAAACAAATTAATGCAATAATCATACTTATTGCTTGTGCAATAATTGTAGCAAGGGCAGTTCCCTTTACTCCAATCTTTAAATATTTAACAAATATCAACATTGCGTTAAGCCTGCTATCTGTCTAATCTAAGGCCTATTGAGCAAATCTGGATGATATATATTCTTCAACCTTATCTTTATCCATGTCTAATGATATTGATAATTCGCCAAATAGATTATCTTCAGCTAATCTCAAATATCTTTCATCAACTGTTGTAATCTTCTTACCATCTGCTATCCTTATCTGTCTTCTTGTGTAAAGAGTCTTAATTATCATTATAAGTTGGCGACAATCACACTTTGAAGTTGCTGCCTTATAAACATCTTCTATTCTTTTTTCTTCCTTAACTTCAAGTTTATCAATATTCTTTATATCTTCAATAAGCTCTATAGCTTCTTCTTTAGATATAACTGGTCTCATAACAACTTTGGCATTATCCGTTGGAGTATATACCTTGCTGCTCTTGGAATATACTGGTGAAAGTGTATAATACAGCTTGGCATTATCTGAACCAGTAACATCTAATGGACCTACTTCTAGAACTTTGCATACACCTGTGTTTCCGTAAACAATGTATTCTCCTTCTTCAAACATATTCTTCTATCTCCTTTAGTTGTCATTACAACTATTTCTATATTAATAATACCGTCGTATGTCATTTTATTACAACGGCTATTTATATTATAAATTTTTTTTGATGTTATGTCAAGTCAAGTATTCTGACACAAATGCTTTATTATCATATATTTCAAACATTTTTTCGCTCTAACTGCTGATTATTACCCATTTATCTTAATTTTTAAATTTAATTAATTTTTAAATTGACATATAGTATTATGTCATATAAAATGATTGTACTTACAACTAAATAGACCGAAAGGACTTTAATATATATGAATTCACTTATTAGTAATTTTTCAATATTACATAGACAAACTGATGTTTATCTTAATCACAAGCTGGAAGAATATGGCATTTCCAGCAAGCAGCTTATGTATATTTTGTATCTATGTGAGAATGAAGGATTATCGCAAGAGAACCTTGCCTCAGAACTTCAGATTGATAAAGGAGCTGTAGCTAAATCTATTAAACAGCTAGAGAATAAAGGATTTCTCATCCGTAAGGTTGCTCCTGACGACAAGCGTCAATATATGCTTTTTCCTACTTCGGAATCCAAATCCCTTTATCCATCTCTTTTAGAGATAACTTCTGAATGTGAACAAAATTCTCTTAAGAATTTAACCCCTATTGAAGCCTCTCTTCTCACTAATCTGCTTGATAAGATTATCTAATTTAATGCGTAATACAAACCTTTCTTAGCCATGAGTTCCTCATGTGTTCCCTCTTCAGCAATTCCTTTGTTCGCTATATAGAGTATTCTATCAGAATTTCTAATAGTTGAAAGTCTATGTGCAACCATAAATGCTGTCTTATCCTTTAAAATCACATCAAGTGCCTGTTTTATAAGATTCTCTGTTTCTGTATCAATTGAACTTGTTGCCTCATCTAATATAACAACAGAAGGATTCTTAAGTATTATTCTTGCAAAACTGATTAATTGTTTCTCTCCTGCCGAAAGTCCACCACCACGTTCTTCTAACATGTGATAATATCCATCTTTCATCTGGCTTATAAATTTATCTGCAAATATAGTCTTTGCAGCTTTAATACATTCTTCATCAGTTGCATCAACCCTTCCATATCTAATATTATCAATTATGCTTCCTTTAAAAATAAATGGATCCTGCATAAGTACTCCAACTTCATTTCTAAGAGATTCAAGTGTCACATCTCTAACATCAATTCCATCTATCATAACTGAACCTTTACTTACATCATAGAATCTTGTTATCATATTAATAATTGTTGTTTTTCCTGCACCAGTTGGTCCAACCAATGCTATTGTTTCTCCTGGTTTGACGTGTAGATTAAAGTTCTCTAAGATATTTATTCCCTCATCATAAGCAAAATCAACATCTGTAAAATCAACCTTTCCTTTTACATCTGTAAGATTAACACTATTATCTTCTGAGTGAATGTCTACAGGATAATCAATTGTATCAAATACCTGTTCAAGATTTGAACTAACCTGAGCGAGTTGCTGTATAATAACCGCTATTTGTGTTAAAGGTCCACTGAACAAGCTCATATAACTTGTAAATGCTACAACTGTTCCTGCATCTATCACAGAATTACCCTTAAGTATCATTGAGAGTGAAAGTCCATATAAACATAGTGTTCCCAGGTTCCAGAATATTTCAACAATAGGTGTGTTTAGCTCATTCCTATATACAATTCGCATCCATCCTTTAAGAGCATCATTATGTATTCCCATATAGGTCTTCTGGCTCTCTTTAGTTCTATTATAGCTTTTAACTATCTTCTCACCCATAATAGATTCAACCTGAAAGGCTGTTCTATTAGAGTTTTTAGCTCTCTGATATGAAAATAACTTTCTAATAGAATATCTAAGTCCAAATACACATAACATCATAGGAATAACTGCTGCGAATACAACTCCTGTCAGTTGTGGGCTAATGCTTAACATAAATACTGTAACTACTACAATTTTAACAATATATACAAGTAAAAGCAGTACATAATTAGTAAAAAAGTTTGCTAAGTCATTTACATAATCAGTAACACGAACTACTATCTTACCATTAGGTTTAGAATCAAAATAGTCAAATGGCAACTGTTGAAGTTTATAAAATGCATCTCTTCTAATCTTCGCAATAACTTTATGTCCCATAACACCCATCAATCTTTGATGGGCAAATGTAATACCAATCTCAATTGCAGCAACTGTAATTAATCCTGCTATAGTAAGTGCTAACATTCTGTATTCTTCTGTCACTACTACTTTATTTATAATCATTCTAAGAAAAAGTGGTGCTACCATTGAAGTTCCTGCAGACACTCCCATAAGGATTAATACTAATATGAATATTCCTTTATATGGTAGGATATATCTGAGTATTCTTCTAAACTGCTTAACATCTATTTTTCTTTTGATAACTTCATCTTGAAAATACGTATTTCTCTGTGCCATTATCCTCTCGCCTCACTTTCCTGTAATGCATCAAAGTTAACAACGGCCTTTCGTTGTGTCTCCTGAATATTATAAACTGCTGCAAAATGTCCATTTATCTTCATTAACTCGTCAAATGTACCTCTTTCAACAATGTTTCCATCCTGCATGTAGATTATCTCGTCACAGTCTACAACTGATGACATTCTATGTGCTGAAATAAGTAATGTTTTTTCAGGATAATTAGCCTTTATATCTGCAAGAAGCTTCTTCTCTGTTTCTACATCAAGCGCACTTGTTGAATCATCTAACACTAATACAGGTGCATTTTTTAACAATGCCCTTGCAATAGAAACTCTTTGTTTTTGTCCTCCTGATATTCCAAGTCCTCTTTCTCCAACTATAGTATCATACTGCATTGGAAGCTGTCTTATAAAGTTATTGGCCTGCGCATGCTTTGCAGCCTGAATAACCTGGTCATTCTCTATGTCTGGCTCAGCATATGCTATATTAGAATCTATCGTGTTGGAAAACAGAAATACATCCTGAAATACATATGAGAATAGTTCTCTTAATGACTCAAGTGTATAATCCCTAACATCTTTTCCGTCTATTAGCATTCTTCCATCTGTATAATCATGAATTCTTACAAATGATTCCAATAATACACTTTTTCCACTTCCTGTACCACCGACAACTCCGACCTTTTTACCATATGGAATATCAAGGTTAATCTTCTCAAGTACCTGTTTTCCGTCCATAACAAGTGAACCATTTTCAATCTTAATATCAACCTTCTTAGAAGTATCCAATACTTCTTCACCATCTTTAATCCTAGATTTGCAGTTCATAAAATTCATCATCTTTTGTCCTGAAACAAGTTGCTGCTGCATCTGGAACAAAGTATTGTTAATCATAGAAATATAATCCATTATCTTAAGAACATAGTTGGCACATGAAACTAAGAAACCTACCATCATATAGCCTTTCATTACAAGAACTGCGCTGACTGCAATACTTCCAATATAAGCTATCTGCTTAATTGAGGAAAATACAACCTCAAACTTAGATGACAGTTTAATCTGATTAATATATGAATCTTTAAGCTTTTCATTAGCCTTATCAAATTTAGCTTTTTCAGTGTCCTCATTTGTAAATGATCTTACAAGTCTAACTGCCTCTATATTCTCCTGAACAGTTATATTCATCTCACTGTTGCTGGCACGAATATTTCTATAATTAACTCTTGCTATCTTCTTAAACTTAATAAGTGATATCGCAAAAAATGGCATTAATATAACAGGTATAAACAATAAGCTGACATTTATAGAAGAAAGAATAATAATTGTTAATACAATAACATATATACTATCACAGATGTTTGGTATCATTCTGCAAAACATCTCTTTAAACATAATAGTATCAGAATGAGAAATAGTAAGCAATTCTCCTGTGTTATACTCTGACAGTGTCTCACTATCAAGTTCCATTATCTTGTTAAATGTTTCTTTTCTAAGGTCAGTTTCAAGTCTTAATCCCAGTTTTTGATTAACTATGTTCTTAACATAAACCAGAACAATTCTTAACAGCAAAATCATAAGAAATAATACTGCTAGGCTAAAAAACAACTGCATCGTATGTACTTCTCCATATTTTCCTGTTAACATAAAGGAAAATATCCCATCCTCCTTAGGCTTTGAATCCTTAATTATGTAATCAATAAACATTTCCGAGAATAGTGGAAGCATCAAATCTGCTGTCAATGCAATAAAACTAATTATCTGTGTAATTACAGCAAGACCAAGATTACGCTTCCAATATTTGAATCCAAATTTCATAACTTCCATCTTATAGTGTATCTCCTTCCGTAAATGAATAGTCAGCCACAACATCACCTGCACTATAACTATTTTTTATCTTATCTAATAGAATATCAACAGCTATCTTGCCCATGTTTCTGGCTCCACAATCAACTGAATTAATTCTTGGTGTAATATTTTCTAACATATCTATGTTATCAAAGCCCATTATTCCTACATCTTCTGGAATTCTTATTCCGTTGCTTCTGCATAAGTTTAAAACTTTAATTGCTATGCAGTCACATGGACATAAAATGGCAGCTTTTGTCTTTTTCTTTATATACTCTTTTAACTTAGTTATTAATTCCTCTCTATCAAACTTCTCATAAATATCTTCTTGTATTCCAAATTCAGCTATTCCTTTTATATATCCTTTTCTTCTCTGTGCCAGTGAAAATGTATTAATTCCTCTATCTACAAGCTTAAAAAATCCAAGGTCCATATATATAATCTTCTCATATCCTCTGTGTACAAGCTGACTGACTGCTGTTTGCATAATAAGTCTGCAATCTACATCTACATGTGTAAAATCTGGCGAAATACGGTTATATATTGTCACAATAGGAACATTTAATTCCTTTAATTCTCTTTCATATTCATCCCCTTGTCCAATAGGAAATATAATTAATCCATCTACTTTTCTTTTTGCCATATATCTAATACCCTCTAATTCTTTATTCATATCATTATGTGATATTACTAAAGAAATAAAATAACCATTTTGAGAAGCATTTTTTTCAATCTCTTCAATTAGCAGTGCAAAGAAATTATTAGTAATACTAGTACATACAACGCCTATTGTCATAGTACTTCCTTTTGCCAGACATCTTGCCAAGTGATTAGGTTCATAATTAAGTTCTTTTGCAACCTGTAAAATCCTATTCTTTGTCTTCTCACTAATATCTGGTCTATTATTCAATGCTCTGTCAACAGTACCCTCAGAAACATTGCATTTTATGGCAATCTCTTTAATAGTACAAGACATGCAAATCCTCCTTTGCTCCTATATTGATGTATGTTTATCTATAATATGTAGTATATATTTCTATCCTGCAAGGCTCTTATATATGAGTTCTTGGCTTTCCGTGTGCGCCCACGGTATATTTATTATAAAACATAATGGAAGAAAGTCAATAGGATTTTTTTTAAGCGCTACTGCGTAATTTCCTATAAAGTAAAAAATAAGATTCATACTGGCATATTCCAGTATAAATCCTATTTTATTTGAGAAGTTTTTACAGCCTCTTTTTTAATATTTTGTATTACTGCACAATTCCCTATTATTTATTACTGTCTTATTTTGATATGAACTTCTCTTAACTGTGTCTCTGAAACTTCATTAGGAGCTCCACACATAAGGTCTTGTGCATTACCATTCATAGGGAAAGGAATAATTTCACGAATATTCTCTTCATTTCTAAGAAGCATAATCATACGGTCTACTCCAGGAGCCATACCTGCATGAGGAGGCGCTCCATACTGGAATGCATTATATAATGCTCCAAACTTCTGTTGAAGATCTTCCTGTGTATAACCAGCAATTTCAAATGCTTTAATCATTATGTCAAGATTGTGGTTTCTAACTGCACCTGATGAAAGCTCAACTCCATTACATACAATATCATACTGATAAGCCAGAATATCTAATGGATTCATGGTATTCAAAGCCTCTAAACCACCTTGTGGCATTGAAAATGGATTATGTGTAAAGATTGTTTTCTTTTCTTCCTTGTCATATTCAAACATTGGGAAGTCATTTACAAAGCAGAAACGATATGCATTCTTCTCGCATATATCAAGCTTGTTACCAAGTTCAACGCGAATCTGTCCTGCAAATATAGCAGCACGTTCTTCATTATCCGCAATAAAGAAAATAGTATCTCCTGCTTCAAGATTAGCTATCTGTGCTATTTCATTCTTCATATCATCTGGGATAAATTTGTCAATCGGTCCCTTATATGTCTTATCTTCAGCAACCTCAAGATATCCAAGTCCACCCATTCCTATTGAAGTAGCAAACTTTAATAACTTCTCATGGAATCCTTTTGACATTTCTGCATGAACCTTAATAGCTCTTACAGTCTTACCATGAAAAGGCTTAAATGTACATCTCTGGAAGAAATCTGTAACATCAACAATTCTAAGTGGATTACGAAGATCTGGTTTGTCAGAGCCAAATTCAAGCATAGCCTGCTTATAGCTAATGATAGGATAAGGGCCCTTAGTTACCTCAAATCCTTCTGGTGCAAATTTATCAAATGTAGCGGTAAGTACTTCTTCACCTACTCTAAATACATCTTCCTGTGTTGCAAAGCTCATTTCAAAATCGAGCTGATAGAACTCACCTGGAGAACGGTCTGCACGTGCGTCTTCATCTCTAAAGCAAGGAGCTATCTGAAAATATTTGTCAAATCCTGATACCATAAGTAACTGCTTATACTGCTGTGGTGCCTGTGGAAGTGCATAGAACTTGCCTTTAAATTTACGCGAAGGAACGATATAATCCCTAGCTCCTTCTGGTGATGATGCGCAAAGAATTGGAGTCTGAATCTCTAAAAATCCCATCTCTGTCATCTTCTGTCTCAGATAAGTAATAACTTCTGATCTAAAAATCATATTATCTCTGACTTTATTATTTCTAAGATCTAAATAACGGTATTTAAGACGCAAATCCTCGCGAATTTCTTTTGATGTAGTTACTTCAAAAGGAAGCTGCTTATATACCTTTCCAAGCACTTCTACTGAATGAGCTTCTAACTCAATTGTTCCTGTTGGAATCTTAGGATTGTAAGTATCTTCATCTCGAAGTTTTACAACACCTTCTATAGAGATACAGTCCTCTTTGTTAATTCCATCAAGAAGAGTTGTATCACGCATTACGACCTGTAATATACCATACATATCTCTAAGGTCAATAAATGAAACTCCGCCATGGTCCCTAATATTCTCAACCCATCCAGCTACTTTTAAAGTTGCATGAACGTCTGATTCTCCAATATTATTCAATGTTCTGTTACGGTAAATATTTGATGTGTTCATTGTTTCCTCCATTCTATTATCTCTGTTATTTTGGAAATATTTTATGTTGCTGCGTAATTTCCTATAATTAAAAAAACTGTCCTCCAAAACTAAGAAGTTCAGGACGAACAGTTAAAGTCCGCGGTACCACCCGAATTACTGTTAAACAGTCACTCTACGGTTTAAAAACCATACTGTTATCGTACAGCTAACGGCTCACCTACTTACATATGCTTTCAGATTGCAGCTCTTAAGTGTTATTCTCACAGATTCACTTTATGGAATTCGCACTATCTTCCATTCACTGGGAACGATAATCTGTGATACTTCTCTTCGTCATCGCTATTCCCCAAATTATATAATAATGATAATGAGTTGTCAACGGTTATTGCAAAAAAGTGTTCATACTAATTTTGGTGTAATTTCCTATGATGATTAAGGTGTCAGAAGGTACTCTTTTGTAATGGTATTGGCATATTGCACAAATGGCATCTTATTTTATTCCGGTGTCCAATATTAAGAAGTTCTAAGCATGCTGAATTAAGTTGTTATATAATTTACGCAAACAGTACTAATTCGCCATCCATGGCTCAGTAGCACTTCAATCGGACATCGTGTCCGATTGTTGCTGATAGAAAATCATCATGCTAAGAACTGCTAAATATCTTCCAAAGTCATAAAATCATGCCGCTATTTGTGCAATATGCTAGTATCAGTTATAAAAAGTATCTTCTGACACCATAATCCTATCATACAAAGAAAAGTCTCGCAATTAACGAGACTTTTCTACTTTGTTCTAATCATATTTCTTTTTGTTCTTAGAACTGTTACCTGATTCACCCTCTTTTGCCATAGAATGAAGATTCTGATTTACTTTCTCCGTAGCATGCTTACTCTTAGGAGCCTTCTTAGGATTCTTATCTGACATAATATTCCTCATTTCTGCGCTGCCTTTTACGCATAACAGACTTTGTGTCAAGCAACGCGCAGACACAAATCTGCGTGTGAAAGACTTATCTTTCGCACTGTTACTTACTTGTGGTGTAAATTCTATCCTCAGCTTTCACGGTTGGCTGATAACTTGATTGTAGCACTAATTTTTTAAATGTCAAATCTCAAAAGATTTATTTTCCACTTAACCATTTTTCACCTACCCTCCTATTAATCCTATTGCCTTGCACGATTAATGCCCGATATTTCATCAATAGTACTAACTTTTACTTCTTGAACTGCATATACACTTTCATCAATTCTTATTACACCATCATCAATTACTGTTATTTCTTGAATAACATTATCGTCTTTATCCATAAATGACAATACATATGTATGTCCTTTGATTCCTGACTTATAATCTTCTTTAATACTGTCACTACTAGTAAACATTTTTACAAGTTCAGCAATATCATTTTTATCTGTAATATCTACTTTTGTATTCACATGAAAATCTACTAATATCTTAGCTGAATTCTTAATATCATTTGATACAACTGAATTAATAGTGGTACTATCATTCGCATCTTGCTTATTTGATATTACTAACTTCCAAATAGCCAAGACTGCAACTATGATAGTTATAACGCATATTGCCATAATCAATATATGTTTTCTGTTCATGATATCCTCCCTCTAGATGTATATGCATCCATCTACATAATACAGATTTACATTCACATTTGTGTTTCCAAGTCCATCATTAACATTTATCATATAGGCATATCCAAGAATACTATTATATAATTTTGAATATCCTGTACTTACAACCCAATGGTGCTTATATGTAGGTTCTCCAGCTAATCCAACTATTACTGGCTTGTTATTTTTAGTATATGTTTTTATTTGATTATATACGCTAAGTGAATTCTTAGCATATATTGTTTTAAATCGTGACGTTATCTGCAAAGAGGATAAATATATATTTAATCCTCTTGACAATGATTCATAAGTTGATTCCGTACCAGTAAAATTATTAACCAGATAATTTGAAAGATGGTTTCCATCTCCTGTTCTATATCTAAGAGGTACATAAATAGAATTTACATGATCACAATAATAACGTAAAAAAATTGATCCTGCAACAGCTCCACATCTCTTATCTAAATTAGTAGAATACTTCATCGTTGGATAAGCTATTTTTCCAGATTCTATAGTTGATATCGGAGTTGTTCCTGAAATAGATGTTGCAACAGCCTTTGCGACATTCGTAGCCTTTGCAACATTCTTTTCCTCTTCCGAAGTAATATTAAATGATACACTATCTATATTTGTCTCTTTTTTAGTATTGCAATTTTCAATTACAGAGTTACCTTTACTTTTATAAATTGAACATATTCCACTATAATAATATGTAGAACCCTTGTCTAAATTTACTTTTGAATTATCTGTAGAATATTCTATCAACCTTGTACCAGATGAATTTATAATTATATATCCACCTGTTTTAATTTTGTAATAATATGCAATCACTTCATTACTTTCATTATACAAAGAAATTGTTTCCTCTGAATTTAAAATGTAATTTCCATTATTATCATTAGTAGCAGCTAATGTTCTATTATTAATTACCATTGCAAAACATATAACCATGACCATTACTAAAAAAATTCTTCTAAACCTTCTAATTAACTTCATCCTAATTAACTTCATCTTACTTTCCTCCTATAATATTATGTTATTGTTTTTCCGCAACTTTTAATATAACTCTATTTGTGATTATATAACATATATTTCAACTTGTCAATTTTACTATATTATAATTTATGTATAATTTTTTTATTATTTATAATTATTTTTTATGTATTTTCCCTATATGTTATGTATATAATATATTTTTTTATTTCATATTTTGTAAAAAGGTATTATGTAGTATAAAATTCTTATAATCTAAACACACTTTCAACTGCACTTTGATAATCCATAATTGTAGAAGCCTTTCTGATTTTCTTAACTAGTGTATCCGAGTAATCCGGCTCATTTTCAAATAATTTAATCATATAAAACCATATTTCTTTCATTTTAAATAAAACACTTTTATCATCACCAAACGTAATTATGTAATCACTAAGAATCTGTTCAAGGAACTCCCTAATCTTGTATTTGTCCACATTTTCTTCAAAAAAGCCAGGATTCATTAACATTCCTCTTCCAAGCATTATATTTTCGTTATTATGTAGTATATTGATACAAGTTCGATAATCGTCCTGAGTAAAAATATCACCATTATAGCATATTGGATTGACACTTTTTTCCTGTGCCTGTGCAAATATTTTCATATTAGGTTTATTGTTATAAAAATCTGTCTGAATTCGTGGATGAATAATTAATTCTTTAATTGAAAATTTATTAAATATATTAAGCAGCTCATCAAATTCCCCTACATCAAATCTTCCAATTCTAGTCTTTACCGAAATCTTAGGAATGTCTGCACTGCACACTTTATCTAAGAATTCCTCTAATTTATCTGGAACACTTAGGAATCCAGAACCCTTGTATTTACTTACAACAGTACCAGATGGGCATCCAAGATTGAGATTAACCTCGGAATAACCCATTTGGCTAAGTTCCTGTGCTGCTTTTATAAACTCTGTTGCTTTATTCGAGAGAATCTGTGGAACAACATTAATTCCTTCATTATTCTCTGGAAGAACATCTCTAAGTTCCCTATTAGTAAAACTTTTATTCTGATTTGGTGTAACAAACGGTGTAAAATACTTATCTATTCCTCTAAAGTACTTATGATGTGCATTCCTGTAAATGTACCCGGTAATGCCTTCCATTGGTGCAAAGTAATGTTTCATCTTAATAATTATGCCTTTCTATAATTCCACTACATTTTCAGTTGGAATCTTTTTCTTAACTAGATATGAATCTATATTATAAAGTGTTGTTTCTGCAATATTCTCAAGAGCTTCCTTAGTCAAAAATGCTTGATGCGACGTGATAATAACATTAGGCAATGAAAGCAGCCGACTAAGAACTTCATCTGTATTAATCTTTGAGGAATTATCCTAATAGAACATATCCGCCTCTTCTTCGTATACATCAAGTCCTGTACCACCCAGTTTTTGGCTGATAAGTCCATCTAAAAGTGCCTCACTGTCAATTAATGCACCTCTTGAAGTATTAATAATAATAGCACCCTTTTTCATTTGTTCAATAGATTTTCTGTCAATAATATGATAATTGCTCTTAGAGAGTGGACAATGTAGTGATATTACTAAAGATTCTCTAAATAGCTCCTCAAGCTCAACATACTCTATACCATAATCTTTTGTTGGAAATGGATCATATGCCAGTACTTTCATTCCAAATCCTTTACAAATATCTATAAAGCATCTTCCTATCTTACCTGTTCCTATTACTCCTACCGTCTTTTGGTGAAGATCAAAACCCGTAAAACCATTTATATTAAAATTAAAATCTCTAGTTCTAAAATACGCCTTATGAATCTTTCTATTTATAGTCAAAAGTAACCCCATAGCATGCTCAGCCACTGAATATGGTGAATAGGCTGGAACTCTTGTTATTAAAAGTTTGTCTTTTGCCGCTTTTAAATCAACATTATTAAATCCTGCACACCTCATTGCAAGTAATTCTACACCTATCTCAGCCAGATTATCAATGGTTTTAGCAGAAATATCATCATTGACAAAAGCACATACTGCTTTACAGCCTTTAGCAAATGTCGCCGTAAATGGATTTAATTTTTCCTCATGGTAGTCACAAATAAATCCATATTTTTTGTTTTCCATATCAAATGTTTCTATATCATATGGTTTCATATCATAAAAGCAAATCTTCATAATTACCTCATTTCTAAATTATATTAAATTTCTTCTATCTAGTATAAGTTAAAAAGAGGCTACCTATTCCTATTTGCATAATTTCCTATTATAAAAACGCCTACAACATGATTCTCCCTTGTCTATCTGACAAGGGAGGAATCAGTCGCAAGCGCTTTTAGTAGTATAATGGAAATTATGCAACAACGTGAAACATTTAGGAAGAATGCAAAACATTCTTCCTAGCGCTTGTGCTGACAAGCGCTTTTAGTAGTATAATATTAAATTTATTATCTAATACAATCTACAGCTGCTCTCTCAATTGGAAGTCCTGCTTTGTAGCGTTTAATAAATTCATCAAATCCCTTAACATCTTCTGGTTTAGGATCCATCTTAGTTCCTTCTTCACCAGCAAATACTGACTTGTTAAGATAATCATCTAATGTCTCATTCGCTGACTTGTTAACCATGTATGAAGCAAGTAATGCGATTCCCCAAGCTCCACCTTCACCAGCTGTCTCCATAACAGATACTGGGCAATCAATAGCTGCTGCCATAATAGACTGTCCAACACCCTTAGTCTTGAATAATCCTCCATGTCCTAAAATCTGATCTAGTTTAACACCTTCAGTCTTAAGGAGAATGTCTAGTCCAACTTTAAGAGCTCCTAAAGCTGTAAATAAGTTGACTCTGATAAAGTTAGCTAAATTAAAATTGCTCTCTGCTGAACGAACAAATAATGGACGTCCTTCTTCAAAGTTAGTAATATGCTCGCCTGAGAAGTAATTGTATGCTAATAATCCGCCACAATCTGCATCTCCTTCAAGAGCTTTGTTGTATAGTGTTGAGAATAACTTAGTCATATCTACTTCAATACCAAATGCCTCAGCAAATTCCTTAAAGATAGAAACCCAAGCATTAAGATCCGAAGTACAGTTGTTACAATGAACCATACCTACAAGATTACCTGTTGGTGTAGTAACTAAATCAATCTCTGGATAAACTTTTGAAAGTTCTTTTTCTAATACTACCATTGCAAATACTGATGTACCAGCTGATACATTACCTGTACGAACTGCAACACTATTAGTTGCTGCCATACCTGTTCCTGCATCTCCCTCTGGAGGGCAAAGTGGAATTCCAGCCTCTAAGTTTCCTGATACATCAAGTAACTTAGCACCTTCTGCTGTAAGGCATCCAGCATCTTCACCAGCTACAAGAACTTCTGGTAAAATATTCTCAAGTTTCCAGTCAAAATTCTTAGAAGCAACAGCTTCATTAAACTGACCAATCATTTTTTCATTAAACTTCTTAGTATTGATATCAATTGGGAACATACCTGATGCTTCACCAACTCCTAATACTTTCTTACCAGTTAACTTCCAATGTATGTATCCAGCTAATGTTGTCTGGAAACTAATCTTAGATACATGCTCTTCTCCATTGAGAATCGCCTGATAAAGATGAGCAATACTCCATCTCTGTGGAATATGATAGTTAAATAATTCTGTAAGTGCTTCAGAAGCCTGCTCAGTTATAGTATTTCTCCAAGTACGGAAAGGAACTAAAAGCTCTCCATTCTTATCGAATGCCATATATCCATGCATCATAGCACTGAATCCGATAGCGCCCAACTTAGTAATTGTAACTCCATACTGATTTTTAACATCTGCTGCCATCTTAGCGTAACTATCCTGAACACCTGCCCATACATCCTCAATACTGTATGTCCAGATATTGTTAATGCACTGGTTCTCCCAATCATGGCTTCCCTGTGCTATTGGTGTATTATCCTCACCAATTAAAACTGCTTTAATTCTTGTAGAACCAAGCTCAATTCCAAGTACTGCTTTACCACTCTCGATGGTATGTTTAATGCTATTAATATCGACTGACATAATTAAATCTCCTTCTATTCAAATTTGAAAAATATATAAGTTAACTATACACTAAACAGCTCTTTTTTTCAAGATATTGTTGACACATAATACTCTAAAAATTTCTGTGCAAGACTCTTTTGTCTAATATTTTTTCTGGCATCTTCTATATCAAACCATTCTGCATAATCTACCTCACTAGTCATGTTCTCAAGTCCCATATTTGTGACCACACAGGTAAAATTGAGCATTAATGTATTGCTCTTCTCAAAGTATTCACTTTTATTAAATGAATAACCAGTTATATCCAATCCCATTTCTTCCTTTAATTCTCTGGCTACTGCACTTTCCGCGGACTCTCCTTTATTTACATATCCAGCAACTAATATGAAAGAATCACCACCATACTGCTTAATCAGAAGAATCCTATCCTTAGTTTCATTAGTAACAACCATACTTACAGCGGTATTAAACACTGGGAATCTAAAGACTTCACATTTAGGGCAATACGGTATCATACCCTCATTCTCCAGATATTTTTCTTGTAATCTTGTACCACATTCCATGCAATATTTCATAATCCTATTATCCTCTCAATCTTCTTGTCCATATCCGTATTCTTCAGATATACATAGTTGAATTCTCTCATGATATCATAGTTTTCTATCTTAAATGTATCAAGCTCACTATAATTATCTGCTACTGCTTTATATACGAAAGATATACCTAATCCACTAGATACCATTTTTTCAATAAGAGAAAAATCATTGATGCATATAGTTCTTGCAAAGTTATCAACATCACGATTATGCTCATTTAGTACCTGTTCAAGTATGGACCTTGTTCCACTTCCTTCTTCACGAAGTATTAAAGTCTCTGTAAGAATATCTTCTAGCCTGCAAACTGTACCTGCCAATCTATGATTCTTTGCACACACACCTACAAATGGCTCTTTTCTCATAAGCCTCCATCCATATCTTTCCTTATCAAAGAATCCCTCAATCATTGCAAAATCCAGCTCATTATTATTAAGTTTCCCTAATAATGTCTCCGTATTCTCAACACAGATATCAGCTATATTATTAGGATTACTCAAAAATGTATTCAATATTTCACCACATACATAAGCACCTATAGTTTTAGTTGCACCTATTCTTAAAAGTTGTTTTTCTGGCTTATTGATAATCTCACGCATTACACGTTCCTGACAGATAGCTTCTCTAACATACTGCCTCAGTATCTCGCCTTCTGGTGTTATCGTTAGCTTTCTTCCATCATATTTAATCAGATTACAGCTATACTCTGACTCTAATGCCTTAATATGCTGTGTTACTGCTGGCTGCGTAATATGAAGTTCTTCAGCCGTAATCCGATAATTCATCTTATCACATAATTTTATAAAAGTAAGTAATTTAATATCTATCATATCTGCCTCCATTATAGCATTTTCAATAAATAAATTTTATCAATACATAACTATTAATAATTAGATTTTATCATGTCTATGTCTTATAATCAAGCCGTATTCAAAACAGAAGAATACATATACTAACTAAAGGAGATTAGCTATGACAAATATTATTAAGAAATACTCTACTATACTTCCCGGTTTTGCTCTCGCAATTGTAATTGCATTTATTGCAACATTTTTAGAAAATATTCTCCCTATACACCTAATTGGTGCTTCAGTAATTGCTCTTTTTATTGGAATGATAATAAATACAATTAAAATGCCAGCGCAAACATTTCAAGCAGGACTCAAATTTACATCAAAAAAAATCCTCAAGTTCGCGATTATTCTGCTTGGTGCTTCATTAAGCATTGGAACAATCTTAACCATCGGAAGATATTCATTAATGGTAATGTGCTTTACCCTTTTGACCTGCTTTGGAGGAGGATATCTAGTGGGCAAGTCACTTGGTCTTAACTGGAAGTTATCTAACCTTATCAGTGCAGGAACTGGAATCTGTGGAGGCTCAGCTATTGCGGCAATTGCCCCAGTTATTGATGCAAAAGACCATGATATTGCTTATGCTATGAGCGCAACTTTTCTATTTGACATGGCTATGATTGTGCTTTTCCCTATCTTTGGTCATTGGCTTGGACTAACCGATATTGCTTATGGCCTTTGGGCGGGTACTGCTGTAAATGATACCTCTAGCGTTGTAGCTGCTGGATACGCGTTTTCAGAAGGTGCTGGTGACTTTGCAACTATGGTAAAGCTTACAAGAACACTTGCAATTATTCCAACTGTACTAATATTTGCATTAGTAAATATCAGGCTTAAGAAGAAAGCTGCACTTGCAAATGGTACTACCTCTTCCGAAGCAAAAAAAATCAGTTTTCTCTCATTATTTCCATGGTTTATACTAGGATTTATAGGACTTGCAATAATTAACAGTTTTGGAATTATACCATCTGCTGTAAGTTCTGGAGCTAAAACACTAAGCAAGTTTTTAATGGTTGCCGCCCTTGCCGCAATAGGCTTAAATACAAGCTTTAAACAGATGAAAAAAGCTGGCGTAGCTCCAATGCTTCATGGCTTTATTATATCGGCACTTGTGGTAATTGTAGCTATCGCAGTTGAATACTTTATGGGTATTGTTTAAGCTTTTATTGCCCATCTCATCTTAGTAGAGCGAGCCCTGCCATTCATATTGCATTCTTCTGCTGACGGCCTTATCACTTCATCAGCAATATCACTGTAGATTCCCTCTTTTAAGAGATTCTTAAACGATTTTTTAACAAGTCTGTCTTCTCCTGAATGGAAAGTAAGAATGGCAACACGTCCACCACTTGTAAGTACATTTGGGAGCTTTTCCAAGAATTCTTCCAAAACCTCAAATTCGCTGTTAACATCAATTCTAAGAGCTTGAAATGTTCTCTGGCATGTCTTTTTTACTAACTCTTTTTTCTTGATATCAGCTAACGACTTGTTTTCAGAACTTGTTAGTATTACTCGTTCTATTAGATTTTGTAAATCTGAAGTAGTTTTTATATATTGTCCTTTTCTATTACAGGAAATAACTGCTTTAGAAATCTCTTTTGCATATGGTTCATCAGCATTTTCGATAAGCATTCCTTCTAACTCTTCCTGCGTAACTTCTCTTAGTCTTTCGGCTGCTGATATGCCTTTTTCAGGATTAAGCCTTAAATCTAATGGCCCCTGTGTCTTATATGAGAACCCTCTTTCAGGATTATCAATCTGCATTGAAGATACTCCCAAATCAGCTAATAGGAAGTCGAATTTGCCTGCTTCCTGAGCCACCTGATCAATATTCGCAAAATTAATCTGCTTAATAGTTAATATATCTGGTCCAAATCCTAGATTACTCAGACGCTCTCTTGTTTTTACAATCTCAATAGGGTCTACATCTAGGCCATATATATGTCCTTGTCCTTCAAGACATTCAAGCATTTTTCTAGTGTGTCCTCCATAACCCAATGTTGCATCAAGACCTTTTTGACCTGGCTTAATCTGAAGAAATTCCAGAATCTCTTTAACACATATGGATATATGCATTCCTACAGGTGTACTTCCTTTTTGAATGACCTTTTCTACAGTAGATGCATATTTTTCAGGTTCTAACTCCTTATACTTCTCATTGTAATTTCTAGGGTGTGTTCCCTTATATCTAACTCTTCTTTTATGCTCTTTATTAGTGTCACTTTGATTATTATATGATTTATTGTCCATGTATTTCCTCTTTCTATAGTGAATATAGTAATTATTACATATTTGTCCATATGCCACAACTATTTTTTGTAATCAGAATTCTATTTAATCTCTATAAATCCTTTATAATACTCATACCTTTTACCCTCTTCAGTTGCAATCAAGAGATATCTTCCAATAACCTCTCCAGTCTTATATCCCATTTTACAGATATCAAGCACTACGCTCTCAAGATTATTATCCATCACATTATCGATATTTATCTTCCATAAAAACTGCATATATTTTTTATCTGTGTCCTTATGCCATACTATATTAGTATTTTCACCCAATTTTGTTATACTATCTTTATCATTTATTGCAAGACATCTGACATATTCTATCTTTTCCCTGCCAGAAATGTACATCATACAATTATATGGATTCACAAGTGAACATTTTATAGACTCAATAGTAAACTCATCTAACACACATCTATCAACATCAGGAACTGCCAATACAATTCCACTATCTCTTAGATTAGAAATTGTAGCAATTGCTTCTTTTTGTCTGTTAATTCTTTCAAGCTTCTTATTTAGATTATTTATTTGATTATTTATCTTTATCTCATTGTCTTCATAAATAAGTAAAAGATTATCAACATTACTATCAAGTATTGAACCTATTCTGTCAATAGGTACCTCAAGCTCCCGGTATAGCATAATCTCCCATATATTTAAAATATCGCTGTGTGAAAACTTTCTATATTTATTGTCTTCTATTCTGGCTACATTAAAAAGGCCCTCTTTTTCCCAGTAATGTAGCGTTGAAACAGGTATTCCAAATAATTTTGCCACATCACTTATTTTATTATATTTGCTAGTCATCTTTCGCTTACCTTTCCTAGTCCTACGCTGGTCTTACACTAGCACTATGCTGGTCTTATGCTGGTCTTATGCTTCTTACACTCATCTTACATAAAGTACTTGACTCTAAAGCTACTTCATAGTTTATACTAACAAATGCTGTTTTACAAGTAATAATATGTTAACAGTGCAAAATCTGTGATTGTATTCACAATTCATTTGTGATAAATCCCTTTGAAATGGAGAACTACTATGAATTTACTTACCGACAATATTAAGAAAATATACTTCAAATATCTTATTCCATCACTTGGAAGTGCTATGGTTATGTCTGTTTATACAATGACTGATGCCGTTGTAATTGGTAAAGGGGTTGGTGCAAATGGTCTTGCTGCATTGAGCATTACTACACCCCTTTTATGTATACTTATGTCACTCGGAATACTTCTGGGCGTTGGTGGCTCTGTTCATATGAGTATTCAAAAAGGCCGCAAAAATGAAAGAAAAGCCTTCTCATATTTTACACTTTCACTTATTATACTATCGATATTTACGGCAATAATATGGTTATTATATTCACTTTTTATGCCCGAACTTCTTAAACTTATGGGAGCAAATGAAACTCTTTTTCCATATGCTATGGACTATATGAAATATATAATATGGTTTTTACCAGTTGCTGTATTTTCTAACTTTTTAGCAATATTTGTAAGATGCGATGGAGCTCCAAACCGAGCTATGACAGGTGTAATATGTGGCGGAGTCTTTAATATTGTATTTGATATTATTCTTGTGTTTCCTCTAAACTGTGGAATGGGTGGAGCTGCACTTGCGTCATGCATAGGAATGTGTATTCAGATAGGTATTAGCAGCAGCCATTTTCTCTCTAAGAAAAATACCTTAAAACTTGTTCGCCCTCTTAATATTCTAAGAGGAACTAAGGATATTTTAGCAGCAGGAATATCAAGTTTTCTAAATGAATTTGCCAATGGAATCATTGTTTTTTTATTTAATATACAGATACTCAAATACTGTGGTACAACTTCTCTTTCAGTATATGGTGTCATATCAAACTGCGTAATTTTATTTAATTCTTTATTTACCGGTGTTGGTCAGTCAATTCAGCCTGTTATCTCATATAATTATGGTGCTGGCAAAAAAGAGCGTATTTCTCATATCAAACGACTTAGTTTTACCACAATAATTATTATGGGAATCGTATTCTCTTTAGTGGGAATTTTGTTCCCAAATATTGTAAGCGCTGCGTTTTTGCCGATGAACTCTGATATTGAAAAAATATCAAATTATGCTATACGAATGTACTTTATAACATTTTTACCAATGGGTATTAATGTACTAACTTCATACTACCTTCAGTCTGTACTTCATTCAGCAGAATCATTTATCATTTCAATTCTTAGGAATATTGTGTTAAGCGGATTATTAATTATAACTCTCCCTATTGTATTACCTTCTTCTATTCTATTCATAACAATGCCTATTGTGGAGACCATTTGTCTGATATTAAGTATTACATTTATTAAAAAATCCTCTAAACTTCAAATCTAAATGCCTGCATAATAAATCCAACAACTCTTTGAGATACCTTTTTCTTAAATGGTATCTCTTCTACTGTTAAACCATCAGGAACATAATAAGTCTCTTCATCTATTACCTGTCTGCAATCACTATGCAATACTTCCATATTAGCTGTTAATTCGGCTGCCAGCTCCTTACTTTTAACTGCAACCATCATCTCTGTATCCATATAGGTACTTCTAAGGTCCATATTATATGAGCCAATTATACTTATCTCATCATCAATTACTATTGACTTTCCATGAGTTGAGGTTCCTCCATCATACTCATAAATACTAATCCCTGTATCAATAAGATTTCCTTTATTATACAGATAATCTGCCGATGCAAAGAAATTGTCTCCGTTTTCAACAGAATTTATAACCATGCGTACATCTGGCACTGAATCTGCTACAAGCTTTAACTGTTGATACATCGCATCATTGCATACACAATATGGTGTATGAATTAAAACACTTTCTTTTGCCTGTGACATGAGTTTAACTAATTGATAGAATACCAATGGTTTCTTACCATATCTACCAGTTTCCCCAGTTATTAGCTTAACACCTTCTGTTTCTACAGTTTTGCTATAATAATCCTCTTCTGAATTGAGATTTTCATATGTATCAGATAAACTTTCATATCTATTATGAAGTTCATCTATCATATTTTTAACTTCTATATCATCCATTAGCTTTTCATCATCATGAAAATAAGTACAACATGATAAATTCCATATATTATCAAAATATTCTCTTAGTTCAAACAGAGAACTTTCTCTACTGTCAGAATCATATTCAGTATTGTAAATAAATACTTCTCTATCAAGACTTTTGCTTTTTGACTTAAAGTTCCCAAGAAAATAGTCAAATGTATTTCTTCCGCCTACAATATACGCCTTATTATCAACAATAACGTATTTGTCATGCATACGTCCCTGCGTATTCCATGGAGTAACGAGATTCATTTCATTATATATTTTTATTTCAATATTAGGATGAGAAGAAACCGCATAAAATACTGGATTATCTTCCATTCTTATAACTGAACTAATTCCATCTACGAATATCTTAACATTTACACCCTCATCTGCTTTTGCCAATAATACCGCCATAATATCCCTTGTGCTTTGTCCATCTCTCATATCAAATGTAGACAAAACAATACTATTTTTAGCATTATTAATAAGCGATAATCTTTCCGACAAAGCATCTGTATTTTGTTCAAGAATCATAGCTCTGTCACAGCTAATCCCATCTGAAAAGTCATCAATGGAAAGCATCTTAGATATATCATCATCTGTAACTTCTTTGTAATGTACAAATGGCGCAATTGCACCTATTACCAGATATAGTATAACTATTATAAGTATTGAAACCGTTGACAGAATTTCTTTTTTATGTGGTTTACTCTTTACTTTTCTAAGTGTTTCACTAACATATTCTTTATCATCACTATTCACACTAAAGAATTCAAGTTTCTCTTTTCTAATCTTACAAAATAACCTTATATACAATAATAAAGTAGCTATCACAATACAAATTGCTACAAAAATTATAAAATTAGTTATCGGAAATGGAATATCTGGGGCGAGCGCTACGAATAATACTAAAGCTAGTAAGCAGGCTGCACATACTTTCCAATACCATACTGGTACAAAAATTGTTTTAACATAAGTTTTTATATTAGTTTTTATATTAGTTTTTATATTATAAATAGAAGATTTATCTTTCACTTTTTAATACATGTCTATGTGACATGCCCTCCTTATAAAACTTGTAATAAATATCATCTTATTGATTGTATCATTATACCATATCTGATACAATCAATTTATATATCATAAGATGAAAGGAATATTCATATATCATGAATAATCATAATACTATTACTCACGGAAGAACTCATAATGCTATCCGCAATGCATCAACAGCTTTTATTGCACAATTTCTTATTAGCCTTACAGAATTTGTTGTAAGAACTATATTTATTTATACACTAGGAAACACCTATCTTGGATTAAATGGCCTGTTTAGTGATATCTTAACTCTTCTATCACTTGCTGAACTTGGCTTTGGAACCGCTATAACATACGCCCTTTATGAGCCTCTAGCACATAATAATGAGCCAAAAGTTGCTGCCCTTTTAATGCTTTTTAAAAGAATATATAATTTTCTAGGCGTATTTATTACTGCTATTGGATTATTATTGACACCTTTTTTAAGCTTTTTTATATCTGATATGCCAGACATTCCTGAACTTCCTTTTATCTATATATTGTACCTATGCAATACCTCATTTAGCTACTTTCTTGTATACAAAAAAAGTCTTTTGAATGCTAATCAAAGCTCTCACATAGTATCATTTATACAGATTGTTACATCAGGAATTATGTATATTTTTCAGGTTTTAGTTCTGCTATTATTTAGAAACTTTATATTATTCCTAAGTATACAGGTATTTTGTACCCTCCTTAACAATATTATTATAAGTTTTTATGTTTCTAATCACTATCGCTATCTTAAAATTTATAAAAATCAGAAAATCAGCACTGCTGAAAAAAAAGCAATCTTTACCAATGTTAAAGCTATGTTCTTAAGTAAAATAAGTTCTGCTGTTGTTACCTCCACAGATAATATACTTATTTCCAAATTTGTAAGTACAATTGTTCTTGGATTTTATTCTAACTACACTTGGTTTACTACATTTATAAGAGCAATTCTTAACAAGATTTTTGAAGCTATTTCCGGTAGTATAGGTAATCTTTTATCTCTTGAATCCAAAGAAAAGGCTCACGATAATTATCTTAAAATCTGGTTTGTAAACTATTGGATAATCTGCTTTTTTACTGTGTTTCTTTTTGTAAATGTCAATCCTTTCATAAGAATATGGGTTGGTAATAAATATACACTTAATATGCTTATAGTATTTACAATATGTTTAAATCTATATATGCGTTTTATTCGTAATACTTCTCTTACATATCTTGATGCTTATGGAGTATTTACAAGACTTAAACTCAAATGTATTGCAGAGGCCATAATCAACCTTGTAGTATCGCTTATCTATCTTTTGGTTTTTGATATGGGAATCTTCGGAGTTTTGCTTGGTACGTTTACAAGCAACATGCTTACTAATTTTTGGTTTGAGCCGTATGTACTTTACAAAGATAAATTTAAAGCCCCACTTATCCCTTATTTTTTGAAATTTGCGCAATATTTTAGCGCCATGATGTTAAATGGCGCCATTGTATATTTTGTTATTAATAGAATTACTTTTTCAAATATAATCTTAACCTTTATTGTTCAGGTAATAGTTAGTTTTATACTCATCAATATAATTATTATAATACTGTTTTTCAGGACAAAAGAGTTCAAATATCTGATGAAATGCTTATTTAGTAAATAAACGCATCTACCCTTTTTTGAAACTGTTCATAAAAATCCGTCTTACTATCATATGGCGTTAAAAAGAATATACTAATTATTTTCATATTAACTTCTCTATTATAGCTTTCATCATTACTTTCTTTTAATTTCTGCTGAACATCTTTTAATAGATAATGCCAGTCTGACACATATTTTTGATTCTTTTTTAGTTCAGGTGTATCAATCCATTTTGAAACCTTAACCTTAGTTTTATTGGCTTTAGGACATTCATTAACTTGTAGAAAATACTTAAAATCATGATTGTCATATATTCTTCCAAGTGGAAATAGCCTGCATATACCTGGTCTAAATTCATGAATACTGCACCTTCCATTATTATCTAAATAACTACAGCAGTCTCTGTCCTTAGTCATCTTAATATTAGGAAGGATAACACCATCTACAACATTTAGCTCAATTCTATCGACTAATAGATTTTCAAAGCTTATATTAAAGTGAGTAGTTATTCTATAAATATCAAGTGGATCAATCACTATTGATTTTCCCATACCCGTACAACATATAGAACAGCCTGTACAATCATTACAGCCTGCCTTTACCATATCATTAATGCCATATAATCTGCCATCTGATATTTCTTCTAATCTGACATTTCGTTCCATATTACTTTTTAAGTCGGTTTAAGCCTTCATGATATATCTGGCTTGTCTTATCAACAACTTCCTGTGGAAGTGGCTTAATATCATCCTTGCCAGCTATATTATTATCTTTTAACCAGTCTCTAACGAACTGTTTATCAAAACTCTTAGGACTTGTTCCAATCTTATATTCTGCAGCGTCCCAGAATCTACTTGAATCTGGTGTAAATATTTCATCTGCTAAAACAAGATTTCCGTCTTCATCAAATCCAAATTCAAATTTTGTATCTGCTAAAATAATTCCATTCTCTTTAGCATAATCATAGCATTTATTGTAAAGCTTTAATGCAACTTCTTCAACTTTATGAGCTAAATCAGCGCCTATATCACTAGCCATCTCTTCAACGCTAACATAAATATCATGTCCTGATGAAGCTTTTGTTGATGGTGTAAACATTGGTTTATCTAACTTTTCAGCCTGCTGATATTCTCTATCAAACTTTGTTCCGCAAAAACTTCCGTCCTTCTGGTATGCATCCCACATACTTCCAAACATATATCCTCTTACGATAAATTCATAATTCATCATCTTGAGTTTTTTAACTAATATAGTTCTGTCTTTATATTCTTCTCCCTGGAATTCTGCTGGCATGTCCTTAAGATCTGATGAAATGATATGGTTAGGAATTATATCCTTAACATAATCAAACCAGAAAAGTGCCATCTGATTAAGTACCTTACCTTTGTCTGGTATCTCTGTTGGGAGAATAACATCAAATGCTGATATTCTATCTGTTGTTACAATAACAAGCTGGCCATTCTCTAAATCATATACTTCTCTAACTTTTCCACTAATAATTTTTTTCATAATTCACATTAACAGGCTATTGCCTGCTCCTTTCAGAGTTTTGATATAGGATTAAATATAGCACTAAGAGTCGAAAATGGCAACCTAAATATTTTACTTCTATTTCAATAAATATTTTACTTCTATTTCAATTTGTCTTTTGGCAAGTTTTTCAAAAAGCTAAGCATTAATGGAAATGATATTGCAAAACTTATTATATCTGCTAATGCTTGAGAGACCTGAATTCCAGTTTTTCCAAACAAATATGGAAGTATTATAATTAAAGGAATGAAACATACACCACTTCTTAATGCTGACAAAAATGCTGCTCTTCCACTCTTTCCTACACTTTGAAACATCATATTGGTACATACTGAAAATGGTTGGAAAAAGCATGCAATACATTGGCATCTCAAGGCCATCGTTCCAAATTCTATTACCTGTGTATCATTTCTAAATACACCTATTATCTGTCCTGATATTATAAGCCCTATTGTTGCTGCAACTCCTAAAATCGCTTCTCCTGCAAATGCCGTAAACCATAGACCTTTACGAACTCGTGAATATTTTCCTGCTCCATAGTTATATGCTGCAACAGGTTGAAATCCCTGACCTATTCCTAACCCAACTGAGAATATGAACATACTTATTCTGTTAACTATGCTCATAGCCGCAACAGCCGCATCACCATAAACTGCTGCCTGAGAATTAAGCAGCATGGTGGATACACTTCCAAGTCCCTGCCTTAACATACTTGGGAATCCAACAGTTACTATTTCTACAACATCTTTGAATTCTCTTGTTATCTTCTTAATTGATATTTTGCTGTCTGTTTTTCCAACTACGAACATGTATAAGAGTATTCCAAAGCTGATTATTTGAGATATTGCTGTTGATATACCTGCACCACTAGTACCAAGATTCAAGCCAAACATGAAGATAGGGTCAAGAATAATATTAAGAATTCCTCCCATAGTAAGTCCAATCATAGCAAATGCTGCTCTTCCTTCATATCGGAGTATGTTATTGAGTACACAACTGCTGGTCATGAATGGAGCTGCAATCAAAATATATAGTCCATATTCCTTAGCATATGGTAAAATAGTCTTCGTACTTCCTAATAAATTCATAAATGGTTCCAAAAAGATAATACCTAAAACAGATATTATTATGCCTATGGCCAATGACAGAAAAAAGCTGGTAGATGCATACCTGCTCGCACTTTCATTGTCTTTTTGACCTAGTTTTCTAGATATTATACTGCCTGCTCCATGTCCAAACATAAATCCAAAAGCTTGTAAGATGGCCATAAGTCCAAATACAATTCCTACTGCTCCACTTGCACTATTACCCAGCTTACTTACAAAAAATGTATCTGCCAGATTATATATACTTGTAATCAACATACTTATAATCGTTGGTATTCCAAGTTGCATTATTAGTTTTGGTATTGGGGTTTCTGTCATCTTTATATACTGTGATACTTCTGATTTTTCTTTCATTAGAAAACATCTCCTTTGGATGCAAACATCTTTTACCATTTATTTCAATATTCGACTATCTTAGCACCAAATTTACAAAAATACCACCCACAATATTACAAAGTGGATGGCATCTTATAATTATTCTATAATTATCTACTTCTTACTCTTAACTGTAAGCTATACTGTATAATTAGCTAATTCTTCAACTGTCTTAGAAATCTCTGACATTACTTTATCAAACTTTAATACTGCCTCTGCATTTTTAAGACTTATATCATAAGCTTCCTGAGTACTTGCTGATACTTCTTCACTTGACGCTGACAGGTTACTTACCCCATCAACTATCTGATCATTAGAATCCTGCAATGCTGTCATGCTCTGATTAACTTCTAATATTACCCTATTGAGTAAAGCAATCTTATCTTCAACGCCCTTAAATTTTTCGCGTGTATTATCAATTAACTTCTTTTGCTCTTCTGAAGTATTAAGTGCATCATCAACTTTTTCAGATACGCTGACAGTATTGGTTCCTAATTCTCCAAGAATCTTCGTTATACTCTCTGTCGCTTCCTTAGTCTGTTCTGCAAGATTCCTAATCTCATCTGCTACAACTGCAAAACCTTTTCCTGCTTCGCCAGCTCTTGCTGCCTCTATTGATGCATTAAGAGCTAATAGATTAGTCTGTGATGATATATTAAGAATAATATTTGTTATATTTTTAACCTCTTCTGCGCATTTTACCATATCAATAGTAGAATTCTTCATCTGTGAACTTGATTCTATAGATAAATCCGCATGTTTATTTAATTCTTCCATTGCTTCTACACCATCATTAATTACCTTATTGGATTCATTAACAGCTGTAAGAATCTCATTAGTCTTATCATATGTATCCGATATAGCATCCTTAATAGTTGCTGTCATAACTGTCTGCTGATTAATCGTCTCAGCCGTCGAATTCGTACCAGAAGCAATATCTTTTAACGAATCACATACTTTATTAGTTGTATCTACTATCATACCAAGATTATCTTTAGTTCCATTAACATTATTCATTACCTGCTTAGCGGCTTCTACTACTGTAATAGCCATCTGCTCATTATGCTTTGACATCTCTTCAACCTGCTCATAAGCTTCCCTAAAGAATATCTGGGTGACTCTAACTCCAAATATTGCAATAGCCACAGAAGAAATCGTTATTATCATCTCTATCATTACCTTCTCAATAACAAGAGTTGGATCCGTAGTTCCTGCAATTATCGTAATAACTTTAATTACATTAATTGCAAACATTACTATTCCTGTATAAAGTACTATATTCTTATCAAGGTATAGTATAAGTGCTACTAATATAGGAATAAAATATGGATAAGGAGTGTTACTATCTGAACACAATAGAAGTGTTGCATATACTATCGTAAATGATATTGCTCCATAATACATATAAATCTTTGTTTCACGCTTGTTTAAGAATACAAATATTCCTACTACATAAGTTAATATAGCTAAAATAAATGGAATAATGCTCTTCTCCGGTGCTAAATCTGACATCTGTAATTGAGACATCAAACCAATAGATACAAACACTGTAATAACTGTAAGTGCTAAAAATAATATTTTATTTACTCTTGCTATTTGTTTTTTGTTCATAAATAGTACCCCAACTTTCTTTTCTAATATAGTAAAATGTCGAATCTTTTATATTATTTTATCACTTTTTGTATATATATTCAAATAAACATACCACTTAACATAGTGCTTTAGTACTACTAGATACAAGGGTTACAATTCATATA
>CAZNEZ010000023.1:0-31433 GCA_964572475.1 uncultured Lachnospiraceae bacterium
AGTTGTAGACGAATTATAAGATTACGCTGAGCGTTAATCAGATAATATAACAAAAACACCATATAAATGCGTTATGCATTTGTATGGTGTTTTTTGAATTATTAGAAAAATGTGCTATACCATAAAACATTTAAGGAAGATGTAATAACATTATAAAAATGAATTATGTATTGTAAAAATGCATATAATAAAGTATAATAAAACTAAGAAAAAAGCACTTATAGATTTGAGTGTATGAAAAAATAACCAAGTAGATTTTTACTAATGTTTTTCCTGGAATGTTCGATAATCCTGTTCATTTTGAACCTACATTTTATTAAAGGGATTCCGATATTACTTCTACAAATGTCAGGCCTCCTTAGAGTGGAAGGCAGCGTAGTAGCTGAGGTTGCCCACCTAGCTTTGCTAGGAATCAAAATATCAGGAACCGGCATTTTGGGTTATACTAAAGAAATAAAAAGGGCTGTTTATAACAGCCCTTTTTATAATAATAAATTATCAACAAGTACAGTGTATAGCATTAAAGAAATATACATAGTCATAACATAAGAACCTGTACAATATAATATAAAAACAAGTTTAGAGGTGCAACATGCATAGGATATTAAACAAGAAGATTATTCTTGGAGGAATATGTGGAATAATTGTAATTGCTTTGTGTATATATAAGATATTTTTTTCAGGAGGAGAGGCAAATCCGGATACTCTTGTAGTTACAAGAGGACAGCTAGCGAAGTCAATAGCTCTTGTAATGCATACTAAGGAAGAATGTGCTGCTTCAGAAGATCAATATGGTATTAATTCAGAAGAATGGTATATAAAATATATGAATATGATGTATGCAGACGATTATTTTGATAAAGAGGATATTAAGGCTACAAGAAGAGAAGCTACGAAAGCTATTACATATAGTGATTTGCAGGGAGTTCTGGATAAGATGAATATAGTTGACGAAGAGATTAATTCCATTATTGATTCATATCAACCCAGAGACAAAGTATATGGTTCGGAATTCTCTAAATTGTATATAAGAATATTAACAGATATTCAGGCTCTTGATGAAAGCAAAGTATTTGAGACAGAATTTGTACCACTTTGTACTCCGAGTAATGATAAAAAACTTAATGCATGGCAGTCAGTTACAAACATAGGGAAGTATAGCTTTGAGGGACTTTCAATGGACTATTATCTAGATACAAGGGTAAATGCAGTAGTTAAAGATGGAGAAATTCTTTGGATAACAGGAATAATAGATAATACCATACAGTATGTTAATACTTATGTTGAAAAAGTTGAAGACAATGTATTATATACGTTTATTAATGGAACTCACAGGGAATTCAAGGTAGATGATAATGTTCAGGAACTATCAGCAGGGACTATAACGGATATAACATTAACAAATAAAAAAGTAGTTAAAGTTGCAGTAAAGTCAGATACAATATCTGGAAAAGTATTAGTATCTGATAAAAATTATATTGATATTAGTGGATATGGACAAATTATTCTAGATGAGAATTGTAAGATATATAAGAACTATGGAGAGATTGAGATGGGCGATTTTTCCAATGTAGTTGTAGGATATGATAATCAAAACTTTGTTGTAGCTGAAGGAAAGATTTGTGCTATTCTTATCAATAATCAGGCTGATGGCGAAAATATAAGAGTTTTGATTTCAAATACAGGATTTAAAAGTCAGACACATGAAAGTATTTCTTTTTCGTCAGATGAAGATTTTAATATTACTTATGGGGATAAAACAGAGACTCTTAAGGCAGGGGCAATGATTACGCTTAACAGTGACAGTCCTTATCTTAGTGACGGAAGAATTGTAGTAAAAACGGTTTCAGATGCAGGTAAGGTAAAGATTAATTCAATAAAGAGAAGTTATGGTGAAGCAGAATATAGGGGAACGATTGAGATTGTTAAAAAAGGTACAGCACTTAATATAATTAATGAACTGAGTATTGAAGATTATTTATATGCTGTTGTTCCAAGTGAGATGCCATCTAGTTATCCTGCCGAAGCACTAAAAGCACAGGCTATATGTGCAAGAAGTTATGCATATAAGCACATTTTAAATAATTCATGCAGTAGTGAAGGCGCGCATGTTAACGATACGACAACATTTCAGGTATATAACAGTTCTAAAGAACAGGAGTCAACCAATAGCGCTGTAGATGAAACTTGTGGAGATATACTAAAATGTGGTGATGAGATTGTTACTGCATATTTCTTTTCTACATCTTGTGGAAGTACAGCAGACGCTACAATATGGGGAAGTAGTGGTGTCCCATATATTAAGGGCGTAATGCTTACTAACCAGGAAACCCATTTGGATTTGACTAAAGAAGAGGATTTTAATACATTTATCAGTCAGGATTATGATACTTATGATAAGGACTATGCTTGGTATAGATGGCATATATCATTCTCAAAGGATAAGATATCAACTATAGTAAATAGAACAATTAAAGAGATAATAGGTTCACGACCAACATCAGTTCTTGTTAAAAAATCAGATGGAACATTTGCACAAGGGACTGTATCTGGAATAGGAACAGTTAATACAATTAGTGTTTGTAAAAGAGGTAATGGTGGAGTTGCTGAAGAAGTATTGATTGAAGGTACTGAGAATACTGTTAAGATATGTACACAATCAAGTATTAGAAATCTTATTGATCCAGAGGGTAATTCAATCGTTAAGAATGATGGCTCGGAGAATAAGTCTCTGAAAATGCTCCCTAGTGGTTTCTTTATGATAAAAAATAATTCCAACGGTGAGTTTGAATTTGTTGGTGGTGGATATGGTCATGGTGTAGGATTAAGCCAGAATGCATCTAAGACTATGGCTGAAAATGGAATGAAGTGTGAGGATATACTCAAATTCTTCTATAATAATGTAGAAATCACAGACTGCTACAAAAAAGGTTCTGAAAAGTAAAAAGATAAAAATATCAATTGTAAAATCCAAGAGCAATATTAATATTGCAAAGTGAGAAAGGCAGAATATGAACAAAAAGAAGAATATAAATTTGATTATGGCTGCTATATTATTAATATTTATATGCATTGTAGTAGGAATAATAAGACCATGGAATAAGAGTACATTGGATAGCGGAATACAAAATTCAGACAATGATTTTAATACTACAAATGATACAAGTACTACAAATGATACAAGTACTACAAACGGATTAAAGGTTACGTTTTTGTCAACTGGTAAGTCAGATTGTATATTTATAACAGGTAATAGCTTTAATATGATAATAGATGCGGCAGACAGTGATGATTATTCGCATATCTCCCAACTTATTGATGAAACTGGAAATAATACAATAGATTATCTAGTGTTAACACATCTGGATAAAGACCATATTGGAGCGGCTTCTTTGATAGTAGAGGGCTACGATGTAAAACATATTATAAAACCTGATTATAGTGAAAATAGTGATGAATATCAGGCACTTATAAATGCTATGTCAGATAAGAATAAGAGCTTTGAAATACTTAAAGAGAATAAGAGCTTTGAGGCTTGTGGGTTGACATTTACATTAATGCCACCTAAGGAGAAAAGTTATGATAGTGATAATGATTACTCTATTATAACAACTATGGTAGGACAAAAGGATAGATATCTTTTTATGGGAGATGCCGAAAAAATAAGACTTGAAGAATTTATGAAGGATTCTTCGGCTGTTTATGATGTAGTAAAAATACCTCATCATGGATTTGACTGTAATAAAACTATTAAGAATTTTATAACAATAGTTGCACCAAAGACATGTATACTAACAACAAGTTCTGAAAGCCTTGCAGATGCTGACTTGATTAAATATATTAAGAAGCAGGAATCTAAGGTGTTAGGAACTTATGATGGTGATATTGTTATGAAAGCTGAATAGATTAAGAATCCTTTTTTGACTTGCGTTTTCTTCTGATTAACATAGCATAATGGTCTGTAACAGGCTTAATAAATGTATTAATCTCAGCACCAATAAATACGATATACATACAAAAGTATACCCACAGCATTAATACTATAAAAGTAGTTAGACTTCCATACATATAGGAAAAGTTACTAAAGTTATTAATGTATACAGAATAAATGGAGGAGAAAGCAATCCAGCCAATTGCTGAAAAGAATGCACCAGGTATGTTGTTGAATAAGGAAAGCTTTTTGTTTGGTACTATTCTATATAGAATTAAAAATGCAAAAGCAAGAATTACAAATGAAATAAGAAGTTTAAAATCAAGAAATATACCAATTATATCATATATTATAGGAGCGGTATGATATATCAGCTTATATATACTATTACCAAATACAAGCAGTACTAGAGATACTGCTAATGCAAGGACAAATATAACAACATATAAAGATGAAATCAGTCTGAGCCTAATATAACCACGCTTTTCATCAATTCTATAGATAGAGTTTAATCCTCTGATGATAGCTAATACTCCTTTGGAAGCAGACCAGATTGCTGCTATAGCGGCAATGGAGATAAATGCTCCTGTTGAATTGGAATACAATTCCTGAACAATATTAACAATTATTGGTTGAAGAGTAGTAGGCATAAATCTAACAGAATATGTAAGTAGTGTAGATTGAGTTACAGGTGTATATTTAATCAGAGTTAAAAGAAGCATAAGACATGGAAATAATGAGAGTACAATAAAAAAAGATGCCTGTGCTGCAAAGACACCAACATTATCACGGTTCATCTTTTTGATAAATGCTCTTATGGTTATTATCATATCTAAAAAAAATTGTTTCATTTAATCCTCAATTCTGATAAAATTTGAATTACATATTTTCACCTATTATTTTAAATATATGTATATATTATCACAATTATACATTTAAATAAACCAATAAAATAATCATAGCATGGAGGTAACAATGAAAATTACAGAAGATGTAGAAGTTGGAAAAGTTGGAGATTATATAATTTACATGGATTTTTTTGAAAATGAAGTTAAAAGCAGAGAAAAAACTCCTTGCATATTATGGATTCATGGTGGAGCTTGGTGCGACCATAATTTGAACAGAAAATACAGGCCGCAAGAGGAATTTAAGACATTTACAGATGCAGGATATGTAATTGCCTGTGCAGAATATAGGCTTACAGATGAGGCGGTATTTCCAGCACAGATAGAAGATTGTAAATGCTGTGTAAGGTATCTAAGGTCACATGCTGAAGAACTTAATATAGATGTAGATAGAATATATGCATGGGGAGAATCAGCAGGAGGGCATCTGGCTGAAATGCTTGCGGCAACGGCAGGTAAAAAAGAGTTTGAGGGTAACGCCGGCAACAATGATTACAGTAGCGACATTAAAGCCGCATGCATATGGTATGCTCCTGCAAGACTAGAAGATGAATATATGATAGATAAATATGGATGGAATGCCAATCTGGTTGGGCATGAAAATCCAACACCTAAGGAACTTTCATGGATTTCTTCATATACATATATTGATGAGCAAACAGTACCATGTCTGCTAATGCATGGTGATGCAGATACATTAGTAGATATAAACCAGAGCAATATGGTATATGATAAGATGAAAGAACATAAGGTGGATGTAAAGTATGTGGTTGTCCCCGGACAGGGACACGGATTCTTTAAAGGTCATAAGTATTATAAAATGATACTTGATTTTTTTGAAAGTATATGCTAGAATTCATTTTATATAAGAACAAAGGCATTGATAGTGTTAGTAGATGTTTATTTTCTATCAGAGAGAGAAAGTCGTCGGCTGAAAGCTTTCTTAAGTTCAGATAAAACATTGAATTTCCCACTGGAGCTGTGAACCTGAAAGGAAACAATTAAGGTTTGACGTATTTGCACGTTACGCAATAGAGAGCTTATGTTATTATAAGAACTTGGGTGGTACCGCGGAATTTATACTTCGTCCCTTTTTGGGGCGAAGTTTTTTTACTTTATAGGAAAGTACGCAGAAGCGTGAAACATTCAAGAAGAACTGCAACGCAGTTCTTCCAAGTGTTCACGCTGGTGAACACTTTTTCATATAAAGCAAAAAAAGTCGCTGATTCATTAAAGTCTTTAACACATTTATAAAAGGAGATTAACAAGATGAAAGAAAAATTGCAGGCAATTAAAGAAGAAGCAATTAAAAAGATTCAGGAATCTAATGGAATTGATAAGTTAAATGATATTAAAGTGGCTTATCTTGGCAAAAAAGGTGAACTGACTGAAGTACTTAAAGGTATGAAAGATGTTGCTGCTGAAGAAAGACCTAAGGTTGGTCAGATGGTTAATGATACAAGAACAGCTATTGAAGCTAAGCTCGAAGAGATGATGAAAAAGCTTGCAGCAGAAGCAAGAGAAGCTAAACTTAAAGCAGAGGTTATTGATGTTACACTTCCAGCTAAGAAGAATAATGTTGGTCATCGTCATCCTAATACAATAGCGCTTGAAGAAGTTGAAAGAATATTTGTCGGAATGGGATATGAAGTAGTTGAGGGACCAGAAGTTGAGTATGATTACTACAACTTTGAGGCACTTAATATTCCTGCTAATCATCCTGCAAAAGATGAACAGGATACTTTCTACATTAATGACAACATTGTACTTAGAACACAAACATCATCAGTTCAGGTTCATGAGATGGAAAAAGGTGAGCTTCCAATCAGAATGATTTCTCCAGGACGTGCATTTAGATCAGATGAGGTTGATGCAACACATTCACCATCATTTCATCAGATTGAAGGTCTTGTAATAGATAAAAATATAACATTTGCCGACCTTAAGGGAACACTTGATAAATTCGCTAAAGAACTCTTTGGAGAGGATACAAAAGTTAAGCTTAGACCACATCATTTCCCATTTACAGAGCCAAGCGCAGAGGTTGATGTAACTTGCTTTAAATGTCATGGAAAAGGCTGTAGAATGTGTAAAGGTTCTGGCTGGATTGAAATCTTAGGCTGTGGTATGGTTCATCCAAAAGTACTTGAAATGAGCGGAATTGATCCAAATGTATACACAGGATTTGCATTTGGTGTAGGACTTGAGCGTATTGCACTTCTCAAATATGAAATTGATGATATGAGATTATTATATGAGAATGACACACGTTTCTTAAAACAATTCTAAAAATGTAATTTAGATAGGATAATTCAATAACTCAGGTATAGAAAGGATATTATAGATATGAATACACCATTATCATGGATTAGAGCATATGTTAAAGATCTTGATGTTACAGATCAAGAATATATAGATGCAATGACTTTATCAGGAACAAAAGTAGAGAATTATGAGGCACTTGATGCTGACTTAGAGAAGATTGTAGTAGGACAGATTGAAAAGATTGAGAAGCACCCAGATGCAGAAAAACTCATTATCTGTCAGGTAAATGTTGGAAATGAGATAGTACAGATTGTTACAGGGGCTTCAAATGTTAAAGAAGGAGATAAAGTTCCTGTTGTTCTTGACGGAGGCAGAGTGGCCGGCGGACATGATGGAAATAAGACTCCAGGCGGAATTAAGATTAAAAAAGGCAAATTAAGAGGTATAGAATCATATGGTATGATGTGTTCTATAGAGGAACTCGGTTCAGACAGAAATATGTATCCTAAGGCTCCAGAAGAAGGAATCTATATACTTGATAAAGATGCTGTAGTAGGAAGCAGTGCGATTGATGCACTAGGACTTAGAGAAACAGTTGTTGAATATGAGATTACTTCAAATAGAGTTGATTGTTATGGAGTAATTGGTATTGCAAGAGAAGCGGCAGCTACATTTAATAAAGAATTCGTTGTTCCAGAGATTAAGGTTAAAGGCAATGGAGAAGATGTTAATAAATTCATTTCTGTTGAAGTTAATGATAAAGATCTTTGCAGTCGCTACGTTGCCAGGGTTGTTAAGAATGTTAAAATTGAACCATCACCAGAATGGATGCAGAGAAGGCTTGCTGCCTGCGGTATTAGACCAATTAACAACTTGGTTGATATTACTAATTATGTAATGGAAGAATATGGTCAGCCAATGCATGCGTATGACCTTAGTAAAATTCAGGATAATAAGATTATTGTAAGAAGAGCTGTAGATGGTGAAAAATTTAACACATTAGATGGTCAGGAAAGAATACTTGATTCAGAAATGCTTATGATTTGTGATGGTAAGAAACCTATTGGTATTGCTGGTATCATGGGTGGCGAAAACTCAATGATTACAGATGATGTTAAAGATATGGTGTTTGAAGCAGCTTGCTTTGATGGAACTAATATTCGTCTTTCATCTAAGAGACTTGGACTTAGAACTGATGCATCAGGTAAATTTGAAAAAGGGCTTGATCCTAATAATGCAGAAGCAGCTATTAATAGGGCATGCCAGCTTATTGAAGAGCTAGGAGCTGGTGAAGTAACAGAAGGCGTTATTGATGTATATGATGAAGTAAGACAGCCTAAGAGAGTTAAGTTTGATCCAGCTGCTATTAATAAGCTTCTTGGAACAGATATATCTAAAGAACAGATGCTAAAATATCTTACAAAGATTGAGCTTGGATATGATGAGAAGACAGAAGAGATTATAGCACCAACATTTAGACAGGACCTTGAGTGTGGTGCTGATATAGCTGAAGAAGTTGCAAGATTCTATGGATATGATAATATACCTACAACCCTTCCAAGTGGAGAGGCTACAACAGGCAAGCTTTCATATAAGATGAGAATTGAGAGTATTGCAAGAGATATAGCTGAGTTCTGCGGATTCTCACAGGGAATGACATATTCATTTGAAAGTCCTAAGGTATTTGACAAGCTGCTTATTCCTGCTGATTCTGATTTGAGAAAAACTGTTACTATAACTAATCCTCTTGGAGAAGATTTTAGTATTATGAGAACAACTTCACTCAATGGTATGCTTACATCACTTTCTACTAATTTTAATAGAAGGAATAAGAATGTTCGTTTATATGAGCTTGGTAATATTTATGTTCCTAAGCAGATACCAGTAACAGAGCTTCCTGATGAAAGAATGCAGTTTACACTTGGTATGTATGGAGAAGGTGACTTCTACACCATGAAAGGTGTAGTTGAAGAATTCTTCGATAAGATTGGTCTTAAGAAGAAAACAGAGTATGACCCAACAAATAAAAAGCCATTTTTACATCCAGGACGTCAGGCAGATATTATATATGATGGTATTAAAGCTGGATATATTGGTGAGGTACATCCAGAGGTTCTTGATAATTATAGTATTGGTGACAGAGCTTATGTAGTAGTTATTGATATGCCAGAGATTATTGAGAAGACTACATTTGATAGAAAGTATCAGGGGATTGCAAAATATCCAGCATCAACTCGTGATATAAGTATGGTGATGCCAAATACAGTTCTTGTAGGTCAGGTGGAAGATATATTTGATAAAAGAGGTGGAAAGCTTCTTGAGCATTACACATTGTTTGACATCTATGAAGGAGCTCAGATTAAAAGTGGATTTAAGTCAGTCGCTTATTCAATCTCTTTTAGAGCAGCAGATAGAACTCTTGAAGATAAAGAGATTATTCCTATTATGGAGAAGATTGTTAAAGATCTCAATGAGCTTGGTATTGAATTAAGAAAGTAATAATTTGCTATTAAAATGCGTGTCGGAAACGACACGCATTTTTACGTTTACTATCACATAATGCACACCTAAATAGAGTATCTTATTATCATAATCTTATTTAGAATAGTCAAGTAAAGGCAAAAAGAAAGAGGTGTCATTAGTGAAACACAAATTATATAAAAAAAGATATCTATTTGGAGCTGTATATGGAATTACACTTGCTTTTGCAGCTGGTTATGTCCTTTTGGATACATTTGTAATTCCTGATACAATTACTCAAAATGTAACATATAATGAAAGTATTTATGGTGAAAACCTGAATACAGCAGATTCTGATAGTTCGCAACAGGTTACGGCTTCAACAACAGATGCAACTATTACAGCTAATTCATATTCTGATAATAATATTTCCATCAGCATAACACAAGAGACAGCATATGATACACAGGTGTATATTGTTGATGTTCAAATTTCTAATATTGCATATCTAAAGACAGCATTTGCTAATAATACTTTTGGCAGAAATATTAAAGAGGCAACATCGGATATAGCTGAAAGTAGTAATGCAATCTTGGCTATCAATGGAGATTATTATGGCTTTAGAAATAAAGGATATGTTATCAGAAATGGTGTATTGTATAGAGATACTTCTAATAACTCTACAGATCTTGCAATTATGACAGATGGTAGCTTTAGAGTTATTGATGAAGATGAAGTTAGTGCATCAAAACTTATAGAAGATGGTGCATTACAGGTGCTTTCATTCGGACCTGCCTTATTAGAAGAAGGCGAAGTAGTAGTTGGAAAAAATGAAGAGGTCTCTAAGGCTAAAACAAGCAATCCCAGAACTGCGATTGGAATCATTTCACCATTACATTATGTATTTGTAGTATCAGATGGTAGAACTGATGAGAGTGCTGGACTTACTCTATATCAACTTGCAGATGTATTTGAAGAAATGGGATGTGAAACGGCATATAACCTTGACGGAGGTGGTTCTTCTACATTATGGTTTAATGGAGAAGTAATTAATAATCCAACTGATGGCAGAAGTATTAGTGAAAGAGAGGTAAGCGACATTGTATACATTGGATATTAAAAAAAGAGTTTTTCATAATATTATAGTATGGACAATAGTTTCGATAGTGTCTTTTGCTTTTGCAAGAATTTATAATATATTTGGACACGGAGTTACTAGTTTTTATATGGACTTTATGTTTTTGTGGCCACTTATATGTTTAGTAATTTATATAGTATTAGCTGTGGTTAAAAGTGCTCCTAATAGGTTCTCGGAGAATATTCTAAATGCAGGTACGGCAACATTTACTGTAGGTAGTATGATTAGAGGTATATTTGAAATTGCAGGAACATCATCTGACTATGAAATGTATTTCTTTATTCTTGGAGGTGTGTTAGCAGTTACAGGTGTTGTAACAGCGCTTTGCTTCCCTGTTAAATGTAATGAACGTGCATCATAAGTGAATATAAGTGTTAACCAGAGTTGTATTAGAGATTATTGGAAAGGGGTTTGGACTTTCAATTACTGTGAAAATATGTTATGATAATGACTTGAAACTATAATAGAAAGGCCTTATAATATGAGATTTTTAATACAAAGAGTAAAATATGCCTCTGTAAAGGTTAATAATGAGACTATTGGTAAAATAGAAAATGGATTAATGGTTCTTGTAGGTGTAGGACATGAGGATACAAAGGAGGATGCGGATTATCTTGTGAAGAAGCTGGTTAATCTACGCATCTTTCTTGATGATAATGATAAGACCAATCTTTCAATTAATGATGTTAGCGGTGAACTTCTTATTATATCACAGTTTACATTATATGCAGATTGTAGAAAAGGAAACAGACCTGCATTTATAAAGGCTGGTGCTCCAAAAGAGGCAGAAGAACTTTATAACTATATTATTAATGAATGCAAGAAATCTGTAAAAATTGTGGAACATGGAAGTTTTGGGGCACATATGGAAGTAGAATTACTAAATGATGGACCATTTACAGTAATGCTTACATCGAAAAATGAAGAATAGAAATGAGAAGTGATGAGTATGAGAGAGCTTTTGAAACTGAAGAGAATATGGATATTAATATTGATTCCATTTACTATTATCTGCATGATTGTTGCTGATGCAAATGAATATATTGCTGAACATGTATTTGCAGAAAGAATATATAAGATATTATCTAAGGTAATTGGTACAATAACAGGATGGATTCCCTTTTCTCTAGCAGAGATAATAGTTATATTAATACCATTTACAGTGATGGGATTCATAATTTTTGCTATTGTAAAAATAGTTAAGTCCAAAACAAAGGGCAGACTTTTGATAAGATATTCTATCAATGTATTATGTACATTTGCTATTATATTTTGTATGTATGAATTATTATGTGGAATAAATTATAATAGATACTCTTTTACAAAGTTTAGCGGATTAGAGGTTAAAGAATCTACAAAAGAAGAACTTTATGAAATGTGTGTTGACCTTGCAGATAGGGCAAGTCAGCTTAGGACACAGTTTGAAGAATATGATAGTCCTCAGACTATGGCTGTAGAATCTGATAAGGCATATGCTAATCTTGAGAAGTTATATCCAGTACTTTCGGGATATAAAGGAGAAGTTAAACCAGTATTTTTATCTAAGTATATGTCGTATACAGAGATAGTAGGGATTTTTTTTCCGTTTACAATGGAGAGCAATGTAAATACGGATATTTATGAATATAATATTCCTGCAAATATGTGCCATGAACTTGCACATTTGCGAGGATTTATGAGAGAGGAAGAAGCTAATTACATAGCATATCTGGCATGTGTAAACTCTGATAACATACAGTTTCAGTATAGTGGAGTTACAATGGCGCTTATATATTCGATGAATACTCTATATAGAGAAGATGAAGAACTGTATGCTAAGATGAGGGAGCATATCAGTGAGCAGGTTTTAGTAGAGTTTAGCGCAGATGCTGCTTATTGGCGTGATATTCGCTCAACTAAGATAGGCAATAAAGTGGCAGAGGTATCAAATCAGGTAAATGATACTTATCTAAAGGCAAATGGACAAGAAAATGGAGTGAAAAGTTACGGGAAGATGATTGATTTACTTCTTGCTCAATACAGAAAAGATAAAGCATCTTAATGAAAAAATAAATAGATTTTCTTTCTATTGAATTTTAGTATAAACGTGTTAAAATGTTATTTAGACATATAGATTGGAGAAAAAAGATGCAGTTAAAAGATTTTTATTATGATTTGCCACAAGAACTTATAGCACAGGATCCATTACTTGACAGATCAAGTTCAAGACTAATGGTTGTAGATAGAGAGAATGGGTTTAAGGAACATAATGTATTTAGAAATATAGTTGATTATTTAAAATCAGGTGATTGTCTGGTGCTTAATAATACAAAGGTTATTCCAGCCAGATTATTTGGTGTTAAAGAAGGTACTGAAGCTAAGATAGAGATTCTTCTACTAAAACGTAATGAGAATGATATTTGGGAAACTCTTGTAAAACCAGGCAAGAAATGCAGGGTTGGTACAAAGATTGACTTTGGTGAGGGTACTCTTGTTGGTACAATTATTGATGTTATAGATGATGGAAACAGGCTTATTAAGTTTGAATATGAAGGAATTTTTGAAGAGATTTTGGACAAGCTTGGTAATATGCCACTTCCACCATATATTACTCATCAGCTTGAGGATAAAAATAGATATCAGACTGTTTATGCCAAGTACGAAGGTTCGGCGGCAGCACCAACAGCAGGCTTACACTTTACTAAAGAATTGTTAGAGACAATTAAGGAGAAAGGTGTTAAAATTGCTACAGTAACACTTCATGTAGGACTTGGCACATTTAGACCTGTTAAGGTTGAGGATGTTACGGAACATCATATGCATTCTGAGTTCTATAGAATTGAACAGGATCAGGCAGATATTATTAATGAGACAAAGGCTAATGGAGGACGAGTTATTTCCGTAGGAACTACTAGCTGTAGAACATTAGAGTCAGCTACAGACGAGAGTGGAATATTAAAGGCAGTTAGTGGATGGACTGAGATTTTTATATATCCTGGCTATAAGTTTAAGATGATAGATGGACTAATTACTAACTTTCATTTACCAGAATCAACACTTTTGATGTTAGTTTCTGCATTTTCAAGCAGAGAGAATATTATGAAAGCATATGAGATTGCAGTTCGAGAAAAATATCGTTTCTTCAGTTTTGGAGATGCGATGTTACTTATAAATACTAATAATTAAACATTTAAAGGAGAAGAGGGCATGGAAGAAAAGAGACGTTCAAAAAGGATGGAAATTGATGCAAAGATTAAACTTAATCTATTACAGAATGACAAGGATTTAACAGGACTTAATAAGGAGTCATTTAACGTTAAGCTTGTAAATGTATCAAAAGATGGTATTGGATTCAAGTCAGGGGAAGAGTTGAAACTTAATACATATTATGATGCAGAACTGATTCTTTGGACTAAGGATACATTTGAAACTGTAGTTGAAATAGTCAGAATGGAGAATCTTGGAGAGGATGAAACATTATATGGCTGTAGATTTATAGGCATAGATGCTTCAGATCAACTTAAAATACAAATATATGAACTGGTTAGTGAATTTGCAGATAAATAACCAGATATAGAATAGTAGTAGGTTTGCAGATAACAACTAAACAGGAATGAGGTTACAGATGAAAGAACATACTTATACCGTTAAGACTTTTAACAGTTCAGACAAATTTAATATTAATGTTACCGTGCCTGGCTCTAAGAGTATTACCAATAGGGCACTTTTAATGGCTTCAATGGCAGATGGAAAGAGCAGGCTAAAGGGAGTATTATTTAGCGATGATTCCAGACATTTTCTGAATTGTCTTGAACAACTTGGATTTGATATTGAGATAGATGAAGTTAATAAAATTGTTACGGTTGTAGGGTGTGGTGGAAAGATACCAAAGGAGGAGGCTAATATATTTGTTGGAAATGCTGGAACTGCAGCAAGGTTTTTAACAGCTATGTTAGGATTATCACAAGGTAAATATTACATTGATGCAGCAGAACAGATGCGTAAGAGGCCTATGAAGCCACTTATGGACGCTTTAGAGGAGCTAGGAGCTTCAATTGAATACGAAGGAAGAGACGTTTTACCAGTTACAATTGGTAATAATTCGACTGGACATAAAAAAGTTAATCTGGATATAAGCAGCAGTACTCAATTTTTAAGCGCATTGCTTATGACAGCACCTCTTTGCAAGGAAGGAATTAAGATTCATATTACCAGCCTTAAAAAGGCTGGATCATATATTAAGATTACTATGGAGATGATGGATGAATTTGGTATTAATGTTGGATTTGATGGTAATGATTACGTTGTAGATAAAGGCGCATGTTATAAGACAATGGACTATCAGATTGAACCAGACGCATCGGCTGCTGATTATTTTTATGCTATGGCAGCACTTACTGGTGGCAGCACTGTAGTTAATAATGTACATTTTTCATCTGTTCAAGGTGATATCAAATTTCTTGATGTTCTTGAAAATATGGGATGCCAAGTTACGGATAGTGAACAGGGTATAATTGTAAAAGGACCTAAAAGGGGAACATTAAAGGGTGTTGATGTAGATATGAATGATTTTTCGGATCAGACGATGACATTAGCAGCGCTTGCAATATTTGCAGATTCACCTACTACGATTAGAAATATTGGACATATTAGGCTTCAGGAATCAGATAGATTATCAGCTATTGCAACGGAACTTAAACGTATGGGAATACAATGTGTTGAAGGCAGCGACTTTATTAAGATTTATCCAGGAGTGCCACAGTCTGCAACTATTAATACTTATAATGACCATCGTATGGCAATGGCATTTTCAATTATTGGACTTGTAACAGAAGGAATAGTAATTGATAATCCAGGATGTTGCGCTAAGACATTTGAGAATTATTTTGAAATATTAGATTCTTTATATTAGTTAAGTATATGATGCTATTTTTATATGATTAGCAAATCATGCAGTAACAAACAAGTAGGACAGATAATCAATTAATGATTATCTGTCCTACTTGTTTACATTCACGGATTTGGAAGATTTGTACTTAACGATAAGTTCAATTTCTTTATAATCTTCAATAGACAGATTGTGAATAGAGTGAAATAATTCAAACTCAGATTTAGAGTAATTAATCAAATCAGAGGGAACAACTTTCTTCTTCTTGAGATTTAACAGTAGTTCGTGGCAGTCTTTATAAAAGTCAGAACCATATGGAGGAGTGCCTTCAGATATATTAGCTATATTAACTGTATTACCTACTAAAGAATCTATTGAGGTTTTATAGAAATTAGCTAGCTTTTTGAGAACAGTAATATCAGGTTCACGTTTACCAGTTTCATAATATGAATAACTAGTTCGGTTTATATTGAGAAGGTTACATAACCTTTGCTGAGTAAGATCATTCCTTGTTCTATAATCGAGTAAAGATAAACCAATTATATTCTTTTGCATAAATATTTCCTTCCTACAAAATCAAATCTAAAAATTATGTTATGATTATATCAATTAAATTATGTAGAAACTTAAAACTTAACACAAAGAGAAAAAATATTGAATGTAGAAAAATGTAACAATCTGTTACATAATGCAATATGTATTTAAAAACAAAAAAATGCTTGCTATTGCAAACATTTTTTTGGAAGTACTATTTAATTGTTTTGGTGCATTGATTAATGGTTATACGTTTATTATACATTGAAACGGAATAGTATTACATCTCCGTCTTTTACAACATATTCTTTTCCTTCAAGTCCAACAAGACCTTTTTCTTTTGCACCAGCATATGAGCCACAGTCTAAAAGATCCTGATAATTAACAACTTCAGCACGAATAAATCCTCTTTCAAAATCTGTATGGATTTTACCAGCGGCCCCAGGTGCTTTAGTTCCTTGCTTGATAGTCCATGCACGTGTCTCGTCTTTACCAGCTGTTAAGTAACTGATGAGTCCAAGAAGATGATAGCTGGCACGAACTAATTTATCAAGACCAGATTCCTTAAGACCTAAATCTTCGAGAAACATAGACTTTTCATCATCATCAAGCTCTGCAATTTCCTGCTCAATCTGTGCACATATAGCAAATACTTCTGAGCCTTCAGCTTTGGCATAATCTCTGACAGCTTTTACATGTGGATTAGAGACAGCATCATCAGCTAAGTCATCCTCTGATACATTGGCAGCAAAGATTACTGGTTTAGCTGTCAGTAAATTATATTCTGCAAACCATGATTTCTCATCTTCATCATCACTAAGTTCATAACTTTTTGCAAGCTTACCTTCTTCAAGATGAGCTTTAAGACTTTCAAGTAAGGCCAACTCTTTGGCAAGAGTTTTGTCATTTCTGGCACCTTTTGAAGTCTTTGCAATTCGTCTATCAAGAATCTCAATATCTGAGAAAATTAATTCAAGATTAATTGTTTCAATATCCCTGAGAGGATCAACATTGCCCTCAACATGAATAACATTGGTATCTTCAAAACATCTTACTACATGAACAATTGCATCAACTTCACGAATGTTTGATAAAAACTGATTCCCGAGACCTTCACCTTTTGAAGCACCCTTAACAAGACCAGCAATATCTACAAATTCAATAACAGCAGGAGTTACTTTAATTGAATCATACATATTACCAAGAAGAGTTAATCGTTCATCTGGAACAGTAACAATTCCTACGTTAGGATCAATAGTACAGAATGGATAGTTTGCCGATTCTGCGCCTGCTTTAGTAAGCGAATTAAACAATGTACTCTTTCCAACATTTGGTAATCCAACGATTCCTAATTTCATTTGATAAACCTCTTTCTTATGTAGCAAAATAAACTACAATATATAATAATATCTCAAGAGAGATGATTCTCGCCCTATATATGGGCAAGCAGTAATTATGCATAGCATAACTTAATTAAACTTTTTTAACTACATTAGTCTATCATATTTTTATGTAAATATAAAGTGCAAATTTATCTATAATATGTATAGCAGTTATATAGTAAACGACATTTTTTTGACTAAAATTGTCGTTTCTTGACGCAATATAGAGACTTAATTTCATTGCATTTTAAGACCTTAGAGTGTAAAATGTATTTATAAGTCGATAGAAAGGAGAAAACAAATGTTATGTGAAGTTAGTATTCGATTTCCTAATCTGGGTATTACTATTAATGATTTAAAAACAAGCATAAATATATTCGGATTGGATATTGCTTTTTATGGAATTATCATAGGAATAGGAATACTGGCAGGAATGCTTATTGCATTTCGTGAAGCAAAGATTACAGGACAAAAGATTGATGATTATATTGATTTGGCATTGTATTCAGTTATATTTGCTATTATAGGAGCAAGGATATATTATGTTATCTTTCAATGGGATTATTATAAGGATAACTTGCCTGACATTTTCAATTTAAGAAATGGTGGATTAGCTATTTATGGTGGAATTATCGGAGGTATTCTTACAGCTTTAGTAATTTCCAAAATCAAGAATATGAACTTTCTTAAAGTGCTTGATACAGCATGTCTTGGACTAATCTTAGGACAGATTATTGGAAGATGGGGTAATTTTATTAACAGAGAGGCATATGGCGGCAATTCCAATGGGTTATTGGCTATGCAGATTAATACGAATGATGGAATAGTAAATATTACGCCACAAAGTGGTGTTTCGTATATTGAAGGAACCAGATTTATTCAGGTTCAGCCAACATTCTTGTATGAGTCATTATGGAATTTAATATTGCTTATAATTATTATGATTTTTAGAAAGAAAAAGCAATATGACGGAGAAGTTTTTTTATGGTACATAGGTGGATATGCATTAGGTCGTAGTATAATTGAAGGTATGCGCACTGATCAATTAATGCTTCCTATGATTAATTTACCGGTATCACAGGTGTTATCGGTATCTATAGTTATAGCTGTAGTTACTATTCTTGTTATTAAGAGAGTAAGGATTAAGAAACAATTGTAGTTTGTAGCAATACAGTTTAACTTAACGCGTTGGGGAAACACGAGTAGAGGAGTGATACTGTGGAAGAACTTGATGTCAAAATTGAAAAACTTCGAGAGAAGCTTAATTTACTAGTGATTAGACATAGTGAAGAAGATGAGCTATATCAGGCAAGTCTGGAAATGGATTTACTGATTAATGAGTATATTGATTCACATGATAATTAACTAAAAAGAGCAAGTATTTAGAAGAACTGCATTGCAGTTCTTCTTTAATATTTTATGTTACTAAATAATTTTCCATAAAGTAAAAAAAATCAAGCATAATGCTTGATTTTTTTTGCTTTATGGAGTATTATTACTTCAAGAAGTGGTGAAAAGTGGTAAACAGTGGTCTACAGTGGTAGATTGTGGTAGAAAAGAAGGTGCAGCAAATGTTTATGGGAGAATACAATCATTCAATAGATACTAAAGGCAGAGTGATAGTCCCATCTAAGTTCAGAGAAAAGCTTGGAGACGAATTCGTCGTAACTCAAGGATTAGATGGATGTTTATTCGTATTCCCTGATGCAGAATGGCAGAAGTTTGAAGAGAAACTTACTGCATTGCCTGTAGCGGATAAGAATGCCAGAAAGTTTACCAGATTCTTCTTAGCAGGTGCTGCCAATGTTGAGGTGGACAAGCAGGGAAGAATATTATTACCTTCAGTACTAAGGAACTTTGCAGGATTAGAAAAGGATGTTGTTTTAGTCGGAGTTGCAAGCAGAGTTGAAATATGGAGTAGGTCAAGATGGGAAGACAATACAACATATGAAGATATGGATGAGATTGCTGAACATATGGCTGAGATGGGACTAGGAATCTAAAATCTAAAAAGAAAGGCTAAAGCATGGAATTTAAACACAAATCAGTATTACTTGAAGAGACAATAGATAGTTTAAATGTAAAGCCTGATGGAATATATGTTGATGGTACTCTTGGTGGAGCAGGACATGCATATGAAGTTTGTAAAAAGCTTGGGCCTAATGGCAGATTTATTGGAATAGACCAGGACGAAGATGCTATTAAGGCAGCTTCCGAGAGATTAAAAGATTTTGAAGGAAAAGTTAATATTACAATAGTAAAGAATAATTATAGTAATTTTAATGAAGTAATGAAGAGTCTTAATATTACTGGAGTTGATGGGATTCTCTTAGATATAGGAGTTTCGTCATATCAAATTGATACAGTAGAGAGAGGATTTACATACAAGGAGGATGGCCCTCTTGATATGAGAATGGACAAAGACAGTGATATTACAGCTAAAGACATCGTTAATGGCTATAGTGAGATGGAACTGTTTAGAATAATAAGAGACTATGGAGAAGATAAATTCGCTAAGAATATAGCAAAACACATAGTACAGGCAAGAGGTATAAAAGAGATATCTACTACAGGAGAGCTGATAGAGGTTATAAAAGCAGCAATCCCAATGAAAGTTAGAATGAATGGCGGTCATCCTGCTAAGAAGACATTTCAGGCAATTAGAATTGAACTTAACAAAGAACTTGAAGTACTTGAGAATTCAATAGATACAATGATTAATTACCTGAATCCACAGGGAAGACTTAGCATAATAACATTTCATTCACTAGAAGACAGAATAGTAAAAAACAAATTTAGAAATAATGAGGATCCATGCACATGCCCTAAGAATTTTCCAGTCTGCGTATGCGGAAACAAGTCAAAGGGTAAAGTAGTAACGAGAAAACCAATAATTCCATCAGATATGGAGATCGATGAGAATAGAAGGGCAAAAAGCTCGAAACTAAGAGTGTTTGAAAAGACCTCTGAAGAATAATCCAAGGAAGGAAAATATTTATGGAAAAAAAATATTCTTATTATACAGATGGTAATACAGTTCGTAAAATAGCAGAAGTTCCTGAAAGAAGAGAACAAAGACAACCAAGAACATATGTAGATAATAAAAGAGTTAAAGCTAATAGCGTTACATATAGAAATAGAGAAAAAGCACTTAGCATGAATGGAGGTTATGTAGCTTTTCTTGCTGTTGCTGCAATAGTAAGCGTTATGCTATGCGTTAATTACCTCAAATTACAAACAGAGATTACAGAAAAAACTAATAGTATTAAAGCGATTCAACAGAGCATTGATACATTGACATCTCAGAATGACTCATTGGATTATACTGTTAATAGTTATATTGACCTTGATAATATTTATAAGATAGCAACTGAGGAACTTGGAATGGTCAGAGCCACTAAGGATCAGGTTCAGCTTTATAATAAGTCTGAAAATGAATATATGAAGCAGTATTCTGATATTCCTAAAGAGTAGAAAATAGGTAGAACTTATGAGTAAAAAAGAGCAATCGGCATACAAATTCAACTACAAGATGAAAAAGAAGCTTATGGTAGTATTTATTACTATTATCATAGGCTTATTTTCCTTGGGAATGAGATTGATGTATATAAATAATACAAAGGGTGATAATTATACGGTAAAGGTACTTGCTCAGCAGCAATATAGTACGAAGACGTTACCATACAAAAGAGGTGATATTTCTGATAGAAATGGCGTGACACTTGCAACCAGTATTAAGGTCTATAATCTTGTATTAGATCCCAAAATTATGCTTACAGATTCGGAAAAGTATCTGGATAAAACAGTATCCGCTCTGATAAAATGCTTTCCACAATTAGTAGAAAGCGACCTTAGGACATTGATTAGCCAGAAAAGTACAAGTAGCTATGTTGTACAATTAAAAAAACTTACATATGATGAAATAAAAGAATTTCAGAAGTTAATGAATGATGACAGCAATATTAAGGGCGTTTGGTTTGAAGAAGAATATGAGAGAAAATATCCGTTCTCATCACTTGCATGCAGCCTTATAGGATTTGTAGACGCTGGAAATGTTGGAAACTGGGGTATTGAAGGATATTATAATTCATATCTAAATGGAACTGATGGAAGAGAATATGGATATGTAAATAATGACAATAATATGGAAAAAATAATTAAAAATGCAGATGATGGATATTCTATTATCTCAACTATTGATTACAATATTCAAAGTATAGTTGAAAAACATATTAAGGAATGTGTTGAGATATATACACCTAAGAATGTAGGAGTTGTATTGATGAACCCTAATAATGGTGAAATATATGCAATGGCAAGTAATACAAGCTACGATCTTAATAATCCAAGGGACCTTACAAAATTCTACACTACAGAGCAGATAAGTGCTATGACAGATGAAGAAACAATAGATGCCTATAATAAAATCTGGAGAAATTACTGTATAAGTGATACTTATGAACCTGGTTCGACAATTAAACCATTTACGGTTGCAACTGCATTGGAAGAAAATAAAATTAACCTAGTAGACACATATGTTTGTGATGGATTTGAAGAAGTTGGCGGTTGGAGAATTAAATGTCATAAGACAACGGGACATGGAACATTGACATTGAAGGAAGTTCTTGCGCAATCATGTAATGATGCAATAATGCAGATTGCAGATAAGATGGGACCAGAGATATTTTGTGAATATCAGACGAGATTCGGCTTTGGTAGTAAGACTGGTGTAGACCTTCCAGGAGAGGCTAGCTGTGAAGGACTATTACATACTTCTAAAGATATGGGAGTTACTGATTTGGCAACCAATTCATTTGGCCAGAACTTTAATGTTACTATGATTCAAATGGTTTCAGGATTTGCTTCAATTATAAATGGTGGTAATTATTATGAACCACATATTGTTAAAACCGTTCTTAATTCACAAGGCGGTGTAATTGAGTCAATTGGCAAAAATGTTGTTAAACAGACAGTTACACAGTCCACATCTAATATTCTTAAAGAATCTATGAGGTTATGTGTTACAGGTGGTTCTGGTAAGGCTGCTTCTGTTGAAGGATATGAAATATCTGGTAAAACAGGTACAGCTGAAAAACTTCCTAGAGGAGAAGATAAATATGTTGTTTCATTTATGGGTTTTGCTCCATATGATACACCACAAGTAATATGCTATGTAATTGTAGACGAACCTAATGTTAAAGGCGCTTCAGCATCTATAGCATCTGGAGTGTTTAAAGATATAATGACAGAAGTGCTGCCATATATGAATGTATTTACTTCTGTTGATGATGTTGCATCGACTGATACTAATACTGATACTACTGATGAAAGCTATGGTTCAGGAGGCTTTTCAAATGAATCTAATTAGTCTGACATAAATATAAGAATAATCTCATAACTAATATAATAGATATATTTGATTATGAGGTTATTTTATGTATAGAAGTAAAACATATAATAGAAAGAAAATAGTATTGTTTACATTTGTGGTAGCGGCACTTTCATTAGCATTAATCGTAAGATTATTTTACATAATGGTTCTAAAATCGGATTATTATATAGATAAAGCCACGAAGATTCAGGAAAGAGAAAGAGATATAAAAGCTGCAAGAGGTGAAATACTTGACAGAAATGGTACGATAATTGCGACAAATAAAACTGTCTGTACAATATCGGTTATTTATAATCAGGTTACAGATAAGGAAAAAGTAATTAAGGTTCTGTCAGACGAACTTTCTACTCTTAATTACGATCTCACAGAGGACGTTAGTTCTGAAGAAATGCAAAATCTTCTTAATAAAATGTGGAGAAATAACTGTATAAATGACACATATGAGCCGGGTTCTACATTTAAGATAGTTACGGCAGCTGCCGGTCTTGAAGAAGGTGTTGTTACAATGGACAGTACATTTTCCTGCCCTGGTTATAGGGTGGTGGAGGATAGAAGGATTAGATGTGCTAAAGTAGTTGGTCATGGCTCTGAAACCTTTTTACAAGGCACTATGAATTCATGCAACCCTGTATTTATTGATGTAGGACTTAGGGTAGGTGCTGAAAATTATTACAAATATATGCAGGCACTAGGATTACTAGGAGTTACAGGCGTAGATTTGCCTGGAGAAGCATCAACCATTATGCATAAACTGGAAGATATAGGACTGGTAGAACTGGCAACTATGTCATTCGGACAGTCGTTTCAGATAACACCTATACAGCTTTTGCGTGCAGCTAGTTGTGTAATTAATGGTGGAACTTTGGTTACACCACATTTTGCGACAAAAGTGTGTGATAGTGATGGCAATGTTATAAAAGAGTTTGAGTATGAGACTGTTTCTGGAGTTATTTCAAAAGAAACTTCCGAGACAATGAAATACATGCTTGAGAAAGTAGTATCAGAAGGCGGAGGTAATAAAGCATATATAGAGGGATATAGGATTGGTGGTAAGACAGCAACATCGCAGAAATTGCCAAGAAGTGCATGTAAGTACATTTCCTCATTTATAGGTTTTGCACCAGCAGATGATCCACAGGTTATAGCAATCTGTATAGTTGATGAACCAGAAGGCGTATATTATGGAGGTACGGTATCAGCACCAGTAATAAAGGTTCTATTTGAAAACATATTACCTTATTTAATAAAGTAATTGATAAATCTCAAATTTGATATTATACTAATATACGCAATAAAATACTAAATGGCGAAAGCCGATAGGAGCGGAAATATGGAAACAAAGATAGTTATGTCAATAATACTGGCATTTGCGATAAGTGTCATTTTATGTCCAATAGTAATCCCATTTCTTAAGAGATTGAAGTTTGGACAATATATCAGAGATGAAGGCCCAAAGGAGCATCAAAAGAAATCAGGAACGCCAACTATGGGCGGGCTGGTTATTTTGACTAGTATTGTAGTTACCTCACTATTCTTTATGAAGGATTATCCTAGAATTATTCCTATACTATTTGTAACATTAGGATTTGGACTCATTGGTTTTTTAGATGATTATATTAAGGTAGTAATGAAAAGAAATCTCGGATTAAAAGCGTGGCAGAAGATGCTTGGACAGTTTATTATTACAGGAATATTTGCTTACTATTTTCTTAATTATACGGATATAGGAACATCTGTTATTATACCTTTTTCAGATGGTAAGATGATGGATATGGGAGCTTTGTTTATTCCTATGCTATTTGTTGCTATGATTGGTACTGTTAACGGAGCTAATTTTACTGATGGGCTTGATGGTCTTGCATCTGGAGTAACAGTTATAATTGCGGTATTTTTTACCTGTATAGCAATAACAACTCAGAGTGGAATAGAGCCTATAACAGGTGCAGTAGTGGGAGCATTACTGGGATTTTTATTATTTAATGTATATCCTGCAAGAGTGTTTATGGGGGATACAGGCTCGCTGGCTTTAGGTGGTTTTGTGGCTGCTACAGCATTTATACTTAGAATGCCTATATTCTTACTTATAGTTGCTATTATATATCTTGTGGAAGTAATGTCTGTAATAATTCAGGTATTATATTTTAAAGCAACACATGGCAAAAGATTCTTTAAAATGGCACCAATTCATCATCACTTTGAATTGTGTGGATGGTCAGAAACAAGAGTTGTAACTTGCTTTTCTATAATTACAGCATTATTGTGCCTTGTTGCATATATTGCAATGTAAAGATGTAAAAGAAGGATTGGAGAAAAAATGGATTTAAAGAACAAAAAAGTATTAGTAATAGGCTCTGGTATAAGTGGTATTGGAGCAGTTGATTTATTATATAAAGTGGGAGCAAAAGTTACAATTAGTGATTCCAATAAAGAACTTAATGCTCAGGAAATAAAGAGTAGATTCGCTAAAACAACAGATGCCGATAATGTAGATGTACTTATTGGAGATATAGATGATAAGAAATTAGATGATTTTAGTATATGTGTTGTAAGCCCTGGAATACCAATGGATATTCCACTTGTTCAAAGACTTATGGAACGTAAAATTGTAATATGGGGTGAAGTTGAGCTTGCATATAGAGCTGGAAAAGGAAGAGTTGTTGCAATTACAGGAACAAATGGAAAAACTACAACAACAGCACTTACAGGTGCTATAATGGAGAACTATTATAAGAGTACATTTGTGGTAGGCAATATTGGAACTCCTTATACAACTGTTGCTCTTGATACAAATGATGATTCAGTTGTGGTTGCGGAGATTAGCAGTTTTCAGCTTGAGACAATAGATAAATTTAAACCAGCAGTTTCAGCGGTACTTAATATTACGCCAGATCATCTTAACAGGCATAAAACAATGACTAATTACGCAGCAGTTAAGATGAGCATAACAAAGAATCAAGGTAAAGATGATATCTGTGTACTTAATTATGAAGATTCTATGCTTAGAATGTTAGCAAGAGATGTTGAAACTAATGTTATATTTTTTAGTAGTAAAACAAAACTTAGTAAGGGTGCATATCTTATTGGAGATGAGATTATGTACAATGATGGAACAACAGAGACACTTATTTGTAAAGTAAATGAAATGAAACTTGTAGGTATTCATAATGTTGAAAATGTTATGGCGGCCATAGTTATGTCTGTTAATATGCAGGTACCATTTGATATAATTCGAGAGACAATAAAGAACTTTAATGCGGTTGAACATAGAATTGAATATGTTACAACTAAAGATGGAGTAATATATTATAATGATTCAAAAGGAACAAATACAGATGCATCAATTAAGGCAATTGAAGCTATGTCATCACCTACAATACTGATAGCAGGCGGTTATGATAAAGGTTCAGAGTATGATGATTGGATTAAGGTTTTTGGCAGGAAGATTAAAATGTTAGTTCTTCTTGGAAAGACTAAATATAAAATAGCTGAGACAGCTAAGAAGTACAATTACACTAATATTGTAATGGTTGAAAGCTTAGAAGAAGCTGTTAAGGAATCAGCTAAGAATGCAGTTTCAGGGGATGCGGTTCTATTATCACCAGCATGTGCAAGCTGGGATATGTTTAAAAGCTATGAAGAAAGAGGAAAATTATTTAAAGAATATGTTAATCAGTTATAGATGAACAGGAATGGAGGTAAGCATGAGGCAGTCAGAAACAAAAGGAAAAATGTTAAAGAAGAATAAGAATTATTTTGATTATAGCTTATTGTTTATTATAATTTTCTTATTGTGCTTTGGTCTTGTAATGCTTTATAGTACGAGTTCATATAATGCACAACTTAAGACAGGCTCATCTACATTCTATCTTTATAAACAAATACAGTCTACCATACTTGGAATTATTGTAATGGGAGCGGTAGCATTATTTGATTATCACAGATTACCATCTCTGGCAATAATCGGATATCCATTTTCAATACTTCTTGTTGCACTTGTGCTTACACCATTGGGAGTTGAATACAATGGAGCAAGAAGGTGGATTTCAATAGGTGTGCAGTTCCAGCCTGCTGAAATCGTAAAAGTTGTACTTATAGTATTTATGGCATACATAATTAGTAAATCAGGTAAGAAGATTAAGAGTTTTAAGACATTAGTAAAGCTGTTTATATTAGTAATAATTCCAGTTGTTTGTATTGCTATTTTTACAAAGAATCTTAGTTCAGCTATTATTATTGCAGGAATAGGTGTGGTAATGCTATTTGTTGCGAGTCCTAAATACCTCCAATTTGTAATTGTAGGTGGAGTAGGAGTAGCGGGAATTAGTGCATTTATTTATGCGGAAAGATTCAGAATGGGAAGAATTATGGCATGGCTTAATCCAGAAGTATATTCTCAGGAGGGAGGATATCAAATCTTACAGGCACTATATGCAATAGGTTCTGGAGGATTATTTGGAAAAGGTCTTGGCCAGAGTGTGCAAAAATTAGGATTTGTTCCAGAGGCACAAAATGATATGATTTTTACGATAATTTGTGAAGAATTAGGACTTTTTGGGGGGATGGCAGTAATACTTTTATTCCTGTTCATGATTTGGAGGTTCATGATTATTGCTTCAAATGCACCTGATTTGTTTGGCTCACTCATAGTTGTAGGTGTAATGGCACACATTGCTATCCAGGTAATTTTAAATATTGCAGTTGTTACGAATTCTATACCAAATACAGGTGTAACTTTACCGTTTATAAGTTATGGAGGAACTTCGGTTGTTTTCCTGTTGGCTGAAATGGGTATAGTGCTTTCTGTTTCAAGGAACATCAAACAGGCAGACTGAATAAATTAAAATATGAAGTGTTCTGGGGGAATAGAATTGGGAAGTTATGAGGTTAGGGGTATAAGTGAACTTAATGGAACTATTTCCGTTCAAGGTTCTAAAAACTCGGTGCTGCCAATACTTGCAGCAACGATTATTGGTGAAGGAATTTCAAAAATAGATAATTGTCCACGTATTACTGATGTGTACGATACAATATCAATTATAGAACATTTAGGCGGAAAAACTAAATGGGATGGAAATGAGCTTACTGTTGATACAAGTGATATTAATTGTAACAGCATACCATATGAATATACAGGAAAACTCAGGTCTTCAATTATATTTTTAGGAGCACTTATAAGTAGATGTAAGCAAGCTGTAGTAGCATATCCGGGAGGCTGTCCTATAGGAGAACGCCCAATTGATATACATATAAAAGGTTTTGAAGATCTTAATATAGATATAATAGAGGATGATAAGAATATTGTGGCAGATGCGTATTCAAGTCGTGGAGATAACGTTATTCTGAGATTCCCAAGCGTTGGTGCTACTCAGAATATTTTACTTGCATCTGTATGCACACCGGGCGTAACAATTATTGAAAATGCAGCTACTGAACCTGAAATCGCTGAATTAATCACATTTTTAATTAGGCAGGGTGCAATTATAAATGGAATATGGAGTAACAGACTAGTAGTTTTTGGAGTTAGCAAGTTGCATGGAGCTAAGTATAGAGTTAATGGTGATAGAATTGTAGCATCTACATTTTTATTAGCTGCAGCATCGGTAGGCGGTAGTGTAAGAGTAGAAAATATTATTTCAAAGGATTTATTTGAGGTAAATCAGATACTTTTAGCTATGGGTTGTGATATAATAACAGATGAGAGTTCAATAACACTTATTAGAAAGAAGAATAGACGTATTAGGGCTATTCCACTTGCTGAAACAAGTCCATTTCCGGGGATTCCTACAGATGTGCAGTCACAGCTTATGGTTGCGTTATCAACGGCAGATGGAACAAGCAGAATCAAGGAGAATATATTTGAAAATAGATTCTTAGTGGTAGATGAACTTAATAAGCTTGGCGCTGATATAATTAAAGAGAATCCTAAAAGAGTTAGAATCAAAGGAGTTAATATGCTAACATCTGGCGATGTTACAGCTCCAGACCTTAGAGGAGGTGCAGCACTTGTTATTGCAGGTATGATGTGTGAAGGAGTCACTACAGTAAGAGCAAGTGAGCATATAAACAGAGGCTATGAAGATATAGCAATGTGCTTTAATTCGTTAGGTGCAGATATTATAGAAAAAGATTAGACAGGGCAGATGAATGGAGAAAATGAAAAAGAGATACATTATATTACCTATCGTTATACTTATTGCAGTACTAGTTATTATTGGAGCAATGCAGAAGATAACAAAAGTTAATATTATTGATTCAACAAGGAATGAAGATAGTGAGATTGAAAACTATTTATTTGATGAAAAATATGATAGGAATCCAATTATATTTTTTTTAAAGAGTAAGTTCTCAGATAAAAAGACAATACCATTTGTGGAAACTTATGATATATCATTTAACAGCTATAATGAGATAACTGTTCAAATATATGAAAAGAGTGTTGTTGGATATCTTACATATATGGGTACTAATATGTACTTTGATAAGGACGGTCTTGTGGTAGAAAGCTCAGATAAGGTACTTCCGAATATTCCACTTATTACAGGCCTCGATTTTGATTATATTGTATTACATGATAAGATACCGCTTGAGAATACAAAATTATTTGGATATCTATTAGATTTAACGCAGCTGATTGAAAAATATGAGATAGGTGTTTCAAAGATTAATATTGATGGAGAACGCAATTTTATCTTGTATATTGGTGATGTTAAAGTTGAACTTGGCGATAATACAGACATGAATGATAAAATGGCAGATCTTAGAGATATTTATCCTAATCTTAAAGATGTTAAGGGAACTTTGGATATGAAAGACTACAATGAAAGTGGAACTGGATACACGCTTAAAAAAAGTTCATAAAATATGTAAAAACTAGTTGATTATTTCTCCGATTGAAGATATTATATAATAAGGTGAAAAATTAAGTTGTATAGATATGAATTTATGATTTAAATATAAACCAGATATGAACTTATATGGAATTAATATAGTTCTATTATTATGTGAAGTAAGGTTAGTTGGATAATATTCAACAATAAAATATAAAGTAGTATTAAAGGAGGATAAACCTTTGCTTGAAATTACAACAAATGAAGCAGAATCAGCGGCAAAAATTATAGTAGTAGGTGTAGGCGGTGCCGGTAATAATGCTGTCAATAGAATGATAGATGAGAACATTGCAGGTGCAGAATTTATTGGTGTTAACACTGATAGACAAGCTCTTAAACTTTGTAAAGCACCTACAGCATTACAGATTGGTGAGAAACTTACAAAAGGACTTGGAGCAGGTGCACAGCCAGAAGTTGGCGAGAAAGCTGCTGAAGAGAATATAGATGAGATTACTCAAGCACTTAAAGGCGCAGACATGGTTTTTGTTACTTGTGGAATGGGTGGCGGAACAGGCACAGGTGCAGCACCGGTTGTTGCTAAGGTTGCTAAAGAGATGGGTATTTTAACAGTAGGTGTTGTTACAAAGCCTTTTAGATTTGAAGCTAAGGCAAGAATGAACAATGCATTAGGTGGTATTTCAAAACTTAGTGAGAGTGTTGATACACTTATTGTTATTCCTAATGATAAACTTTTAGAGATTGTTGATAGAAGAACAACGATGCCGGAAGCACTTAAGAAAGCAGATGAAGTATTACAGCAGGCAGTTCAGGGTATTACTGATCTTATTAATGTTCCTGCTCTTATTAACTTAGATTTTGCCGATGTTCAGACAGTAATGAAGGACAAGGGTATCGCTCATATTGGTATAGGTACTGCTAAGGGTGATGACAAAGCAAGTGAGGCAGTTCAGCATGCTGTTACCAGTCCTCTTCTTGAGACAACGATAGAGAATGCATCACATGTAATTATCAATATTTCAGGTGATATAAGTCTTATGGAAGCTAATGAATCAGCAAGTTATGTTCAAGATCTTGCAGGAGATTCAGCAACCATTATATTTGGTGCAAGATATGATGATACATATCCAGATGAATGTACTATTACAGTAATTGCAACTGGCTTAGAGAATGGTTCTGCATCCTCATTTTCACAGCAAAAGGGATTTAATTATCAGCCTCAGATGGTAAAACCGATAGTACCTAAGACTTCATATCAGGTTCCAGAGGGTACTGCTGGACAAGTTAAGCCTAATGTTAATCTTATTCAACCAAAGATGCCAGAAGCTAAAGAACCTAAATCAATTAATATTCCAGAGTTTTTAAGACGCGGACATAAGGATTGATTATAATTTAAGTGAATATATTTATTGTAAGGACCTCAGATTTTGTCTGAGGTCCTTTGTGCGTTCTATATGAAATTATGCAGCAACATAAAACATTAGATTTACGGAATAACATAATAACTATTGGCGAATTTTGACATTTAAATTGCGATTTTAGGCATAAATTGTCTATCAATAAATAGAAATATTCAGTAAATATGACAAATTTTTTACTTGCCTTAAAGTATAATCTTAAGTGTTCAGAGGTTAGGAGGCGAAAATGAGATATGTAATTTATTTAGATGTATTTTTCATTATTAACGCTATACTTGATTATCTGATATTGTGCA
>CAZNEZ010000024.1:0-30832 GCA_964572475.1 uncultured Lachnospiraceae bacterium
ATATGTAATAAGCAATATGTAATAAGCGATATGTAATAAGCAATATGTAATAAGCAATATGTAATAAGCGATATATATTAAGCAATATAATAAGCAATATATGATAAAGAATGGAGAACAGTATGCATCATTTTTTTGTAGAACCATCTCAGATTGATGAAAAGTATATAACTATTATAGATTCAGATGTGAACCATATTAAAAATGTACTTAGAATGAAAGAAGATGAAGAAATACTAATCAGTAATGGACAAGGACAGGATTATTATTGTATAATAGCCTCCGTGTCTAATGATGAAATAAAAGCCAAGATACAGGATATTGATTATGAAGGAACAGAGCTTCCTACAGAATTCTATCTTTTTCAGGGATTGCCAAAGAGTGATAAGATGGAGATGATTATACAAAAAGCTGTAGAATTGGGAGCTTTTGAGATAATTCCAGTTGCTACTAAAAGAGCAGTTGTTAAGCTTGATAAAAAGAAGGAAGAACAAAAACTTAAGAGATGGCAGGCAATATCAGAGAGTGCTGCAAAACAGTCGCGTAGAGCCAGAATTCCTAAGATTAGTAATGTTATGTCATTTAAGGAAGCAGTTAACTATGCAAAAGACTTCGATATTAATATTATTCCTTATGAAAACTTTAAGGATATGACTGAGACTAAAGAAACAGTTGCGCAAGTTAAGAAAAATCAGAGAGTTGGCATATTCATTGGGCCAGAAGGTGGCTTTGATGAGAATGAAGTTGATTATGCGTTAGAGAATATGGTTAAGCCTATATCGTTAGGTAAAAGAATATTGAGAACTGAGACAGCAGGACTGATGATTTTATCTGTTCTGATGTTTGAAATAGAAAGGCAAGAATAAATGAAAGCGTATTTGGATAATTCTGCAACAACAAAAGTTTATGATGAAGTAAAGGATGTTGTAGTTAAATCTATGACAGAAGATTATGGTAATCCCTCATCTATGCATTTAGTAGGGCTTGAAGCTGAAAACTATGTTAAGGCTGCAAGAGAAAGCATTGCTAAGTTACTTAAGGTAAATGAAAAGGAGATTCTTTTTACTTCAGGTGGGACTGAATCTAACAATATTGCAATTATTGGAACCGCAATGGCAAATAAAAGGTCAGGAATGCACATTATTACTACTGGTATAGAACATGCGTCAGTATCTAATCCTATGAAATACCTTGAAGAACAGGGATTTAGAGTTACATATCTTAATGTAGATAAAAATGGAAAGATTGATTTAAAACAACTAGAGGAATCAATATGCGATGAAACTATATTGATTTCTATAATGTATATAAATAATGAGATTGGAACTGTTGAACCGATTGACGATATTGCTTCAATCATTGCCAGAAAGAAACCAGATACTATTTTTCATGTTGATGCAATTCAGGCATTTGGTAAGTTAAATATATATCCAAAGAGACAGAAAATAGATTTACTTTCAGTTAGTGGACATAAAATTCATGGGCCCAAAGGTATTGGATTTTTATACATTAGGGATAGGCTTAAAATTAAACCTATTATCTTTGGTGGAGGACAGCAAAAGGGGATGAGGTCAGGAACTGAAAATGTTCCTGGAATTACAGGACTTGCTAAGGCTTCCGAGATGGTTTATGATAATCTTACAGAGCGTATAGAAAGAATATATGAATTGAAAGACTATTTTATAGATAAAATAACAGAAATAGAAGGAGTTACAGTTAACAGCACTAAAGGAAAAGAAAGTGCGCCTCATATAGTTAGTGTGAGTTTTGAAGGTGTTAGAAGTGAAGTTATGCTTCATTCACTGGAGGACAGACAGATATATGTTTCAGCAGGTTCAGCATGTTCATCAAATAAACCAGCAGTTAGTAGAACACTAAAGGCGATTGGAGTTAAGAATGAACTGCTTGATTCAACTATAAGATTTAGTTTCAGTCTCGATACAACAAAAGAAGAGATAGATTATGCTATTTCAAATGTTAATGATTTATTGTCTAAGTTAAGGTTATATAAGAGACTAAAATAACAGACTAAAATAACAGAGCAATATAAAATATAAAAGAATTATTAGAAAGGTACGGTGAAAAATGTTTAAAGCATTTTTAATTAAATATGCCGAAATCGGCGTAAAAGGAAAAAACAGATATATATTTGAGGATGCACTTGTTAAACAGATAAGAATAGCTCTTGACAGAGTTGAGGGAGAATTTAAGGTTAATAAAGTATCGGGAAGAATCTATGTAGATACTTTATCGGAATATGATTATGACGAGACGGTAGATGCCCTTACTAAGATTTTTGGTATAGTTGGAATATGCCCACTAGTACAGATTTATGATCATGGTTTTGAGGACTTGTGTGAGACGATTAAGAATTATATTGAGACGGTTCATCCATCAGCAGATATGACATTTAAAGTGTGTGCTAGAAGAGCAAGAAAGAATTATCCTCTTGATTCGATGGAAATTAACATGCAGCTTGGTGAGTATATTCTAGATAACTTTCCTAATATGAAAGTTGATGTTCATAATCCTAAGGTAATGATTAATGTTGAGATTAGAGAACATATAAATATATATTCTATAGTAATACCAGGTCCAGGTGGAATGCCAATAGGAACAGCGGGAAGAGCTATGCTTTTATTATCTGGAGGAATTGATAGTCCTGTGGCTGGATATATGATTGCTAAAAGAGGAGTTCAGATTGATGCAACATATTTCCATGCGCCTCCTTATACAAGCGAGAGAGCTAAGCAGAAAGTAATAGATTTAGCTAAGAAGGTAGCGGTATATTCAGGACCTATTAATCTTAATGTAGTTAATTTTACAGATATTCAGTTATATATTCATGAAAAATGTCCACATGACGAGCTTACTATCATTATGAGAAGATATATGATGAAAATTGCTGAACATTTTGCGAAAGAATCAGATTGTCTTGGACTCATTACTGGTGAAAGTATAGGACAGGTAGCAAGTCAGACGATGAAGAGTCTTGCAGCAACTAATGAAGTGTGTACAATGCCAGTCTATAGGCCTGTTATAGCATTTGATAAACAGGATATCGTTGATATAGCACTTAAAATTGATACCTATGAGACATCTATTCTCCCATTTGAAGACTGCTGTACTATATTTGTGGCTAAGCATCCTGTTACTAAGCCAAATCTTAACATAATTAAGCGTTCTGAAACACATCTTGAAGAAAAAATAGAAGAACTTATGAAAGAAGCTATTGAAACAACAGAGAAGATAGTTGTTACTGCATAATTTCCTATTATGTAAAAAAGCGCTTGTCGGCACAAGCGCTTGGAAGAATGCGAAGCATTCTTCTTAAATGTTTCACGCTACTGCATAATTTTCTATTATGTAAAAAAAGTGCTGTCACAAATGTGACAGCACCATATCTTAAGGTAATTACTGAATGATATATGGTTTAAGAATCTCCAATATCTGCTCGATATTATCTTCTGCGTGAATGTTTAAGTTAATAGGTTTTGAAAGGTCTAAACTGAAGATACCCATAATAGACTTAGCGTCGATTACATATCTTCCTGATACTAAATCAAAATCCACATCAAATTTAGTAATCTCATTAACAAATGCCTTTACCTTATCGATAGAGTTTAAACAAATCTGTACTGTTTTCATAAAAGTTGCCCTCCTAAATATATATTATGTAATTAACTTTCAAAAATGAAAAGTTAATAATCATCTGTATATATAGTACAGTTTAAGCCTATAAAAGTCAATAAAAAAATAATATTTTACTAACCTTTAACAATAAAAGAAACAGGTGTCTGAGATTCAGCCACAGAAATGGAGAAATAATGAAGAAAGTAGCTTTACACAATTTAGGATGCAAGGTTAATTCTTATGAAACTGATGTAATGAAGCAGCAGTTACTTGAAGCAGGCTATGAAATAGTAAATTTTGCTCCGGGAGCTGATATATATATAATAAATACTTGTACAGTGACTAATATAGCTGATAGAAAGTCAAGACAGATGTTACACAAATCAAAAAAAATGAATCCAGAAGCTATAGTTGTTGCCACTGGCTGCTATGTTCAGGCTGCTGGAGAAGACCTTAAAAAAGATGAAGCCATTGATATTGTAGTTGGAAATAATATGAAGAATGAAATAGTTAAAATACTTGAAGACTATTATAATGATAAAGAAACTACAACGATAATTGATCTTAGCAAGCAATGTGAATATGAGGAAATGCAATTAGTTGATATAACAGAGCATACAAGAGCATTTATTAAGATTCAAGACGGATGTAACCAGTTTTGCACATATTGTATAATTCCATATGCAAGAGGCAGAGTAAGAAGTAGAAGTGAAGAGTCCGTTGTTGAAGAAGTAAAGAATCTTGCAGCAAAAGGGTTTAAAGAGATAGTGTTGACGGGAATTCATTTAAGTTCATATGGCATTGACCTAAAGGAAAAAAATGTAAGTCTATTAACAATAATAACTAAGATAAATGATATAGAAGGAATAGAAAGAATTAGACTGGGTTCCCTTGAACAGGGAATAATTACAGAGGAGTTTGTCTCTGAAATAACTAATCTTACAAAGGTATGTCCACATTTTCATTTATCATTACAAAGTGGCTGCGCAGATACCCTAAAACGTATGAATAGAAGATACACACCAGATGAATACTATGAAAAATGTGAAATTTTAAGAAGACATTTTCAAAATCCAGCCATTACAACAGATGTTATAGTGGGATTCCCAGGTGAAACAGAAGATGAATTTAAAATAACTCAGGAGTTTCTTGAAAAAGTACATTTTTCAGAGATGCATATCTTTAAATATTCAAAGAGAAAAGGTACAAAAGCAGCAGTTATGGAGAACCAGATTGATGATATGGTTAAGGCTAAAAGAAGTGATGTACTATTAGAACTTAATGAAAAAATGTCTTTAGACTACAAAAGAAAGCTTTTAGGCTGCAAAAAAACTGTGTTATTTGAGGAAGAAGTAACAATTAAAGAAGAAACATTTATTATAGGTCATACTATGGAATATCAGAAAGTAGCTATAAAATCAGAAGCAGATATAATTAATAAAATCTTAGAAGTAAATATTATAAATCTGTTAAATAGTGAAATACTACTTGCCGAATTCTAATTTTTGGTATATTATTAATGCAACGGTAAGTTCGGATAATGATTGATACTGAAATAATAGCGTGGAAATGAGGAATTTTATGAGCAATTTAAGCAATATTAATAATACACAATATTTTAAAGCACCCCAGGAGCCGAAGATAGAAGTAGCTAAAGTTTTGGAAGATGTATATAATGCATTGGTTGAAAAAGGATATAATCCAGTTAATCAGATAGTTGGATATATTATGTCTGGAGATCCTACATACGTTACAAGTCATAAGAATGCAAGAAGCTTGATTATGAAGGTTGAACGTGACGAACTTATTGAGGAGACATTGAATTACTATATTAATAATAAGCTAAAGTAAAGGAAAATCACATGAGAATAATGGGATTAGATTATGGATCAAAAACCGTTGGAGTGGCAATATCAGATGCTTTGTATATTACTGCACAAGGGATTGAGATAGTGCGCCGTGAATCAGAGAATAAACTTCGTAAAAGTCTTGCTAGAATTGAAGAACTTATAAAAGAATATGAAGTAGAAAAGATTGTATTAGGTTTACCAAAGAATATGAATGGAACAATCGGTGATAGAGCAGAAAAATCACTTGCATTTAAAGAAACTCTAGAGCGTCGTACAGGATTACCAGTTGTAATGTGGGATGAGAGATTAACTACAGTTGAAGCGCACAGAACTATGATGGAAGCAGGAATTAGAAGAGAGAACAGAGATAAGTATGTAGACGAGATTGCCGCGATATACATATTGCAGGGATATCTTGATTCGGAAAGGAATAAACAACATGACAGAGAAAGTTAAATTTACTATTAGTGATACAGGAGAAGAGGTAGAATTCTTCGTTGTAGAAGAGACTAAGATTAATGGAATGAATTATCTTCTTGTAACAGAGGATGAAGATGAAAATGAAGATGCAGATGCATATATTCTTAAAGATTTATCAAAGAGCGAAGATGCAGAAGCTATTTATGAAATGGTTGACGATGATAAAGAACTCGAATATGTTTCTGATATTTTTGCTGAGATTCTTGATGATGTAGATATTCAAAAGTAATTTCTGAGGAAATCAATATGAATCAGAGTAATTTTAAAGACATACTCAAAGAAAAGGGACTCAAGGTTACAAATCAAAGAGTGCTTGTATTAGATGCACTCGCTAATAGCAGTGATGAGCATTTGACAGCAGAACAGATATATGATCTTGTTAGAACCGAATATCCGGAGATTGGATTGGCTACGGTGTATAGAACAATTCAACTCTTATTAGACCTAAATTTAATTGATAAAATTAACCTTGATGATGGATATGTAAGATATGAGATTGCAACTGATAAAGAATGTCAGTCTGGTCATCATCATCATCATTTAGTGTGCATGGAATGTGGAAGTATTTACTCGTTTGAAGATGACTTGCTTGAGAACCTTGAAAAATGTATTATGCAAAAGATGGGATTTGAAGTGGTGGATCATGAAGTAAAATTATATGGTTACTGTGATAAATGTAGAAGCTCTAAAAAAGAAAATAATAAACATTAAAATAAAATTACGAAAATGGAGGTATGATTTTGAAACTAGAAGAAGACTCAAAATTAAAAATTATTCCACTTGGTGGATTAGAACAAATTGGAATGAACATGACTGTATTTGAATATGAAGACAGCATAATAATAGTGGATTGTGGACTATCATTTCCAGATGAAGAAATGTTAGGAATCGATCTTGTCATTCCTGATGTAACCTATCTTAAAGATAACGCAGATAAGATAAAAGGTATATGTATTACTCATGGTCACGAGGATCATATTGGAGCAATACCTTATGTACTTAAAGAAATCAATGCACCAATATACGCAACAAAGCTTACTTTAGGAATTATTGAGGGTAAACTTGTAGAACATGGTCTTGAAAAGTCAGTTAAGAAGAAGACAGTTAAATATGGACAGTCAATTAATCTTGGATGTTTTAGAATTGAATTTATAAGAACTAATCATAGTATTGCAGATGCAGCGGCATTAGCTATATTTACACCAGCTGGAGTTGTAGTTCATACTGGAGATTTTAAGATTGATTATACACCTGTATTTGGTGATTCGATTGATCTTGCAAGATTTGGCGAACTGGGTAAAAAAGGCGTTCTTGCTCTTTTGTGTGATAGTACAAATGTCCTTAGACCAGGATTTACAGCTTCAGAAAAGACAGTAGGTAAAACAATAGATCATATATTTGCAGAGAATGTTAAGCATAGAATAATTATTGCCACATTCGCATCAAATGTTGACCGTGTTCAGCAGATAATTAATACAGCATACAAATACAAGAGAAAAGTTATAGTCGAAGGAAGAAGTATGGTAAATATTATTACTACAGCTTCAGAACTTGGATATATTAATATTCCAGATAAAACGCTGATTGATATTGAAGAAATGAAGAATTATACAGATGAGCAGATTGTTCTTATTACAACAGGAAGTCAGGGAGAATCTATGGCTGCTCTTTCAAGAATGGCTGCATCTATTCATCGTAAGGTAACAATAAAACCAGGAGATACAATAGTATTTAGCTCATCACCAATACCAGGTAATGAAAAAGCTGTATCTAAGGTGATTAATGAATTATCAATGAAAGGTGCTAATGTTATATTTCAGGATACTCATGTTTCGGGACATGCGTGTCAGGAAGAGATTAAACTTATATATTCATTAGTTAAACCACAATATGCTATACCAGTTCATGGAGAATACAGACATCTTAAAGGTCAGGCTGAGCTTGCAGAATCAATGGGAATTAATAAAGATAATATATTTATTATGAGTTCAGGAGATGTGTTAAGTCTTGACTGCGAATCAGCAGAAGTAGTAGATAAAGTTCCAGCTGGAGCGCTCTTAGTAGATGGACTTGGAGTTGGAGATGTTGGCAATATCGTATTAAGAGATAGACAAAACCTTGCAGAGAATGGTATAATTATCGTCGTAATGACACTTGAAAAGTATACTAATCAGGTTTTATCAGGACCAGATATTGTATCAAGAGGATTTGTGTATGTTAGAGAATCCGAAAACCTTATGGATGAGGCTAAGGAAGTGGTTACTGATGCAGTTAATGAATGCGTTGATAACAACATTTCAGACTGGGGCAAAATCAAGATGGTCGTTAGAGATACATTAAGCGATTTCTTGTGGAAAAAAATGAAGAGAAACCCAATGATACTTCCGATTATTATGGAAGTGGAATAGAATTAATTAGACTTTAGGAAGGCATGGCTATTAGAATGAACTTAAAGAAGACATCATCGATAGTATTAAACATTTCAATTAAGATGGTTGTAATATTGCTGCTTGTAGGCGTAGTCTATTTTGTAGGAAGCAAAAGCTTTGCATTTGGAGAGAAAATTTTTAGTGGCGAAGGAATTGCAGATGGAGATGGCGAAGATATTGAAGTTACCATTCCTAGTGGTGCAACTACTAAAGAAGTTGCTAATATTTTAAAAGACAACGGATTAATAGATGATACTTTGGCATTTATGGCTCAGACAACATTGTATGAAGGTAAGTATTATAGTGGAAACTATACGCTGAATACATCGATGGGTGTTGAAAAGATTATTGAAGTCTTAAAAGAAGGAGAGCCTGAAACTACTACAACAAAAGAAAACGAAACAACTACTGTATCTCGTGAAGATGCAGCGAATGATAAAAATGTTGAATAAGTAAAGGAACTATGTAAGATGATTGTAAATGAAAGAATTGTGTCATATATACATTCACTCGAACGTAGTAATAGCCCTATTTGCGAAGAAATAGAGATAGAAGCTCTTAAAACAAATGTGCCGATTATCCGAAAAGAAATGGAAAGCTTTTTGAAAGTAATGTTGCTTATTAAGCAGCCTGACAGAATTCTGGAGCTTGGAACAGCTATCGGATATTCGGCAATTTTAATGAGTGAGAATATCAAAAGTGGTGCTACTATAACTACGATAGAGAATTATAGCAAAAGAATACCGATTGCTAAGTCAAATATTAGAAAAGCTGGAAAAGAGAATGTAATAACTCTTTTAGAAGGTGATGCCTTAGAGATTCTGCCTAATCTTACAGATAAGTATGATTTTGTATTTATGGATGCCGCTAAAGCACAATATATTAATTTTTTACCTGAAGTTATGAAAGTATTAAAATCAGGAGGGATTCTAATATCCGATAATGTTCTTCAGGAAGGAGATATTATTGAATCCAGATATGGAATTACAAGGCGTGATAGAACAATCCATAGTAGAATGCGCGAGTATCTCTATCAGGTTAAGAATATGGAAGAACTTACAACCACCATTGTGCCAATTGGAGATGGAATTACAATGAGCATTCGCAAATAGAAAGGTGTGAACATTATTATGAGAGATTTGAATAGATTTCCAGAATTACTGATTCCTGCAAGTAATCTTGAAGTATTAAAGATTGCGGTAACATTTGGAGCAGATGCGGTATATATAGGTGGAGAAGTATATGGATTAAGGGCTAAAGCTAAGAATTTTACAAAAGAAGATATGATTGAGGGAATAGAATTTGCACATAAGCATGGCGTAAAAATTTATGTAACAGCAAATATATTGGCACACAATTATGATATTGAAGGTGTTAAGGAATACTTTAGGGAGCTTAAAGAGGTGAATCCGGATGCTCTTATTATAGCTGACCCCGGAATATTTAACATTGCTCAGGAAATATTACCTGATATGGAGTTACACATTAGTACACAGGCTAATAATACTAACTATATGACATATAAGTTCTGGCATAAGCTTGGTGCAAAACGTGTGGTTTCAGCTAGAGAACTGTCATTGCAGGAAATCAAAGATATAAGGGCTAATATTCCAGAAGAATTAGAGATTGAGACATTTGTTCATGGAGCTATGTGCATATCATATTCGGGAAGATGTTTGCTTAGTAATTATTTTACAGGAAGAGATGCTAATCAGGGAGCATGTACGCACCCTTGCAGATGGAAATATGCAGTAGTAGAGGAAAACAGACCAGGTGAATATTTGCCTGTATATGAAAATGATAGAGGAACATACATTTTTAACTCTAAAGATTTATGTATGATTGAACATATCCCTGAAATTATTGATGCAGGAATAGATAGTTTAAAAATAGAAGGAAGAATGAAGACGGCTTTATATGTTGCTACTGTTGCAAGAACATATAGAATGGCTATTGACGATTTTAAGAAGAGTGAAGAACTTTATAAAAGCAGATTACCATTTTATAAAGAAGAGATATCCAAATGTACTTATAGGCAGTATACAACTGGATTTTTCTTTGGAAAACCCTCTGAAGAGACACAGATTTATGATAATAACACTTATATTAAAGAGTACACATATTTAGGAATTATTGATGAAGTTAATAATGATGGTCTATACAAGATTGAACAGAGAAATAAATTCTGTGTAGGCGAAGAAATAGAGGTTATGAAACCTGATGGAACTAATCTTTTTGTTAAAGTTAGGGAAATTAGAGATTGTGAGGGAAATAGTGTAGAATCAGCACCTCATCCTAAACAAATCTTATATATTGACTTGGGAGAGAAGCTTGAAAAGTATGATATTTTAAGAAGAAAAGAGGAATAAAATATTTAGTTTATTTATTTGATATGGAAAGGCACTTCTGGCAAGTTTGATACATAAAATGTATTAAATACGCTAAGAGGTGCTTTCTTTTGGAAACATTTAAAAACCCGCTGACTCAGGAAGAGGAAAAATATTATCTGCAAAAATATAAAGAGGGTGACATGAAAGCAAAAGATATGCTGATAGAGTGTAATCTTAGACTTGTGGCGCATATTGTAAAAAAGTATATTAGTATGGACAGAGACATTGAAGATCTCATATCAATTGGTACTATTGGTCTAATCAAGGCTGTGAATACATTTGATAATCTTAAAGGCAACAAGCTTGTTACATATGCATCAAAATGTATTGATAATGAGATTCTTATGTATCTTAGAAGCGAAAAGAAAAAAACAAGAGAAAGGATATGTACCTATATGACGTTGATGGTACTTCTTATCTTGATTTTTATGGTGGTATTGCAGTTAATAGTGCAGGCAACAGAAATGAATTTGTTGTAAAAGCAATTATTGATCAAGCACAGGACATTATACATACATTTAATTACCCATATACAATTCCACAAACTTTACTTGCTAAGCTTATCTGTGAAACAATAGGTATGGATAAAATATTTTATCAAAATTCAGGAACTGAAGCAAATGAAGCTATGATTAAGATGGCTAGAAAGTATGGTGTTGAAAAATACGGACAGGATAGATATCAGATTGTAACAGCAAAAAATAGTTTTCACGGAAGAACCTATGGAGCCCTTAGCGCAACAGGACAGCCAGATAATGCCTGCCAGATAGGCTTAAAACCAATGCTTCCTGGATTTACATATGCTGAATATAATAATTTGGAATCATTTAAGTCAGCTTGTACAGAAAATACAATTGGAATTATGATTGAACCAGTTCAAGGAGAGGGAGGAGTACACCCTGCTACTATGGAATTTATGAAAGGTCTTCGTCAGTTCTGCGATGAAAAAGGCATTTTATTAATGCTTGATGAAGTACAAACAGGATGGTGCAGAACTGGAAAAGTAATGAGTTATATGCATTATGGAATAAAGCCAGATATAGTTACTATGGCTAAGGCAATGGGAGGCGGAATGCCTATTTCAGCCGTTTGTGCTATAAATGAAGTGTCAAAAGCATTTACGGCAGGTTCTCATGGAACAACTTATGGAGGAAATCCTGTTTGCTGCGCTGCCTCTTATGCACAGATTACTCAGCTGCTTGAAAGAAAACTTGCTGAAAATGCAGATGAAATGGGAAAATATTTTATGAGTATATTAGAAAAACTACCACGAATAAAAGAGGTTAGAGGACAGGGCTTGCTTGTAGGAATCGAATTTAAAGAACCGATTGCGATTGATGTAAAACATGGGTGCTTTGATAAAAAGCTACTGGTTACAGCGATTGGTGATAATATTATCAGAATGGTACCACCACTTATTCTTACTAAAGAAGATTGCGATAAAGCAGTTGCTATTATAGAAAAAGCAATTGTTGAATTATAATAATTAATAATATTCTAATTTGAATGACATTTGAATGACTTTATTCATGGAGTACTTGAATAAAGTCATTTCTGTTGTTATAATAAAACCTAGAAATTCAATCAGACAGTGAGGTGTAACTTTGAAAAGCCAGGTTAACTTTATATATGACACAGAGGACGATCCTTTAGATGAATTAAAACATTGGTATTTTCTTGAGAATGTTCGTATTCAACAAGAAAAGCAGGAGATAGAAGAAACTAAAAAGATACTTGAAAAAGAACGAAAAGAACTTATGGAATTAAAAGCTGAAAATGATAGATTAAATATGATAAAGGAACAGAAGCTTACTAAGGATAAAGCTTTGTTTGATAAACAGTTTAAGATACTTGAACGAGAGTTAAAGCGTTTTGCAGATGATAAAAATGCTCTCGAAAAGGAAAAGGCATATATTGAAAAAGAGAGAGAAAACCTTAGATTAGATAGAGGGAAGACCAAACCAATTGCTTGCGATACGAATATATTCTTTTATGGTGTTAATAATTTTTTGAGTCTCAAAAAAAGGTATAGAGAGCTAATTAAAATATATCATCCAGATAATATGGGAGGTAACAATAATATACTTCTAAGTATTAATAAAGAATATGAAAGATTGAAAGAAGTGTATGGAATTAAAGAAATTATATAATAAACTACCCTTTGGGGTGGGTACAAAATCGAAAAAGTATGATACAATCTACATTAGTAGGTTGTATTTTTCGTTATGTAGTAAGTACGAATTAAAAAAAGCATAAAAAACCATTTTCCAAAGAAAGAAGAGGAAATAACATGAACAGTGGCGAACAAAAAGAAAAGATAATAATTAACCATAATATGAGAGGAGAAATTAAAGAAGTCCTGAAATACAAGAAGATTCTTTATTTTTATTCTCAAACTGGCTGGGGAAAAACATCGGTAATTACAACTATTTTACAAGATATGAAAAAGAATTACGATATCTTTTCAGCATACGAGAATGAGGTAGGTAAAAGGGTAGCTTCATCAAATAAAAAAATTATTATAATAGATGATTTCCATTCTTTGGAAGATGAACAAGATATTTACTTAATTAGTGACAAAATAATGAATAGTGATTTTAATACTACATTTATTATTTTGTCAAGAGCAGAGGCGGTTTCATGGCTTAAACCATATATTGCCACGGGACAGATTAAAATATATAACCAATCATTTTTTGAATTTGGTATTTCTGATATCAAAGAGATGTTAATGGCAAATAATCTTGACATAGAAAACATGGATATTAATAGAATTATTAGAAGTGCTAAGGGCTATCCGCTAGCAATAAGATTAGTAATTGACAGACTTTTGCGTGGTGAAACTTTGGATTCTAATCTTATAGAAAAATCAAAGATTGATATATATGGATATTTTGATTTTAGAGTATTTGGTAGATTTGATGAAAATCTTCAAAGATTCCTGCTTCAGATATCACTATTTGAGGAGTTTAATGCAGATATGTCAGAGATGGTGACTGGAAGACATGATGCTATAGATATGATTAATGAGTGCCTTAAGTATAGTAGCTTTTTATCGTGGGATATAACAAATACATATAGAATTCAGAATCTGTTTAGAGAATATTTGATGTATACATTTAAAAAGAGGTATTCAGAAGATGCTATGGCACATATATATCATAATGCAGCTTTATATTATGAATTAAAAGATGATATTTCAAATGCATTAAAATATTATACAGAGTGTAAAGAATATGAGAAGATTTCTGAGTTGCTAATTATAAATGCCAACAAAAATCCTGGAAATGGGCATTACTATGAAACAGAAAAGTACTATAAAATGCTGCCCAAGGAAGAAATACTTAAATCTCCTGTTTTAATGTCAGGAATGTCAATGCTTTGCTCGATGTGGTCCCAAGTTGAGGAAAGTGATTATTGGTATACTAAACTTAAGGATTTTGCATCTACTTGTAATAAGGAAGATTCAAATTATAAGGTAGCAATAAGTAAAGTATATTATCTTGATATTGCTTTGCCACATAAGGGAAGTTCAAATATTGCATCGTTAATTGTTAAGGCAGCTAAGATAATGATTACCAATAATGAAAAGATTCAAGAATTCTCAGTTACTAGTAACATGCCAAGCCTGTTAAATGGTGGAAAAGATTTTTGTATATGGATGAAACATGATAGACAACTGCATCAGAATTTACGAGGAGCGGTAGAAAAGGTACTTGGAAAATTCGGAGTAGGATTAGCGGATATTGCTCTTGGAGAGAGCTTACTGGTAAAGGATTCAGAGGATAAGTATGAGATTATGTTCCTGCTAAATAAAGGTCTTATGGAGGCAGAAAAGAGAGGAAACATAGAGATTAGGTTCGTTGCAGTTGCATTAACGGCAAGACTGTTTGTGTCACAGGGAAGAATGGATACAGCATTATCCATTTTAAACGAATTTAAGATTAAAGTTAAAGAAAAAAATAATAACAGACTTTTACTTAATCTTAATGCATTTATTGTAAAATTATATATGGTTTCTGGCGACAATGCTTATGCAAATGAATGGTTAACAGAAGAAGCACCAGATGAAAAAAAAGATTTTTATATTCTTGATAGATATAAGTATTTGGTAAAAGCAAGAGCATATATGGTGAATTCCAGATATCTAGAGGCTATGGTGCTGCTAGATAGATTGTTAGATTATTCAGAAAAATATGACAGGCCTTATATTGATATGGAAGTAAATCTCCTTAAAGGAATTATTCTATATAGACAGAAGTTGGATAATTGGATGGAGCCAATTAGAGATGCTATAAAAATATCTGAACAGTTTGAACTTATTAGACCAGTAGCAGAATTTGGAGTGTCACTTATAGAACCTTTAAAGAAAGCTATGATTACTAATGTAGATAAAAAGTTTCTTAACAGGATAAAAAGTGCATTAAAGGAGCAGGCTTTACTATATCCGAAATATTTACAGCAGGAAAATGTGCTGACCGACTCACTTACAGCAGTTGAGAGAAATGTATTAAGACTTATCTGCGCTGGCGAAAAGAATGATGATATTGGTAAAATACTGGAGATTAGCGGTAATACTGTTAAATTTCATGTTAAAAATATATATAATAAATTAAATGTAAATAATAGGGTTAAAGCTATACAAGCGGCTAAGGATATGCAACTTATATAATAGATACCCACTTGACAAAATGTTACACAAAATATATAATATGTGATATTAGTAAAAAGACTAAGGAGACGTATTATGTATTGTAAAATAATTAGTGGGGCACTTACTGGTGTGGAAGCGTATCTAGTAAGCGTTGAAGTTGATATTAGTGAGGGGCTACCAGCTTTTGATATGGTTGGATTACTTAGCTCAGAAGTTAGGGAAGCTAGAGAAAGGGTCAGAACTGCCATTAAGAATGCGGGTGTACATATTCCACCTAAGAGAATTACAGTGAATCTTTCACCAGCCTATATTAGAAAGGCGGGTTCTGCTTTTGATCTTGCTATTGCTGTGGGAATATTAGCTAGTCTTGGAATTGTTCCTAAGGATAGTGTTAAGAATTGTATTTTTATTGGTGAATTGAGCCTTGATGGAAGTTTATGTGGCGTTAATGGAGTTATGCCAATGGCATCAAGCTTTGATAAGAACAATATTATTAGATGCTTTTTACCTGTGGACAACGCTGGAGAGGCGGTTATGGTAACTAAAGCTGAGGTAATAGCTCTAAGAAGTATAAAAGAACTAATTAGTGTACTAAACAATAATCAAGAATATCGGGCGGAAACAGGAGAGAATCAGCTTTCATATATTAAGGATGAACATTTGGAACTAGATTTTGAGGATGTATATGGACAGGAATCTGTAAAACGTGCATTGGAGATAGCAGCAGCGGGAATGCATAACATATTAATGTCCGGAACACCGGGATCTGGGAAGTCTATGATGGCAAGGAGAGTTCCAGGAATTCTTCCAACACCTGAAAGGGACGAATGTATAGAAATCTCAAAGATATATAGCGTTTCTGGAAAGATGAAAGGAAAGAATCTAATGATAGAAAGACCGTTTAGGGCTCCACATCATACAGTTACGCGAGCTGCATTAATTGGAGGTGGGAAGATACCGATTCCTGGTGAGATTACGCTTGCTCATAATGGAGTATTATTCCTAGATGAACTACCTGAATTCAAAAGAGAGGTTGTTGAAGCATTAAGACAACCATTAGAAGATCGTGAGATAGTGATTACCCGTAATTATGGCAGCTATAGATTTCCGTCTGATTTTATGCTAGTAGCAGCAATGAATCCATGTCCATGTGGATATTACCCAGACAGGTCAAGATGCGCCTGTAGTGAAACAGAAGTGAAAAATTATATTTCTGGTATTAGTGGACCACTTATGGATAGGATTGATATATTTATAAATACACCAGAGATGGATATAAAAGAATTGCATTTGAAAGACAGGAATGAAAGCTCGGAATCTATTAGAAAAAGGGTGGAGAAAGCAAGAAAAGTACAGAACATCAGATATATAGGGACGGGGATAAGACATAATGCTGGGCTTAGCTCAAAGGAAGTAGATAAGTATTGTAAGCTTGGAAAAGAAGAACAAAGCCTTATGGATTTATCATATAAAAAACTTAAAATGAGCGTTAGGTCATATTATAAAACACTTAAAATAGCAAGAACTATTGCTGATTTGTCAGGAGAAGAAAATATCTCATGTAGTAATATAGCAGAGGCTATAGGGTACAGATATAACAGGTAGATTAGATATAGAATAGTTGAATCATGGAGGTAAAAGTGGATAAGGATACTAATAATACAATGCTGGATGTGGAAGAAATCTGGTATATAATTTGTAATATTAAAGGTTTTGGAAGTAAAAAGATACATATGTTAATTGAGTTAGCTGGTAATATTGAGAATGTTATGAATGTAAGCATTAATAAATTATCCTCATGTGGATTCTATAATACTAAAGATATAGAATCTTTTAATAAATCGAGAACGGAATATAATATTAAGAATAAGATTATTGAATATAAAAACTTGAATCAAAAAGGTGTAAGGTTCATATATTATGGACATAAAGATTACCCTCGCAGATTATATAACATACAAGACCCACCAATGGGACTGTTTGTAAAAGGGAATTTACCTGATGAGGATAAGTTTACAGTAGCCATAGTTGGAGCGAGGAGATGCAGCGATTATGGAAGAATAATAGCAGAAAAGATTGGCAGTGATATGTCAAAATATGGGATTCAGGTAATAAGTGGAATGGCATTAGGTATAGATTCAGCAGGACAGTGGGGTACACTTCAATCAAAGGGAAAAAGTTTTGCAGTTCTAGGATGTGGTGTTGATATATGCTATCCAAGAGAAAATATCGAATTATATGACAGATTACAGTATGAAGGCGGAATTATATCTGAATATATGATGGGAGCAGAACCGTTGCCATTTATGTTTCCATTAAGGAATAGAATAATAAGTGGACTTGCTGATAGGGTTATTGTAGTTGAGGCAAAAGAAAAAAGTGGTTCATTAATTACAGTTGAGTATGCACTAGAACAGGGAAAAGATATTTTTGCTGTTCCGGGAAGGATTTGTGATGACTTAAGCAGGGGGTGCAATAGGCTTATAAAGTCAGGCGCAGCTGCATATACATGTGCTGAAGACCTGTTTTTGGACCTTGGATTGGAGATGGATAAAAAGAATGGATATTTTGTTAAAAATAATAATTTGCTTGAAAAAGAATATAATGTGGTGTATAGTGACCTAGATGTATTGCCAAAAAGCCTTGAACATATAATAGAAGAAACAGGACTAGAAGCACATAAAGTTCTTGAGGTTCTAACACAATTACAGCTTAAGGATATGGCATGCGAGGTAAGGAAAAATTATTATGCAAAAATAACATAAACATATAGGAGGCGAAATATGCCGAAGTATTTAGTAATAGTAGAATCACCAGCTAAAGTTAAGACAATTAAGAAATTCCTTGGAGCAAATTATCAGGTTACAGCGTCTAATGGACATATTAGAGATCTTCCTAAGAGTCAGTTAGGTATAGATGTAGAAAATGATTATGAGCCTAAATATATAACTATCAGAGGAAAAGGAGATAAGCTTGCTGAACTTCGTAAGGAAGTTAAAAAAGCAGATAAAGTATATCTTGCAACGGATCCCGACCGCGAGGGAGAAGCTATTTCATGGCACCTTTCCCAAGCGTTAAAACTTGATGATAGTAAGATGGAGAGAATCACATTTAACGAGATTACAAAGAATGCTGTTAAAGATTCTCTTAAGAAGCCTAGAAAGATTGATATGGATTTAGTTGATGCGCAGCAGGCTAGAAGAATACTAGACCGTATGGTTGGATATAAAATCAGCCCAGTCCTTTGGGCTAAGGTAAAAAGAGGACTTAGCGCAGGAAGAGTACAGTCAGTAGCACTTAGAATGATTTGTGATAGAGAAGAAGAAATCAATGCATTTATTCCAGAAGAATATTGGACCATTGATGCAGATATTAGTGTTGAGGGTGAAAAGAAGAACTTAGAAGCTAAATTTTACGGAAACAAAGAAGGCAAGATGGCAATTAAGAATCAGTCTGAACTTAATTGTATAATGGATGGCCTGAAAAAAGCAAAGTTTAAGATTGCTGAAGTGAAAAAAGGAGAAAGAGTAAAAAAAGCTCCAGTTCCATTTATTACAAGTACACTACAGCAGGAAGCGTCAACAGTATTGAACTTTTCAACACAGAAGACTATGAGGCTTGCACAGCAGTTATATGAAGGCGTTGAGATTAAAGGAAGAGGAACTATTGGACTCATTACTTATCTCCGTACAGATTCAACTAGAATCTCAGATGAAGCTGATGTTATGGCAAGAGACTTTATAAAGGACAATTATGGTGAAGAATACCTTGCTACTAGTGAAGGAACGAAAAAACAGAGTACTAAGATTCAGGATGCACATGAAGCTATCAGACCTACAGATATTTCGCTTACACCAGTTTTGGTAAAAGAACAATTATCAAGAGATTTATTTAGACTTTATCAGCTTATCTGGAAGAGATTTACAGCAAGTAGAATGCAAAGTGCCAAGTATGAGACTAAGTCGATTAGGATTAGTGCCAATGATTATATTTTTACATCTTCTTCATCTAAGATAATATTTGATGGTTTTATGTCGGTATATATGAGTGAAGATGATGAGAAATCAGACATTCATCAGTTATCGTCTAATCTTGATAAAGATTCAGTACTTACTTTGAATGAATATGAGACAAAACAACATTTTACACAGCCACCAGCACATTTTACAGAGGCAGCACTCGTAAAAGCTCTTGAAGAACAGGGAATAGGAAGACCAAGTACCTATTCACCTACAATTATAACAATTGTAGCGAGAAGGTATGTAGCTAAAGAGAATAAAAACCTATATGTAACTGAACTTGGTGAAATCGTTAATAAAATAATGAAGACAGCTTTCCCGGTAATAGTAGATTCAAGTTTTACAGCTAATCTTGAGTCATTGCTTGATGGTGTAGGTGAAGGAAAGGTTCAGTGGAAGACCGTAGTGAGGAATTTCTATCCTGACCTTGACGAATTGGTTAAGAATGCAGAAAATAAACTGGAAAAGATTGAAATACATGATGAAGAAACAGATGTGATTTGCGAAGAATGTGGAAAGAATATGGTAATCAAATATGGCCCACATGGTAGATTCCTTGCGTGTCCTGGATTCCCTGATTGCAGAAATACTAAACCGTATTTTGAAAAGATAGGGGTTGCATGTCCTGTCTGTGGAAAAGAAGTAGTTATTAAAAAAACTAAAAAAGGCAGAAAATATTATGGCTGTGAGAATAATCCAGATTGTGAATTTATGTCATGGCAAAAGCCTATTACTGAAAAATGTCCAGAATGTGGTGGATATATGGTTGAAAAAGGTAACAAAATAGCGTGTGCAGATGAAAAGTGTGGCTATGTTAGAACAAAATGTTAATTTTCTGTGAAAAGTTGCAAAATTCGCTATTTGACTATTGTTGTATACACAAATATATGTTATATATAAGTACAGATATGAAAATGTGATAGAATTTATATGATGTATTATGAATTTAAGCGATTTGTAAACTAGGTAGTATACAGTAAGGTGTGTATACTAAAAGAAGGAGAAAATTATGAGTGTACAGTTACTAGACAAAACAAGAAAAATTAATAAATTATTACACAATAGCAGCACACAAAAACTTGTATTCAGTGATATTTGTGGAGTACTTAGTGAAGTGATTGAATCTAATGTATTGGCTTTAAGCCAAAAGGGTAAGATTCTTGGAGCTGCTAATAACTCTAAGGTAGAAAAGATTACTGAACTGATTAGTGGCCAGGTTGGAGAGCTTATTGATTCAATGCTTAATGAGAGAATGTTAAGCGTATTGTCTACAAAAGAGAATGTTAATTTAACAACATTAGGTTTTGAGGGACAGAACACAAAACAGTATCAGGCTATTATTTCACCAATTGATATAGCAGGTGAAAGGTTTGGAACTCTATTTATCTATAAGAGTAGTTCACAGTATGATATTGATGATATTATTCTTAGCGAATACGGTACAACTGTTGTTGGACTTGAGATGATGAGAGCTGTATCAGAAGAGAACACAGATAGAAACAGAAAAATTCAAGTCGTTAAGGCTGCTGTTAATACATTGTCATTTTCAGAGCAGGAAGCAATTAAATATATTTTTGATGAGCTAGATGGCGATGAGGGTATATTAATTGCTAGCAAGATAGCTGATAGAGTAGGAATCACACGTTCTGTTATTGTTAATGCTCTTAGAAAATTTGAAAGTGCTGGTGTTATAGAAGCCAGATCATCAGGCATGAAGGGAACATTTATTAAAGTTGTTAATGATTATGTGTTTGATGAACTTAATATCGAGAAGAAACATGCCGATAAATAATATGTAAGTGATAATAGCGCATATTAAAAGTTATAAATGGAATTATAGCTATCCTATAGTGGAATGGACTCCACTTTGGGGTAGCTGTTTCTATTTTTAATCATAGAAAATTACGCAAAAACACTACATAATGTGATTTGACAATAAAATAACCACAAAATCTGCTTGCTATTTTTCGACTATAACTTTATAATGTTAAGTAGATATTTTGGAGAATTTGTCAAAACAGGAGAAAGAAAGGAGATTTTAGGTCATGATTGATTCTAATGCATATAATAGCATTAATGTTCTTACTTCAGCTGCGGATGCGGCATGGACTAGGAATGAGGTTATTAATAACAATATTGCCAATGTTGATACACCGGGTTACAAGAGAAAAGATGTATCTTTTGAATCTTATCTTCTTGCTGAACTTGAGAGTGGAAGTACATCTAATCTTCAAAAGCAAATCGATAATGTTGATTTGGAAAATATTAACGCTACTATCTATACAGATATGTCTACACTTTCATATAGGCTAGATGGAAATAACGTTGATATTGATACTGAAAATGTTGAACTTGCATCTAACCAGATTAGATATAATACACTTTTAGATAGCATTACTCATGAATTTAATATGATAAAAGCATCTATGTCACAACAGTAAAGGAGAACTAAATGGGACTTTTTACAGCATTTGATATAAGTGCTTCAGGAATGACAGCACAGAGATTAAGAACTGATACCATATCACAGAATCTGGCTAATGTTAGTACTACGAATACAGGTGATGGTACACCATACAGAAGAAAAACAGTGTTGTTCACTGAGAAAAATAATACATCATTTAGCAATGTACTGTTGTCTACACAGGGAACAGTAGGAAGTGGAGTAAAGGTAACAAGTATCATAGAAGATACTACTACTCCTATGAGTAGAGTATATGACCCCTCACATCCTGATGCAGATGATGATGGATATGTAACATATCCAAATGTCAATACAGTAACGGAGATGACTAATCTTATTGATGCAACAAGGTCATACGAAGCAAATGTTACAGCATTTAATGCAAGTAAATCTATGGCTCTTAAGGGTCTTGAAGTTGGTAAATAGGAGGAATAAAAGATGGCAGATGTATCTAGCTTGAATTCAGTAGCATTAGACTTCCTTAATTCATCGGTTAATTCGGTGACTAATTCTAGTAGTACTACTTCGACTTCAAATGATGCGTTTTCAACATTACTTTCATCTGCAATGGATATGGTAAATGAGACTAATAGTTTATCTAATGCAGCAGAGGAAGCACAACTTAATTTTTCACTTGGCAATTTAGATAACACACATGATGTTTCTGTAGCGCAGCAGAAAGCATATCTCTCATTACAATATACAGTAGCGGTAAAGAATAAGTTACTTGATGCATATAAGGAGATAATGAATATTCAAATATAACATTTCCCACGGCTTTATGACCGTGGGTTGTGCAGGTTTAGCCTAATAGAGCGTTCTATAATAGTAAGATAGATTGGAGTTTTCATGAACGAGACAGTAAAGAAATTACAGGAACAAATTAAAAAATTTTGGGATAAATACGATAAAAAGCAGAGAACTATTATGATTAGTGTAGCTCTCGCAGTTGTTGTAACTGTAATTATTCTGGCATATATTCTGACAAAGCCTACATATGTTGAACTGGTAACATGCGAAGATACGGTAGAAGCAGCAAGCGTTAGAGATACACTTGTATCCAATTCAATTGATTATAGTACATCATCTGATGGACTTGTCATTAGCGTTAAGAAAACAGACCAAGTCAATGCAACTTACTTGATAGCTCAGGAAGGTATAACAGCTTCAGAATATACAGTTGAGAATGCCTTGAGTGGAGGTTTCAGCACTACTTCGGATGACAAAGAAAAGTTATATCAAAAAGCACTTGAAGAAAAGATGAGAAAAGTTATTGAGAGTTTTGATTATGTTAATTCTGCATCTATAACATTTAATATGCCTACGAGTAAGCTAAGCATTATTAATTCAGATGAGGAAACATTTGTAAGTGCAGTACTAGACCTAAAAGCGGATATGCCATCAGGAGCAGCGGAGTCAATGGCAAAATACATGGCTACGGCTGTAGGTAATGAAACAACTAATAGTGTTACTATTATTGATACAAGGGGCAAGATGCTATATAAAGGTGACACGGAGGCAGCAACTACAACGTCGGGAGTAAGCCTGTCAGCACAGAACCTTATAAAAGAAGCATATAATAATGAGGTAGTTAACAATATAACTAAATTATTGTCAACTACTCAGATTTATACAACGGTTTCTGTATCACCAGCATTATCAATAGATTTTAGTAAGACTGATACAGTTGATACAGAATATAGAAACCCAGATGAAGTATTGGACAGCAGTTATGATTATGAATCTACAGGAGGAAGTACATCAGGAGGTGTACCTGGAACGGATTCTAATGGTGATGATACTACATATGAGATACAGACATCCAGTGACGGAACTAATACTGTTACAATTAATAAAAGAGATTATGCCGTTAGTTCTAAAATCACACATATAGAAGGAGAGGTTGGTAAGCTTGACAGAACTACCTCTACAGTAGCAGTTATTGCTACACAATATAAAGTCTATAATGAGGATACTTTAAGAGCAGCTGGTGAACTGGACAATGTTACTTGGGATGAGTACAAAGCTGCAAATGCTGGAAGTACAGAGATAACTGTATCAGATACGCTCAAAGCTGCAATATCAACAGCGATTAATTTTTCACAGGATAATATTTCTATTTTGGCATATGAAGTACCAGTATTTGAGGCTTCTACTGTAACAAGCAAAGGAATACAGGATTACCTTCCTATAATACTTGCAGTTATTATACTTGGACTATTAGGATTTGTTGTATGGAGAAGTCTAAGACCAGTTGAAGTATCAGAAAGCGAGCCAGAGATTTCGGTAGAGTCATTATTATCAAGTACAAAAGAAAGTCAGGAACCACTTGAAGATATAGATATGAGCATGGGCTCGGAAGCTAAGAAAGCTATTGACAAGTTTGTAGAAGAGAATCCAGAATCAGTTGCATTATTGTTACGTAACTGGCTCAATGATGACTGGAACTAGAAGGAGTGCCAACTATGAAGTCTAATAATAATACTAGTGAGTTTACTGGTTCACAAAAAGCAGCTATATTGCTAATTGCATTAGGACCAGAAAAATCAGCACTTATATTTAAACATCTAAAAGAAGAAGAAATAGAGCAGATGACTCTTGAAATTGCTAATATACGTAGCGTTTCACCACAAGTCAAGGAAGAGATATTAGACGAGTTTTATCAGATATGTCTTGCTCAGCAATATATTGCTGAAGGTGGTATTGGATATGCAAAAGATCTTCTTGAAAAAGCACTTGGAATGGAGAAAGCGCAGGAAGTTATTGGAAGACTTACAGCATCACTTCAGGTTAGACCGTTTGAGTTTGTTAGAAAAACAGACCCTTCACAGTTATTGAATTTTATTCAGGACGAGCATCCACAGACTATAGCACTTATTCTTTCTTATCTGCCATCATCACAGGCAGCTAATATTGTGTCAGCATTGCCTCTTGATAAGCAGGCTGATGTTGCTAAACGTATTGCACAGATGGATAGAACATCACCAGATGTTATTAAAGAAGTTGAAAGAGTACTTGAAAGAAAACTTTCAAGCCTTGTTAATCAGGATTACACCATTATTGGTGGCGTAGATGCTATTGTTGATATTCTTAATACTGTTGACCGTGGTACTGAAAAACATATTATGGAGAATCTTGAAATTGAAGAGCCAGAGCTTGCTGATGAGATTAGGCGTAAGATGTTTGTATTTGAAGATATTCTTGCCCTTGATGATAAAACTATTCAGAGAGTTCTTAGAGATGTTGACCATAATGATCTTGCTATTGCACTTAAAGGTGCTAATGAAGAAGTTCAGGCTGCAATATTTAATAACCAGTCAAAACGTCTTGCTGTTATGATTAAAGAGGATATGGAATTCATGGGACCAGTAAGAATGAAGGATGTTGAAGAAGCACAGCAGAAGATTGTTAATGTTATCCGTAAACTCGAAGACTCGGGTGAGATTATTATTGCCCGTGGTGGAGGTGACGAAATAGTTGTCTAATTTATTAAAATCACACACAGTTAAATGTGATGAAAGTGATAAAAGAGTTTTGGATTTTAACGAATTGATATCTGAAAAGATTGTTGAAATTAAAGCAAGTATAGAAAAAGAAGCAATAATTAATAACGAAAATACTGGATTTGTAGAAGGTATTGATGCTCAAAAGGTTGAATTGCTGCTAAATGAGCAGACAGATGAAACAACAGCTACACAAGAATCTTCTGTTGATGAAGAAACCCTTGAACAGATGAATGAAAAAGCGGATTCGATTATTACAAATGCTAACAATCAGGCTGATTCAATTATCGATAATGCACGTATTGAGGCTGAAAATATAAAAAATAATGCATTTGAAGAAGGAAGAAAGCTTGGATATGAAGAAGGAATAAAGGAAGGAAGAACTTTAATTGATGAAGAAAAAGCAAATCTTGAAGTTCTTAGAAATAATATAGAGATTGATAGAAAAAAGGCTATTGATGAATTAGAACCTCAATTAGTAAATACGATTCTTGATGTGTTTGAAAAAGTGACACATGTTTTATCAGATGATAAAAAGGAGCTTATTCTTCAATTGGTCGATTCTGCAATAACACAAGTAGATATTGGTAATAATTTTATTGTTAGAGTATCTAAAGATGATGGACAATATGTAAAGGAACATAAAGAAGAAATCCTTAATTCTGTTGATAGGGATATTCATGTTGATATTGTTGAAGATATAACAATGAAGAAAAATCAATGCCTGATTGAAACAGATTATGGAATATATGATTGTAGCCTTGATACACAACTGGAGAATCTAATTCGTGAAATCAGATTACTCTCATGTGCAATTACAGAATAATGGATGTGACCCAATGGTGATAAATACTGAAAAATATACGCAATTAATTGAAAAATCATTTGTAAAAAAGATGGGAAAAGTTTCTAAAATCGTTGGACTTACAATTGAATCTATTGGACCAGAAGCTAACCTAAACGATGTGTGCAGAATTATATCTAAGGAAGATGCTACACAATCTGTAATGGCTGAGGTTGTGGGATTTAAAGATAAAAGAATATTATTAATGCCATTTGACAGTATTGAAGGAATTGGACCAGGAAGTATTGTTGAGAACACCGGGTCGGTTCTTAAAGTAAAAGTAAGCGATGACATTCTTGGAAAAGCGGTTGATGGATTAGGAAATCCTATTGATGGGAGCGAAATTGAAAATCCAGAATATTGTTCTGTTGAATCATCACCTCCAGACCCCATGTCAAGAGAAATCATTAGTGATATTTTGCCATTGGGAGTAAAAGCAGTTGATGGATTGATTACGGTTGGAAAAGGACAAAGAATTGGTATATTTGCAGGAAGTGGAGTTGGAAAAAGTACCCTGCTTGGTATGTTTGCAAGAAATACAAAGGCAGATATTAATGTTATAGCACTTATTGGAGAACGAGGAAGAGAAGTACGAGAATTTATTGAACGAGATCTTGGAGAAGAGGGTATGCGAAGAAGCGTTGTTGTAGTTGCAACTTCAGATAGACCTGCACTTATTAGAAATAAAGCTGCTAAGACAGCTACAGCTATTGCGGAGTATTTTAGAGACCAGGGTAAAGATGTACTTCTTATGATGGATTCTTTGACACGTTTTTCAATGGCACAAAGAGAAATAGGACTTGCTTCAGGAGAACCTCCTGTTACAAGAGGATATCCGCCTAGTGTATACAGTGAAATGCCTAAATTGCTTGAACGTGCAGGAAATTCTGATGTGGGTTCTATTACAGGATTATATACGGTTCTTGTTGATGGCGATGATTTTAATGAACCAATAACAGATACAGCAAGAAGTATTTTGGATGGTCATATTATGTTATCAAGAAAGTTGGCACATAAAAATCATTACCCTGCAATAGATGTGCTTCAAAGCATTTCTCGTGTTATGAGCCAGATTGCCACAAAGGAGCAGAAAAAAACTGCGGGTAAGCTTAAGAATGTTTTAGCTACATATAATGACGCCGAGGATCTTATTAACATTGGAGCGTACAAATCAGGCTCTAATAAAGATATAGATTATGCGGTAAATAAAATAGAATCAGTTAATCAATATTTGATGCAGGATGTTGATGAAAAATTTGAATTTGAACAGGAAATACAACAGCTAAGCGATTTGTTTGAGGAATAACATTTATGGCGAAATTCAATTATAAAATGCAAAATATATTAAATGTCAAGATAAATCTTGAAACGCAAGCTAAATCAGCTTTTGCTGAAGCAAGTGAAAAATTACGCATAGAAGAGGTTAAGCTAGAGAGGATTTATGCCGATATAAAAGGATATGAAGAGCATATAAGACAGATTAACCAGTCACGACTCGACATATTAGAACTTTCCAGGTGCAATAAAGCTATTTCATTAAAACAGGATGAAGCTAAATTACAACAAAAAGTTATTCAGAAAGCAGAAAAGAATCTCGAACTTGCAAGAGTTAAGCTTAGCAAAGTTATGATAGAAAGAAAAACTCAGGAGAAACTTAAGGAGAGAGCTTTTGAGGAATTTTTAAAAGAGCTGGAAGCAGAGGAAAAAAAGGAAATCGATGAAGTAGTCAGCTTCCAATATAACAAATCAGAATAGCAGGTGAGAGAATGGCTAAAAAGAACAAAAATAATATTGATGAAAATATTGAAAATAATATTGATGAACTTGAGGATGTTGACTTTGAGGAAGGAAAAAAGAAAAGTAAAGCAGCTTCTATAGGATTGGTTTTACTAATAATACTTGTATGGCTTGGCATTTTTGCAGCTCTAGTTAAACTGGATGTTGGTGGCTTTGGAAGCACAGTTATGTCGCCAATATTAAAAGATATACCGATTGTCAACTCTATTCTTCCTAATACAGATGATGCTAGTGATGTTACAAACTATCCATATAAAAGTCTTGGAGAGGCTATAACTTACATAAAAGAACTGGAAGTTCAACAACAGGATTATGAGAAATCGATAGCTGAACTAAAAGAAAAAGTTGCAGATTTACAGTCTGAAAATACAAGATTACAGGCATTTGAAGATGATCAGACTAACTTTAATTCATTAAAGTCAAAATTCTATGAAGAGGTTGTATTTGGTGAGAAAGCTCTTTCTTATGATGAATATAAAAAATATTACGAATCAATAGACCCAGCAAATGCTGAAAAACTGTATCAGCAGGTGCTTGAAAAATATATGGTTGATGAGCAGTATACAGAATTAGCAAATGCATACAGTCAGATGAAACCAAAAAAAGCGGCAGCCGCTTTATATGAAATGACAGGAAATCTCGATACTGTCGTGACCATATTAAAAAGTATGGACTCAAAAAAGAGAGCGCTTATTTTAGATGCACTGAGTGATATTGACTCAGTATATTGCGCAAAGGTAACAGTTTTGCTTGCTCCATAGTAAGCAAATGTTATATATAGTACATTGAAAAGAGGTGAAAATATGGTAAGCACAGGAATTGCAAAAGCAAATTTCATTTTTGCAACTACATCAGGTGCAAAATCAGCAGCCACCGACAAAACAAGCAATAGTTCTGGTACAAGCTTTGAAGAGCATATGAGCAAGGTTGAACAGTCTTCTACTAGCAACAGTAATAAGACAGACAGTAAAACTAACACTAAAGACGCTTCGTTTAATGAAAAGATTAATGAAGTAGTTCAGAAAGCTAAAAGCAATAGCAAAGCTAACAAAACAGATAAGATTGACGAAGAAGATGAAATACCTAAAGATTGTAATGGTGAAGAAATCAACTGGATCAAAATATCAGAGATGTTTGTTACGTTTGGTAAAATGGCGGATCAGATGAAAGACCAGCTTCAGGAATATCTTGGAGTATCAAAAGAAGAATTGAATGACATTCTTAATTCACTTGGATTTAATGATAGTGATTTAATGAATGAAAATGGTCTGAAAGAGTTGTTTGCACAGTTTACTCAGACTGGTGATGCAATGGGACTTCTTACAAATCAAGAAATTTCTGATAAGCTATCTCAGGCAACAGACTTTATGAATCAGCTTAAGAATGAATTTGAACAGGAATTTGGCTTGAGTGATAAAGAATTTAATGATTTTATTAATAAAATTGAAAATTCTGAAATCAAGACAATGCTTGACGAAACAAAGATTGATTCTGACGAAGTAATAAAGAACCCAGCAGAGGCAGAAAATACAGCTGATGGTATAAAAAATACTTCTGAAGTTGAAGGCGAAAATGAGATTTCTTCCAATGAAAAGACAACATCACAGGAAACTGCAAGCTCTTCGGAATCAGTAAACAGTGCTGATGTTAAGACATCATCAGGAAACACAGCTAAAGATGGTTCTTCTAATGCTGGTAATGGAATGAATAATAACAATGCATCGGATTTTACACAGACAATGATTAACAATATTATGAATGCTGTGGAAGACAATCTTACAGAACCAGAAGAAGTAAATGTTATTAGACAAATTATTGATGGTGTACAGTTTCAGTCTAATAAAACAATTGACAGTCTTGAAATTCAGCTTTCTCCAGAACATTTAGGAAAAGTAAATATTCAGGTTGCTGTAAAAGATGGAGTTATGACGGCTTCAATTTCAGCGGAGACAGAAGCGGCTAAAAGGGCGATGGAGAATCAATTGACATTATTAAAAGATAATCTCAATAATCAGGGATTAAAGATTGATGCAGTTGAGATTACAGTTGCCAGTCATGGATTTGAGCAAAACATGAATCAAAGCAATGAAAAAAAACATAATGAAAAAGCAAATCACAGAGCAATAAGCAAAGCAGATTTGGCTGCAATTAATGGTGAAGTATTAGAAGATTCTGCAAATGAACAGAATATTCAGGAAGATGGCAATACAGTTAATTACATAGCGTAGTTTATATAACAAAAAAGACGTATGAGATGTAATGTTATAAGAAAGGATAAGTGCGAAAGCATAGGTAGAAAAATGGCAGGTACAATTACAGCACCTATCGTTGATGGACAGGTTCAGACTAATACAACACCTGATTACACATCATCGAACAAAGGAACAGATTCACTTGGTAAGGATGCATTTATGCAGATGTTAGTTACACAGATGCAATATCAGGATCCACTTGAACCACAAGACAATTCACAATTCTTATCACAGCTTGCTCAATTCTCTTCATTGGAGGAAATGCAGAACATGACAAGTCAGCTTAATAATAATCAAGCACTTTCATTAGTTGGAAAGAATGTTATTATGGAAGTTGGTAAATCAACAGGAGCTTCAACAACAACGACAGTTGCAGGATACGTGCAGTATGTGCAGATGGTTGATGGAAAAGCTAAATTATCTATTAATGATAAACTTTATTCAATAGACGATCTTGATACAGTAATAGATGATAAGTATCTTGATTCAATACTTGGTGGTTCAGATTCTACAACAG
>CAZNEZ010000025.1:0-30346 GCA_964572475.1 uncultured Lachnospiraceae bacterium
CTTATCAGAAACTCCTTTTTTTATTAAAGTCACTATATTCTCTATACTTCTTTCTTTTAAAAGCTTTTCTATTACTTGATTCTGTTCTGGAATAGGTTCAAATGTATATATTTTTCTAATGTTTTCATTATACTTATCTAGCAATTCTTTTACTGTATCCCCTATAAATCCTCCACAATCCATAAATACTTCATCTTTTATACTAATAATATCCGATGGGAAATATTGATTTGGCTCATAGATTTTTTCAATATACTTGTCATTATTAGATAATACAAATCTAAATATATTTTCCATTGTTTCTCTTGACTTCTCATCTGCTACTGTATTATATAACCACATTAATTCTTCATTATGCTCTTCGACCATACTTTTATATTTTTCTGAATCAGTAAGATAATATGAGGCATAATTACAATACAAGTCATCTCCATCAATAATATAATCTTCTTTAATACCATGCTCTTTTAATTCCTCTATAATCTCATTATGGCAGAATCTTGAACATACTATAACTACAAGCTCTTTACTCCTAAGTCTTTCATATGCATCTGCAAAAGAGACTATCTTTTTATCAGTATCATAACTTTCACCAATTTTGCCATTATCACATACAGCCACCACGTTAACTTTATCTGTTGGCAAACATATTTTGTAAAGTCCCTGACCAATATTACCAAATCCATATATAATAACAGGTAATGACATCATTTTCTTTCTGCGCTCCGCTCTAATTATCCTTGCTTTACTTATCTCCATTTTTTCTGTTAACATATCTTTAAACATATTCATATTCTTTCTCCATTCTGAAAGTAGTCTTAAACTAAGCTTTCTCGTAATCACTTTTAATTTTAGCCATACACTTCTCAAGTTTCTCTTTTTGTACCTCAGTAATTATATTAGATTCTATAATTTCACTTACAATACTGTTCCATTTCTGAATATCTGGATTAATGTCTTTATCATAATCATCTTTGATTGTGACATACTTATCTTTTGGCCATATGTTGATAATTTCACTCATATTTTTACTGTATGCTACTGTATCAAATCCAGCCGTTTTAATTGCCTTGGCATTAGCATTAATCAGATAAGAATCTCCCCTTTCAGAAATCTTATATATAACTCCAGGATTAATGGTGTACTTTCTCAGGCTCTCCACTCTTAATGTATCTCTGTCATCATTTGCTATATATATCCAGTCGTGATTAGATTCCATAATAATCTTGTTTACTTTATTGCCATAAGTTCCAGTAATCTCTACAAACTTTATATTTTTACTATCAGGATATTTCTTCTGTAATTCTGATACATTATCTGACACATATATTATCTTATTAAATACTTCTGCATATTTATTGACATATATATCTAGCAAGTCCTCATTTTCAATAATTCCTGCATCTATAGTTAATGGATACACAGATTTATTATCTTTATTGATTCTTTCTTCAAAATTGGTTAGATATCTGTTAATTGTATCAGGCATAGGTTCAAGTTCGTTCGGCTTCTGGGGATTCATTAGCATATATTTACCTCTTGAAATCTTAGGACTATTGACTTTTTGCAGCTTTTCATATAATCGAGGAGAAATATCATCAATCTCCTCACTTGACAGTCTTCCACTATGCATAACGGCACCGCCACATATTTCGCACCACTTTAGCTGTTCGCCAAATTCATCTGGTGTTCTCTTCCACCAATCCTTTTCGACCTTCCAGCCTCCTGGTCCATCAAACAGCATATCAAGCGCTGCTGCTACTTCACAGAAGAAAGCACCTTTAGGAGTAATACTTGCGCTCCACTCATTTTGTATCCAGCATTTATCCCTAAGTGGTATCCACTCATCATCTGTAATTCCAAGTTCTTTTCTACTCACCAGTAATGGCTGATGTAAGGATGGATTGGCATGATCATTAATATTTTGAAACGAAAATGTATCCTGAATCACTTCAAAGTATCTATTATACTGTCTTGATACAGATGTCCACAGTCCTGGACCTTTTCTATCATTTAGGCTCTCATCAAGAAGATAATTCTTGTCATGAACATATGTTGCAAAGTCTCTTACAGGCTCCCTCGTTGACTTAATATCATATTTTGACGGATATTTTTCGCCTATGTACTCAGCAAATCTTTCAAATTCAGGATGTATAGTTGGTTCTCCTCCCATAACTCCTATGCATCTGTCAAATCCCTCTAAGGAATCGATTGCTCTTTTAAACATCTCAAAATCCATAAAAAATGGTTTCTTATGATGTCCGCAAAACCTTGTACAGTTAGAGCATTCATGCACGCAGGCATTTGTTATGTCTATCTGTATTATTCTCATGTCCTTTGGTGATTTCATAAAGTTATTTCTCCATTTCTGCAAATACTTATTCGCGTATTAAAATATTATTATCACTAATATTCATCTCTTTAAGTTGGTCATATATTGACCTTCTAACCTTTTTGTATGCTGATGCAATAATAACAAATGAATTACTATCTATTTCTTGTTCTATATTCTTAGGCAGGCAACACATCTTACCATCAAACATCACCTTATCTTTAAGTGGGTCATTATCTATAAATCCAGTAACTTCATAGCCCAGCTCTTTTATAAGCTCACTAGTACTTTCAGCTACTGTTCCTGTAGGAAATATGTATATTTTCTTGCCAGATATATCCCTCTTTCTTTCCACAAATTGTGCATATAATAATTGCTGATAAATCAGTAATCCCTTAATTGTACCAGCTTTTCTAATAAGCGTGTATAAATCTTTATACTCCTGATTTCCACACCTTCTAAAAGTATCAATATACTTTTTATTACTATCTATTATGTCTGCCATCTGAACTATATCATTCCTATTAAGGCAATTAAAAGATAATTTGAACAACTGAAACTTAATTTCACACTGTTCTATCACATACAGTTTTAATCCTCTTTTTCTGACTATATCATATTTCATTAGAACATAGGAAAACTTTGCTGCCGCTTTAAAGTAATCAACCACTATTTCTCTGCTGCACAGCGCACCTGTAAGACTGCTGTTTCTTCTCCTATATAGGTAAAAAGGCTCTTTCATATAGTATATTGAATCAGCATTCAAAAACATCTTAAGAACATTAAATGTATCCATAAATCTGCTTGCTAACGCAGTATCCTTATTGTTATCTTCATCAAGCTTTTTTTCCTTAATTCTTTTCATCCTATTATGTTTAGTAATATATCTCCATTGCACGGTATGAAAGTTCGGAATAGTTGAAATATACTCTATTGCCTTTTTGTATGGCACATTATTAATCTTATCTGCATTAAACTCTGCATCATAAAAATTCGTCATTCCCTCTTCTATTATGCATTCAAATGTTCCCATTATAATATCTGCATTACTCTTTTTAATTGCCTTAGAGATATTAGCTAATGCATGTTCCTTTAGACAGTCATCTGCATCAACAGACAGGTGATAGACTCCTGTCATTTTACGTGCACATTCATAATAAGCTCTTCCTGGCACTGTGGGCCTGTCCATCTTATAATATGATATCTTATCATTAAATCTTTTGGCATATTCCTCACATATTTCTATGCTCTTATCCGTTGATCCATTATCAATCAGTATGATTTCATACTCATTAAAATCCTGAGATAATACGCTATCTAAACATTCTTCTATATACTTTTCCATATTATATACTGCTATACATACACTAATTAATGGTTTCATTCAATTCCTCTTTCCATTCATTTAATAATTCAATAATATTTTCGTCTTCACCACAATACTTACCTGCAAGCTTTAAAAGAGCTATCTTAATATTATTGTTCTTTAATTCATCTGACAAAATTATCTTATAGCACAGTATCTCTGGATTAACTGGGAATTTATTAAACAAATCATTTGATATATAGTCCGCCTGTTTGTAATCATGTCTGTCAAATAAGTCAAGCATTTTTTCAAATTTATTCTCATCTTCCGAATTCACTTCATATGTTAGTAAATCTTTATCTTTAATATCAAGATGCATCAATGTTTCAATAATACATAATGCAAATTCAAAATTCTTTTGCATTATCACTTTAAATGTTAGAGCATTCATTATATTTCGCACAAATTCAGCTTTATGGCGATTTAACATAGTGTCTGTTCTTTTTATAAACTCAAGTAAATCCTGTATATGATACCAATAAACATTACATAAAAAAGTTACCGTTTGATTAGTCAGACTATTCAGGTTAGAAGCCGCCTCCGAGCCTGCTTCAAAGAGAATTTCACCCTCTTCAATTCTTGATTTATCAATATCACCTCTATATACTGAATTGCTCCTTACAAGATAGTCATACATTGGCTTATCTATACAACTAATGCTCATTGATATCTTAGTGAGTTTTAGTAAAGTATATGTATCACTTCCACTCATTAAATTCCGAGGTCTGTTATTCATTATATCCCAAAATGGAATCCAAAGTTTATTGGCATAAAGCTTTCCCCACAAAACTCTCATACTTCCATAGAAATCTTCAAAGCTTCCTTCTATAAATTCCTGATTACTAACTTCGTATTTCCATAGTCTTGAACTTACTATACTTTCATTCTTTTCTTCAATAATATTATGGCCTGTGCATACAATATCAGATTTTGATTGGGTAGCCAAATCATATGTTCTTTCAAGGAAATCGGGTGCATATGCATCATCAGAATCTAAAAATGCAAAATATTCGCACCCCAGTGTAACCATAAAATAATTATGCAGGTCAGCTCTTATCCTAGCTTCTTCTTCTGTAAATTGATTGTTTACTTCATTTCTGTAATAGCATATCCTATCATCTATTGTTGCATATTCCTTTAATATATCAGTAGTACAATCTGTACAGCCATTATCCCTAATCAGCAGAACCCAGTTTTTTTCTGTCTGGTTAACTATACTCTCAATTGCTTTTCTAATAAGCTTTTCCTGTGTATTGTACACTCTTAGTATAAATGCAGCTTTTGGTATCATACTAACCTCGTTTCCATGGTGCTTTCCCACTATTCCATAGTTTTTCAAGATAACTTCTATCCTTTATATTATCCATTGGAGACCAGAATCCATTATGTTCATACGCCACCATCTGGCTATCTGCAACAAGTCTGTCAAATGGTCCTGCCTCAAGCATTTCACTTCCATCTCCTAAATAATCAAATACTTTTCTGTCGCACACCATAAATCCGGCATTAACAGAGGATTGGTCATCCCTTGCTTTTTCTTTGAATCCCTCTATAACGTGTGTGTTCTCATCTATCTTAACAGCACCAAATCTACCTTCTGGTTTAGTCACAGTTATAGTCATATGTTTTCCGGATTTTCTATGAAAATCTAACAACTTATCAAGATTAATATCTGAAAGTCCATCTCCATAAGTAAGCATAAATTCATTATCATTTATATACTTTTTAATTCCTAGAATACGACCTGCTGTAAGTGTTCTAAGTCCTGTATTTGCCATAGTTATATTCCATGGTTCAATCTCATTGTCTAAATATGTGACATTCCCAGTTTGCATATCAAATGTAACATTTGAATACTTCATATAATAATCTGCAAAATACTGCTTAATCATATGTCCCTTGTAGCCACAGCAGATTACAAAATCATTATATCCATATGATGAATAGTATTTCATAATATGCCATAATATTGGTTTTTCACCTATCTCTACCATTGGTTTGGGTTTAAACTGTGATTCCTCTCCTATTCTTGTTCCCATTCCACCTGCAAGAATTACTACTTTCATATGTAATCACCTACTCCCATATCTTCCATGGAACTTCTCTACTATCCCATATGTTTTGCAGAAAAAGCTTATCTCTCATGGTTTCAACTGGAACCCAGAATCCATTATGCCTATATGTATTAACTTTACCATCTTTAGACATCTTTTTAATTGTCTCTATTTCAAGTCTGTCATTAATCTTATCAATATAATTAAATACATTGGAGTTAGCAATCATAGTACATCCATTAACCCATGCACTATTTTTAATATAATTATCGTCATTTTCACAAAGTAAATCTCCATCATCGCTTATGGGCATAATAGTATTGCGTCCTGTAGGTCTTGCGAGCATTACCGTCAAATCTTTGTTTGAATCCTTGTGTGTATCGATTAGCTTATTAATATCTAAATCTGTTATACAATCTCCATATGTTACTATAAAATCATCATCGCTGACATATTCCTTAATCTTTAGAATACGCTGTGCTGTTGTTGTTTCAAGTCCTGTGTCCACTACTGTAACCTTCCATGGTTCTGTAATGTTATTGTGTATAATAACATCATTGCTTTTAAGATTAACTGTTATATCCGAGCCATAGATATAGTAGTCTAAAAAGTACTGTTTTACCAAATCTGCTCTATATCCTGTACATATAATAAAGTCATTATATCCGTAATAGGAATATAGCTTCATTATATGCCATAGCAGAGGTCTTTCACCTATCTGTACCATAGGCTTTGGCACCCTGTCATTCTCGTCATTAATTGTACTTGGTAATCCTCCAGCAAGTATTACTATCTTCATAAATTTTCCTCCGTGAAATATTATTCTACTTGTATGTTCCTAGATTAAATATGAACTGATTCTTATATCGTCCATTATTCATAACTCTCGCTATTCCAACTCCTGCGCACTCACCTGAGGCTACAAGAGATTCACACCTGGAAAGCAGATACATTGAAGAAATGTATTCTGCTCCTCTAAGGAAGCCATCATTTTCTCTTTCTATCTTAGCTTCTCCCAAACGAACATCATTAAAGTTTCTAAATCTATACTGATTGTTATATATAAGCTTCTCTCCAAAATGTTCTTTTAATATATCTAGTATATCACCATCTTCTGTTGAGAGATATACTTTTGAGTAATTTTTCCACATTTTTATACATTCTTCGATTTTTTCTATCATCATCTTGGCATCGGCCTGTATAGGGTGTCCTGATGGCTTTTGTTTTACATAATCTGTTCCTCTGATTAAAACGCCTAATGTATCCTCGTCTACAGGAACGCTCTTTAATTCATCACTAAGATATTCAAGTATCCTATTGCTAAAATGTTCTGATATAATATATTTATCTTCATTGCATTTTATTGAATCTTTCATAATCTCCTGACATACGCTTTGTGACCAGTACTTATTGGATATGGTAACATTTTTACTCTGATATGCTTCACTAACCTCTATTTTATCTGGCTGTTCAAAGAACTTTGTCCATAGATTTTCTGGAACTGCTGTATTGTACCTGTCTCTATAATGCGAAGTATCATCCCAACTTAAATCAAATACTGGAATATAGCCTTTACTTTTTGCATACTGTGCATGAATATTCATAATTCCAAAGAATCCAAACAGTCCTATATATGGATCAATAAAATACTTAAGCACAAAAATCTTCTTATCAGGATTAAGGCTTCCAAAACACTTATTGTCTGTAAAGAAAAATAGCATTTGAATGAGCTCCACTCCAAAAAACAGCCTGTCATTAAGACGCATTCGGCTTTTAATCTCATCCATCCACTCAGGTATTCCCTGAATAACATATATTCCCCGCTTATTATCTATAATTGACTCATCTATTTTACTTATATTATCTGTAACAACGGCTTCGGTTTTTTCTATCCACTCTGGTAGTATTCTCCAGTCCTCTCCTATCATTATCTGCTTAATCTTAGGATAGTATCTTTGACAAACCTTACTAATTGTATAATTATACTCATCCATTCCATTTAAAATTATAAAATCCGTATCTCTTAAAATATCTATGTCTATATTCTTAGCTTCAACATCATATTCTACGCTTATCAAATCCTTTGATTTTTCTAAAAATGTAAGTGGCTCTCCGTCAGCCGATACTATAAGACATATAGCATTATCTCTTCCTATACTGGCATTTTTTGCTTCCTCATACACATTCTCAGATGCATTGATAAGAATTGGTTTATAATTTTTATCATATAGAAATTCCTTGTAGCTGATTATATCAGTTATAATACCTTTATTCTTAATAATGATAACATCTTCTTTATGATTATCTAAGAAAAAATCCATTATGTCTATTCTGGATGGTACTTCACAGTCTTCTAATATATAAGCTTCATAATTTCTATTAATAAACATAGTTTTTCTAGTTCATATATCTGTAATCAAGAACAGGTATATGAGCATTTCCTTTCACATCTTTAAATTCTGGCCATGCCGTAAGTATTACCAAAACATCACTATTCTGGCATATCTCATCAAGGTTATTAATGTATTTCATATTAATATCATAGTACTCTTTAAATTCATCGATTGCTACAGGATCATATCCCGAAATATTTGTATATCCAAGCTTTATAAGATTCTTGATTATTTTTGCCGATGCACAATCTCTGACATCATTTGAATTTGGCTTAAATGATAATCCTAATATTCCTATTCTAGCCTCTTTACTAACTTTTTTAGCAATTCTTTCTGCTATAATCTCTGGCATTTCCTCATTAGTTTTAATTACATTTTTAAGAATTTCTGGATTAGCACCTTTAGCTTTGGCAATTGAATATAGCGCATTAGTATCCTTTGGCAGACAGTATCCACCATAGCCACAGCCTGGATAGACATATGTAGTCATATTACAATCATTCCATCTTTTATCCATATGAAGAATATTAAATGCATTGGCAATCTCTATTCCTCCTATATTCTCTGCTATTTCTGACATTTCGTTAGAATAGCTTATCATCGTAGCAAGCAATGAATTAGATAGATATTTAATAAACTCTCCAGTATTTGGACTTACTTTATATATTGGAATGCCAAAAGGTTTATATATCTTTTCAAGTGTAGGCATTGCCTCGTCGTATTCTAATCCTATAACTATTCTGTCTGCATTTATAAAGTCTTCCCAGCAATGTCCCTCTCTTAGAAATTCAGGATTATTAGCTATAAATATGTCTTTACCTGGAGTAAAGCCAAGTTCTTCTACAAAAGGTTTTACTTTTTCATTAGTAGTTGATGGTGGTATCGTAGACTTTGTTACAAGCACCATTTTCTTGGATTTATCTGCATACTTGAGAGTCTCTTCAATGGCACTATATAGATAAGTAAGATCCGCTTCTCCATTTTGTCCATAAGGAGTTCCAACACAGTAAAATACTATCTCGCTATCTTCTATTGCTGCCTTAACATCTTCTGTAATGATAAAATTCTTATTTAGGTTATCTGTAAGTGCTGTATCAAGACCATTTTCCAAAAAAGGAAGTTTCCCACTTCTAAGAATAGATTTTCTTTTATTATCCACATCTATTCCATATACTTTAAATCCATAATGTGCAAATCCTAAAGCCGTTGTCAATCCTACAAATCCTAATCCAAATACTGTTATCATAAGTTATCTCCTGTCTTCCTGTAAATGTAATATATATCTTTTTATCGCTTCATCAGTTCCATACATTGGTTTATATCCCAATAATCTTTGTGCCTTTGAAATATCAGGACATCTTCTTTGCGGATTATCCGTAAGATAATGTTTATCCTCATGAACTCTATAGACTATATCAGAAGAATGTTCAAATAATTCTTCTCCTACTTTTTTATACTTTTGGGCAAGTGTTGTTACTGTTATTTCTTCTTTATCATATCCGATATTAAATATATCGTACTGACCATAAAGAGCACATTTTAAAATTCCCTGTATTGTATCCGCATTATAGCAAAATGTCCTTGTTGCCTTACCATCACTGAATATTACTATATCTTCATTATTCAAAATATTATCTGCAAAATCTGCAACAACTCGCTTATCATTTGTTCTAAGTCCTGGTCCAAATGCATTAAAAGGCCTTATCACAGTAAGTGGCATATTATATACATTATGATAGTTGTAGCATAATGTCTCTCCGAATCTCTTAGACTCATCATAGCAGGCACGAGGCCCTGATGTATTAACATTTCCCCAATAATCCTCACCTGTCGGAACCTGTCCTTCAGCTGGATTACCATATATCTCACTTGTAGAAAAGAACAATAAATCATATATATTTTTGTCTTTATAAAAATCTAATAATCTTCTAAGTCCAAGTACATCAGCGTCTATTGTCTCAATAGGATGAAGTCTGTAATATATTGGTGACGCTAATGATGCCATATGAAAGATTATCTTTGCATCGCTTGCAAATGTTAAGTCACATGTTGTTACATCTTCACAAACAAGTTCAAATTCTTCATCATCAAAATCTGCAATCCATTCTGGCTTTCCAAACATATAATTATCAATACCAATTACCTTTTTAATTCCAAGTTCTACATAAAATTGTTTGAAATAGCTAAGTAACATATATCCAATTGAACCTGCAAATCCTGTTACAAGTATTGTTTTACCATTAAAAATCATTTTTTCTTTATCTGTAAGTCTTGAATGTATATTTATTAAATCTTCTCTCACTATTGATGTAAACATATAAAACCTCATTTCCGTGTCATTTATTGTAATATTATGAATTATATTTCGGCACTTTTATCATAAATATGAATAGTAATACAATACTTTTATGCTTGTAAGAACACACTAATAATAAAAACCTTCAAGCTCATTTACCTGAAGGCTTTATATTGTATATATTTATCAAAAGTATTACTCATTATTACTTGATTCATTTCCTATTAATTCTTCTTTATTAGTATCACTCTCAAGATTCTTAGTATCTCCAACTATATAAATCGGTCTCCCTTTTACCTCTTTAAATAGAATACCAATATATTCTCCAAGTATTCCAAGTAGGATAAATAGAATTGCAAACATAAAGCATAATACTACTATAATTGTTGCATATCCTGCTGGTGTTCCATTAGCAACTTTAGAGACTATTGTATAAATCATAATTGCAAGCCCTGTAAATCCAGCAATTCCACCACAAATAGTTGCTGCCTTAAGTGGAAGATCAGAAAAACTTAGTAATGCATTAACTGCAAAGTTCATTAGTTTCTTAAAGCTATATTTACTCTCACCAGCGGCTCTGTCTTTTGCTTCATATTCAATATTAGTTTTTTTAAAACCCACGTCTTGAACAAATCCTCTAAGAAATCTTGTTTTTTCTCTATAGTCTTTTCTTAAAACATCAGCTGGTTTTTTAGCTATTGCAAAGAAATCAGAAGCATTTGCATCAAATTCTACACTTGAAAGTTTGTTAAGAATCTTATAAAAAAGTCCAGATGTTATATTCTTCATAAATCCTGCTGACTTATTCTTTGTTCTTACCATAGTGATTACTTCGTAACCTTCTTCAAACTTCTCAATTATATCTGAAATAAGTTCTACCGGATGCTGTAAATCTGCATCCATACAGATAATACCATCACCTGTAGCATAATCTATACCAGCTATCATAGCTGCATCATGTCCAAAATTCCTTGAAAAATTAATAACCTTTATATTTTTATCATCATTGGCAAATTCTGATATAATTTCTCCACTCTTGTCTTTACTTCCATCATTTACAAAAATAATCTCATAATCCCACTTTAAATTTTTTACTACTTTATCTATTGCTTCTCTAAACTGTGTTAGAACAGCTTCTTCGTTGTATACTGATACAACAACTGATATCTTCTTCATATCAAATTAACCTCTGCTTTCGTTAGTTAGTTTATAATTTATCTATTTACTATTGTTATACAACAATGATTGTAGCTTTTAAGTACAATGTTGTCAAGCAGGCTGAAATATGTTAAAATTTTAGTAATATATTACATTTTTGATTTGCTCTTATACTATTAAAATATGTCAGCAGCTCATAGAAAGAGGCCATATGTCTAGTCACAAAAAAATACTTATTCTTGAATGGAACTCATTTGGATTGCAAGACGCTGTATCTGCATTTACACAGCTCGGATATGACATTACTTATTTTTCTCATCCAGATATTTTAGAGCATACTAGTACTGAGTGTGCTGAATATCTAGATAATTCTATTTTGGCTGATTCTTATGACTTTATTTTTTCACTTAATTATTATCCTGCTATTTCTAAAGCATGTAACAAGCATAACCTCAAATATATATCAATAGTATATGATTCTCCACACATTAATCTATATACCTTTACTGTAATATATCCATGCAATATGATTTTCGTCTTTGACAGTGCTATGTACAATGAATTTCACTCAAACGGCATTAATACCATCTATTATATGCCTCTATGTGTGAATGTCGAACGCTACGATAATATGCCTGTGCTTAATAATTATGCTCCTTATACTTCTGATGTTTCCTTTGTAGGAGCGCTATATAACGAAAAACATAATCTTTTTGACAGACTTACTTCACTTTCAGAGAGAAGCAAAGGATATCTACAAGGAATAATGGAGGCTCAATCTAGAGTTTATGGATACTATATGATTGATGAGCTTATTAATGATGAGCTCGTAAAAGAGATGTATAATTCCTACCCTTATGACGTTCCATCTGATAGTACTGCAACGCAAAAATACGTTTATTCAGAATATTTTTTATCACGAAAAATCACTTCTATTGAACGTATCCGCCTACTAAGGCTTATTTCTGACAAATACAACACAGCCTTATATACATCAAATGATACTCCTATGTTTCCACATATTATTAATCGCGGTCCATGCGACTATTATAACCAAATGCCTTATGTTTTTAAGCATAGCAAGATAAATTTAAACATTACGCTCAAAAGTATTAAAGCCGGTATCCCACTTAGAATATTAGACATAATGGGATGTGGTGGATTTGTTTTAACTAATTATCAGGCGGATCTTGAACAATTTTTTGAAGCCGGTGTTGACTATGTATACTACAATGATGAAGCTGATCTTTTGTCGAAGATTGATTACTATCTTAGACACGAAGAAGAACGACTGGCAATTGCTAGACACGGATATGAAACAGTCAAATCATCCTATACTTGGATACAGACGATAGCTTGTATTATTGATTTATTATAATAGAATTGTAATTCTTAATACTTAGTATCATTTTGATGCATTTACATATTTTATAAGTTCTTGTGTAAATTCATGTGACTTTTCTATTGTATCTGCCTCTAATCCAACACTTACTAATTCTAAAAACTGAGGCATCTCTGCTAGAATTGGATTTTCTCTATATTGTGGAAATGTATCTAATGTTACATTTCTTAACTTTTCAAAATCATTATATTGAATTTCACGTCCCATATCTATGTAAAAATAGGACGTTTCTATAAAATATGTCAATATAAAATAGTATTCTATTATATTAATATATTCATATACAACCTCTTCTCTTTTTATCATATCAATCAGTAATTCCATCTGTACCTTTGCATGTTCCAAAATTCTATCGTCTTTTTTTACATAATTATACATGGTACTTTCACTATGTATTCTTACATTCCAAAACGCTTTATCCATATTATAGAATCTCGTACCATAAAAAAATATTGGAAATATAAACTTAGGTTCTTCATATGCAGTTTTTTCAGCAAATTTTATGTTATTATCTATTACTATACTTTTTCTGATAAATTTACCACATTGTCCTGTTGTTAATTGCATTTTCAGAATAAGAAAAGTTCTGTCTTCTACTGAATTAAGCTCTATTAATCCTTTAATATCACCTTTTCTAACCAAATGTTTTTCACCGTTCACTACATTATAGTGATCATGTTGAAGCATATCAATATCATACTCTTTTAAAATTTTATATACTTCCTCAAAAGAATTAAGTTCCAGCCAGTCATCAGAATCACAGAATGTTATATACTCTCCTGTTGCGCGTAGAATACCTGCATTCCTTGCTCCGCCTTGCTTTATATTTTCTTTAAGATTAACCGTAATAACATTGTCTGGATATCTGACCTTATAATCGCAAATCATATCCCATGTATTATCAGTAGAAGCATCATTAACCAATATTATCTCTATATACTCTTTTCCTATAGTTTGCTCTATAAGTGATTGAAAACATATATCTAAATATTTTTCCGAATTATAGCATGGTACTATAACACTAATTCTTTTGCCCATATTTGCCTCCATGCTACGACTGTTTTTAGGAGCAGCTATGGCACAAGTTTTGCGTAGCACAAACTTGCAAGGGAAAGAGTTATCTTTCCCTTTTTGCCTCCATGCTACGACTGAAGTATGTTTAAGAGACATTTTTCCGTTGCATCATAATATCCAAATCGTTTTGAATCTTCTAAAAGACCAGAAACTACTACATCGAATATCTCATATTCCAGTAATTCTTTCTTATAATTTCCTACTATGAGGCATCTCGTTCCAAATATCCCCGCAACGTCTTGATTTACTCCACTATCCATTATGTATGCATCTACTAATACCTCATCCACTATCTGCGCATGATATTCTTTGCATATTCTAAGTGCAAGTTCATAATCTTCAAAGCTTCTTAATGATGTATCAAACATTCCAACCTTTTCAAATACTTCCTTTTTAATAAGCATGGTTGGTGTACCTATCATATTCCTAATTAATAAATATGGAAAAATAAATCCACTTCTCATAGACTTCTTCATCTCATCGTCTGGGTACTCAACTGTATCACCATTTGGAGCATGCAGAGTATATGAGGAATATACTATTCCCACACGAGAAGATGCATTTTCAAATGCATTCATCTGCTTTTCGAGTTTGTCTTCATGCCATATATCATCACTGTCCTGAAATGCAATATAATCATATTGTGCGAGCATGATTCCTGCATTCCTTGCTGCTGAAGCTCCTGCATTTTGCTGATAGTGATACTTGATTCTTTCATCACCAATGGCTTCTACAACTTCCCTGGTATTATCGCTAGAGCCATCGTCTACTATAATTAGTTCAAAATCTTTATAGGTCTGATTGAGAACACTTCTAATAGATTTTTCAATTATTGCGCCTCTGTTATATGTTGGTATTATTACACTAACCATAGTTTCACCTGTCCTATCGTTTTAATGTCTCAATTATATATGCCTTTAAGCATATTTTCAATATAATTCTATTAAAAACATACTATTTGTGTTATTATTAGACTAAATATAATTAACACTTATGGAGGAAGAAATGGACTTTTTGTTTGTACGGACATGTAATTCAATTACTGATATAGTGTGGGGACTAATTGAGTTAAATCATAATACCGTTATTTCCAAAGCAACACCCTTTGATACAATAGCAAAGAACCCTGATGGATGTGAAATTGTCCGTTTAGAACTCAAAGCTTCTCGATTTGATTTTGTTATATCCTATTGTTTTTTACCAGAAATATCTGACATCTGTGAGGAATTGAGTATCAGATATATATCATGGACTTATGATTCTCCCCTTACTTCTTTTTATTGTAACTCAGCTAAGAACTCTGTTAATTACAGTTTTGTGTTTGATCGTGCTGAGACAGAGCATTTACGCTCCATAGGTATTCCGAATGTGTTTCACATGCCTATGGGTGTTAACATATCGAGGACTGGTTCTTTAAATATAACTAAGAATGACGAAAAAAAGTTTTCCTCCGAGATTTCATTTGTTGGTAATCTATATGAGAATAACATGTACAATCAAACTATAGGCTACTTTCCTTTAGACCTTTCAACTCATATAAAAAGTTATTTAATGTCCAATCTATGTAAATGGGATAAAGTAAAAGAATGGCATATTCCAACTCCTGAGATTATAGATTTTATAGCTACCTTCTTTAATCCTCCTATTTCGATTCCCTATGATATAGACAGAGACATGTACTATGGTCTCCTTTTATACAGCCGAAAGCTGGCAGAGATGGATAGACTTACAGTTCTTAATACCCTGTCTGAACATTTTCCGGTAGATTTATATACCAAAAGTGTCAGCACATTTTTAGGTAATATTCATGTCAATGGTGAAATCGACTACTCTACTGATATGAATAAGGTCTTTTATTTAAGTAAGATTAATTTAAACATTACCCTTCCCTCCATACAGACTGGTATACCTCAGAGGATATTTGATATCTGTGGCTGCGGTGGTTTTGTTCTATCCAATTATCAGGAAGAGATTGACGAGCTTTTTACTATTGGCAAAGATATCGAGACATTTAAAAATCTTCAGGAACTTTTAGACAAATCCTCCTACTATCTAAGTCACGAAGAGGAACGGCAAAAGCTTGCTATAGCTTCTTATATGACTGTTCGTGATAAGTATACATATCCTATTCAGCTTCAGAAGATAATTGACATTGTTTCTAAAAATTAACATACAAGAAATGGAAGTTTTATATGAAAATACTAATATACAGATACGGAAGTATCTGCGAACCCGATATAATTGATACTTTTACAGAGTTAGGACATGCCGTAAGTCAGATAACTAATGAGATTACAGATAAAACTGTTACTGCTAAGCAAACCCTAAACCTCGTCAGCTCATTTCTATTAGACCATCCTCAGGATGCTATATTTACCATCAATTTTTATCCAATTATTTCTGAAACCTGTAAGATTTTTAACATACCCTACCTATGTTGGATTGTTGATTCACCTGTGATGACCTTATATTCACACTCCATTACTAATAAGTGTAATAGAATATTCTTATTTGACCGAGCCTTATATAATGAATTTCATCAGTATAACCAAACTGGTATCTTCTATCTTCCTTTAGCTACTAACGCTAAACATATGCAGGAGGTAATTAGCAACGCTAGTAGTTCTATGATTAGTAAATTCACTTCTGATGTTTCATTTGTTGGTTCACTATATTCTGAAAAATGTGCATATAACAGGCTCACTAACCCTTCTAATTATCTTTCAGGATATTTAACTGGTCTTATGGAAGCGCAGCTTAAAGTTTATGGCTATTTCTTTATTGAGGATTTACTTACAGATGATATAGTTAAAGACTTTAAGGAGCATTTACCTGGATTTTATGAATTCCCAGAGAATACTTTTAAGAACCATAAGGCTTGTATGGCTCAGCTTTACTTGGGTAACAAGATTTCAGCCATAGAGCGTGAACGCGCCATGCTTATGATATCCTCAAAATATAATACTGATATATACACTGGAAGCGATACTTCCAATATTCCACTTATACATAATAAGGGCCTTGTAAAAACTCTGACTGAGATGCCTATAGTTTTTAAAAATAGTACTATTAATCTTAATATTACCAGTAAGTCAATAAGGACTGGTCTTCCGCTTAGAATATGGGATATTCTTGGCTGCAATGGCTTTCTTATTACTAATTATCAGGCTGAATTGCCTGAATATTTTACAATTGGCGAAGACATAGAAGCCTATGGAAGCCTTGAAGAGTTAGAAGAAAAGATTGCTTTTTATCTTGATAATACAAAAAAATGCAGAGAAATAGCAGATAATGCATATGAAAATATTATTTCAAATCATACTTATCTTCTTAGAGTTTCTGAATTATTAGATATTGCATTTGGAAGAAGGGAGCCACGATTATGAGAATAATATTATTAGACTGGCCGTCATTTTGTAAGGTTGATGCCATTTTTAGTTTAGAACAGATGGGACATACTGTCAGTACATTTTTTCATAAAGATTATCAGATGTTAGCAAGTGAAACATACAATTTATCTTTTGATGAATTTATGGCAGATGAAAATTATGATTTATTATTATCATATAATTATTATCCGATTGTATCAGATAATTGTAAACGCTATAACTTAATATACATTTCTATAGTATATGATAATCCCTATGTTATGCTTTATACACCATCTATTAATAACTCTGTTAACAGAATTTTTTTATTTGATCATGCTCAATATGAGGAACTGTCTTCTCTTGGAATTAAAAATGTCAATTATATGCCACTTGCAGTAAACGCTGATGTCATTTCCACACTACTGCAAAAAAGCTATGATAAGAATCGTGTTACCTGCGATGTTTCTTTTGTAGGTGCACTTTATGATGAAGACCATAACTTTTTTAATATGATGACTAATTTGGATGAATATGCTGCTGGATATTTGGATGCCATTATGAAAGCCCAGCTAAAGATAAGTGGATATTCATTTATAAATGAATTACTTACTGATAATATTATCGAAGCTATGCGCGCATCATGTCCATATGACATTAATGAATATGCTTATAATGTAGACAAATGCATATATGGTGATTATTTTATTAACAGAAAGCTCTCTTCCATAGAAAGACATGAGTTGCTTACTTCTATAGCCAGATTTTTTAATCTCAAATTTTATACTCTTAACCCCAATGTTATGATTTCAAATGCAAAAAACATGGGACCTACAGATTATTACTCCGAAATGCCATATGTATTTGCCAATAGTAAAATTAATCTTAACATTTCACTAAGAAGTATTAAAACTGGAATCCCACTTAGGGCTATGGATATTATGGGGGCTGGTGGATTTCTTTTAACTAACTATCAAGCTGACTTTGACAGACATTTTATTTCTGATGTAGATTATGTCTATTATACAGATGAAAACGATATGCTTAATAAAATAGATTATTATCTTGTACACGAAGATGAAAGAATTCAGATTGCAAGAAATGGTCATGAAAAAGTACATAGATTTCATAATTTTAATACAAGATTTAATGAAATATTTAATATTGTGTTTCCACATTTTTAAAGAAAAAAATAAAGCTGGAATAATCCAGCTTTATTTTTTTCTTTAGCGATATTGCAATTAGCCTAAAAGTGATAAAACACCCTGAGTTGACTGATTTGCCTGTGCTAACATTGACTGACCTGCCTGTGATAAAATATTGTTCTTGCTGTAATTTACCATTTCTTTAGCCATATCAACGTCACGAATACGTGATTCAGCAGATGATGTGTTCTCTGATGTTGTATCAAGGTTAGCTATTGTATGCTCAAGTCTGTTCTGTAAAGCACCAAGAGCTGAACGCTGTGTAGATACTTTGCTAATAGCACTCTGAATCTTGTCCATTGCACTACCTGCATCTTTGAATGATGATACTGAAAGGCTATTGATACCAATTGCACTTGCAGACATTCCACTGATGCTGATATCGATACTCTGTCCTGAAAGAGCTCCAACCTGTAAGCTTGCATTCTTGAAGTTACCATCAAGTAAGTTCATAGTATTAAACTGTGTTGTTGACTGAATTCTGTCGATTTCAGATGTAAGAGCTGTAATCTCAGCCTGGATAGCTGTTCTGTCAGTTGATGTATTGGTATCGTTAGATGCCTGAGTAGCTAATTCATTCATTCTTTGAAGGATAGAATGTGATTCATTCAATGCACCTTCAGCTGTCTGAATAAGTGATACACCATCCTGTGCATTAGATGAAGCTTTATCTAAGCCTTTAATCTGACTTCTCATTTTTTCTGAAATTGAAAGTCCAGCTGCATCATCACCAGCTCTGTTAATTCTGTAACCAGAAGATAACTTCTCTGTTGATTTTGCCTGTGCAGATGTTGTTACACCAAGTTGTCTGTTAGCGTTCATCGCTGTAAGATTGTGTTGTACTACCATAATAAATTCCTCCTTGAATTTTCCGTGGCATCCATGCCACTGTTGTTTTGTTTTACATATTATATATCGGTATAAATATAATAAACTTTATACCTAATTTAAAAAATCTTAAAGATTTTTAAATTACCTTTTACTATCCATAAACTGTGCATCTACTACATTCAGTTTAGACATATTCTTATAATAATTAGCTACTGCTTTATTACTTTGTCTTGCCTGATGTATCTCTTTTCTTGCTATTGTAGTCTTATTATAGATGACTTCCTTATTCTTGCTTTCTTCAACCTGAACTTTCATGGTCAAATCTGTAATATGCTTGATAAGCTGCTGCATCTCTTTAATCTCTTCTGCATAGTTATGTTTAAATAAAACTATATCATGTTTTAGCCTATTATACAACTGTTCAAAGCCTGTATCAAGCTCATCCAGTTTTATAATTAATTGTTCCTTTGCCTGAATAGTCTCGTCAAACTTATCATAGTCTATCTCATCAGCATTAACTGAGGACATCTGAATCTGATTCTGCTTAGAAATCTCTTCCAGAATCTTTATCTTCTGTTTTAGACTTGTTATCATTATATCTAAATATGTTTTACTATTCTCCATGATTATAGCCATGCCTTTCTATTGTAGAAGTTATGCATTCTTTTGCTGTTTATTTAATCTAATAACTTCTTCCCAAGTATCTCTCATCGTTCTTAAATGTTCAAGAACTTCCTCCAGAATTTCTATATCTTTCCTAAAATTTGCTTTTAATAAGCGTTCATTAATATATACATATACATTATCGAACTCTTTGGCAACAGGATATTTGAAGTTAAGAGTAGCCCTAAATTCATCTATAATCTTTTCTGTTTTCTGAATATTTTTATTTGCTTTTTCGTAATCTTTATCCTCAATAGCCTTTATTGCAATATTAGTAAACTTTATTGCTCCTTCATATAGCATTAATGTCAGTTGCTCAGGTGTTGCTGTCATTATTTTGCTATTCTGGTAGTTAGCATATGCATTTGGTAATGCCATAATAATCCTCATTTCTGCGTTGCATTTTACGCATAATATACTTTGTGTCAAGCAACGCGCAAACACAAATCTGCGTGTGAACGATAAATTTTTCACTCTATTACTTTAATTCAAATAATTTATCAGCTTCCTAGTATTGATGATAATGCCGATGAGTTGCTTTGTAATGTTGATAATGCTGATTCCATGGCTGAAAACTGTTTATAGTATTTATCTTCCATATCACTAATCTTAGTTTCCCATTCCTTAATCGTTGTAGTATATTCGCTATACTGTGTTTTCATCGATTTATCATTGTATACTGTATATGCACTACTCATGCTTGATGATTTCATCTTATCATCAAGTGCCTTGTATACACCCTTAGATAATTGTGTAAAAAATGAAACAAATGTATCTGGATCTGCAGCTATAGCCGCCCTTAGCTTATCTGTGTTACCCGATGTTGCAGAATCATCTGAATCACCATCAATATGATAAGCTCCCTTTTCATTATCACCCGCTGTAAAATATGATAATGTTCCAACTCCAAAACTAGCAAGGCTATAATTTTTTCCATTAATAGAATAGTTTGAGGCCATTGAATTCTTTAATGCTGAAACTACTCCATCTAAAGTATCATCTCTTCTAAGAAGAGCATCTTTAATCTTTGTTTCCCACTTATCGACTGCTGAATCTGACATACTTTCTTTTTCATCATCTGTAAGTGGCTCATATTTACCAGAAGACGTCGCATTGTAAAGTGAATCCATCTCATTTATAAGAGTATTATAATCTTTAAAGAAATCTTTAACCATATTATAGATTCCATCAACGTCATCAGATGTTGTAATTGTTAATTCCTCATCAGGATTAGTAATTGCCTGAGCGGTTATAGTAAGTCCATTTACCTGAAATGCATTGGTATTAGATGTGAATTCTGCACCATTCAATGTGATTGACGCATCCTGTCCTTCTATTCTGACCGCTGATGAGTTAAGTCCCAATTCTGCTTTAGCCGCAACATAGTTCTTATACTCTTGTGTATCTTTAACTGCTGCTAACTCTGAATCTGTCATAGAGCCATATACTGACTCTCCTGCTTTATATGTATCGTAAGTATCAAGTACAGCCTGCGCATTCTCTTTTTTTGTAACAAACTGATTATATACCTTCTGATAATCTTCATTATCACTTGTAGCTGTATTTACAATATCTGCATATTTTGCATCCAGCTTGCCTAGCTCTTCATCGGTATATTTTGCATCTATAACAGTATTATTTGCTGTAATTATATCGTTGTTTGCTGTAACCTGCTTCTGAAGTATCTCTACAGTATCGCTAATTCCTGTTGTATATGTTTTAAGAATATCCTTATAATTTTCTGCATCAGAGGAACCAATCTGATCTTTAATCTCATTGTATTTTGTAAGTGCGCTCTGTCTCTCAGCTATTTTCTCATCATAAGCTTTGATTTCCGCCTCTGAACCACCCTCATCAACTAGTTTCTGTCTTGCCGTAGTATACTCATCTATTACTTTTTGAACATTTTCAAGCTTCGTTTCCTTATCTTTATCAGACAGTCCAGCAAATGTTGAATAGTCATTGAGTGTGGCAATCTCTTTTGTCAAATTATTATTAGTTATAGACAGGTCTGAATTCTCTTTCTTTAATATATTATCCAGATACTTGTTCTTAGATAGATTAGCTATTGTAGCATCTGTATAATTAGCATAAGTCTGGTAGCTTGATATATCAGCAGAAGAAATCGAATATATTCCCATACCTTTAAGTGCATCTATTCCTGATTGGGACGAAGCTGATACTGAGAAATCATTGTCTGCTCCACTAGTTTTAGAGCTAATAAAGAATCTATGATTAGTGGCATCAAAGCTGGCACTAACCCCTGCTTCTTTTAATTGTGATGTAAATTCCTTAACTGTTGTATCTGCGCTTATTTCAAATGAATTCTCTACACCATTAACAGTAACATTGATTGTACTGCTGTCTGATACTCCAAAATCACTTAACTTGCTATCATTAGTAATAGATGAATTAACCTTCGCTCCTGTCAGATATCCTGACTTAGCTAATGCGCTAATCTTTAAACTCTGTGAGCCTATAACTGCACTTGTTGAACCTGTTACAGTCGCTTTGCTGGTATTAGAGCTGGTAGCTGTCTTCTTAGTGTATCCTGAGCTATATCTCATCGAACTAAGATTACCACTATAGAATTTATATATTTTAGTATTTAATGACTTCCATGCATCCTGCTTCCATTCAAGTTTAGTCTGCGCTTTTACATAATTATCTTTTTTTGTACTGTAAGCAGATACCAATTCCTGAACGAGAGAGTCTGTATCCATTCCAGATATAAGTCCTGATAATCTAACTGCCATAATTTCCTCATTCCTGCACTGTTGCTGTGCCTCTTGCTCTGCCTATAGTTTCTCATCGACAAGAATTCCGGCAAGTTCCCAAGCCTTTGCTATCATCTTAAGAGTTTTCTCAGGTGGCAGCTCTTTAATTACTTCCTTTGTATCCTTGTCTACTATCTTAATGGTTACTCTGTTAGTTGGTTCATTAATTCCAAATACACATTCTGTATTGTCCAATTGTTTATTAATTTCTGCAACTGACTTTTTAATTCTATCATCTGTAAATGATTTTGCGGACTCCTTGTCCTCCATACTGCTGTCATTATAATCGTTCTTGCCGTCAACAACTAAAGTATTCACTGCAATATCTTTTGAAGCATTATTGTCAACGCCACTTTTACTCTGTATTGGCTCCACCTGTTTTACTGTTGAATTGCTTTTTCCTGAAGCAGCAGTAGTCTGGAAGCTGGCTGTTACTCCTTTGATTGATTCTAGACCCATTCTGTACACCTCCATGTGTATTGTGATATAACATTTGATTAACTTAATTAACTTTGCCTATTATATCGTCATTATACTTAAAATAATTAATAGTCATATAAATGTTTATCAATAACTATTAATACATCTGCTATTTAAGCTGCTTAAGAGCATCAAGTCCTACCGAACTTGCTGCCTCTTGATTGGATTCCTGAATTTGAACATATACTTCTTTTCTATAGATTGGAACTGATTTAGGTGCTGTTATGCCAAGTTTAACCTGGTCCCCTTTTACCTCAATTATTGTAATCTCTATGTTATTATTTATAATTATTGCTTCATCTTTTTTTCTGGATAGTGCTAGCATATTACTCACCATCCTTTCCAGTTAATGCGTTGAAAATAGGATATTTTACAATATATTCCGCATCATCAACAATTAGCTGACATGCTTTAAGATTAACGGTATTGATAATTATCGGAGCTTTCAGATTAGCTGTAATCTTTTTAATATCTGTAGGAACTGTAACAGTCACAAGAACAAGCATCTCTTCAGGAACTATGCTCCCTAAAGGTTTTAACAATTCATCCTCAATAACAGGGTTATAATCCTCTTTGATTTTAAGTGGATCCATAATTGGAAGTGCAAGTTCTGGCTCTTCTACTGATTGTAACCATGAAATAATACTGTTTTCATCTTCTATATCATGTATTATAAGGTATCTTTTAAACTCGTCAAATCCTATAATTCCCTGTTCAAAAGTAATAACTTTATTATCATCAACCTCAATCTCACCAAATAATCTAGTATTTATATTCATATATTTCTCCATTTCTGCTTATAAGCATTCTAAATGTAATCAAGTAAAGAATTCTTTACAACTTTTGCTGCTGCCGCAAGAGACGCATCATATACTTCACTTGCTGCTTTAAACTGAATTGCTATTTCTGCTACATTTACTTCTTCATTCTTACTCTTTAAATCTTCAACACTAAGCTTTTGTGATTTAAGTCTTGTTTCATTAAGCGTAAGTCTTGTTTCTCTTGCACCTATATCAGCCGTTGCAAGTGTTATCTTTTCCTGATGCTTGGTAAATTTGGTTATTCCTTTTGAAAATGCATCTCCCATATTGGATTTTGCATAATCATATTCCATATTAGCTGCATCTATCATCGTTTGAATCTTTGCTTTTTCTGAATCAGTAGATGCATCCGAAAGCATTGTATTGAGATTAGATAATTTTGTTTCTATATCTGATACTGCCTGTACTGCCTCTGTTAATTCATCAATATCTCTTGTCATTGCATGTGTAAATACATCTTTTCCAAGGGTATTAACCTGAAGTGTCTGATTAAAATTAATAGTATAATTAATCGGTTGGTCTTGTGCAGTATACGTAATCTGTTCTTCTGGATTTGATGAAGTTATATTCTTACAGTCAAAATAATGTTCTGGTCTAAGTTCACCCTTGTCAAATCCATCTTTTTCATATGTTATTGAAAAATCCGAACATTCCTTTATTGAATCATATGCTCCTGATCCAAATACTATCTCACCTGTCTCTGGTATAAATACTATTTCATTTTCGTCAGGTTGATATACACTGTCTCCATTTGCTGCAAGTGATTTTGTAACAAACTGCACATCATCTAGAAGATCTGGCATTGCGCTAAACGCTATACCAGTAGTTGCAAGACTATCATATGCAATCCTAACTCTTTTAACATCAATGTTTTGTACACTACTTGTAAGTGTCGTTTCAACCTTAGATGTATCAACGCTTCCCGTAAGCTTCTTAACAGTTTCTATATTATTAAAGTCAAAGCTTTCCTTGATTGAATACTTAGTATCAGGCTCATCTGATGTAAATGTCATCGTTGAATCTGTTTTATATCCGGTAAATATAGTTCTTCCAGCATAATCTGCATTTGCATCTGAATATACCTGATCTCTGTACTTTTTAAGAGTCTGAATCAGATTATCTCTATTGCTTGAATCATAATAATCATTTACACCTTGATTACAGTCATAGATAATATCTTTCATTATACTTGTAACACTATCAAGTGAATCTTCCGTTAATTCCAGCCATGACCTTGCATCAGGGATATTCTTGTCCAAATACTGACCAATTTCAGAATATGTTGCTCTAAGTCTTAATGCTCTGATGGCAACAATAGGATCTTCAGAAGGTCTTTGTATCTTCTTTTCAGATGACAGCTGAGTATTCAGCTTATCAGTTAAGGTCTTATTTATATTGATATTGGTTAACGAATTATTTATCATAATATTATTGGTAATTCTCATATGCTGCCTCTTTTCTATACACCAGTTCCATTGATGAGCTTGTCATAAATCTCATTCATTACTGATATCATCTTTGCTGAAAGATTATAAGATTCCTGAAACTTAACTAAATTCATTGCTTCTTCATCACCATCTACGCCAGATATTGATAATCTTTGGTTAGTAATAGTTGACTTAAGATTCTTGTAATTTGATTCCAAAGTCTGTGCCTTTTTACAATCTATTGAGATTTCTGATACAATAGACTGTAGATATTCTGTAGCTGATCCACCTTGATAATTTTTTGCATCCTTTAATGCAATCAACTTTTCAACCAGATCTGCCCCTCCTTCTCCATCTACTACTGATGTTGATGTAGCCATAAGTGATGGATTTTTAACAATGTCGGGGTTAACTTGGTATGTGCCGTTCTCACTTTTCAAAAAGAATGGAACATCGGCTGTTGAATTTCCCGATAAATCTTGTCCACTTTGTTGAACCTCATTAAACTCTGATGTAAACTCATCAAGAAATGCATTAATCTTGCCTATATAATACGGAACACCTTTACAGTTTACGCTGACAGAATTATCATTTCCTGTTTCTACTGTTCCATTGTTACCATCTCTAATCTGCATAAGCGAAGCTAGTTCACCACTATATCCTTCTGCAACTGGGTCAAATGTATCTCCATATGACCATTTAATATCATATAAACCAGCTGCATCCGTTGAAGTATTTAGGTCTTTTCTGCTTTTTACTTCTAACGTATAGTAATCATAGCTGTTAACAAGTGTTTTCCCACCTATTTTAACTGTGAAATCTGTCTTTCCATTATCGTAAGTAACTTCATTTACGGATATTGGAACAATAGCCGAAAGCTGGTCTAATAATAAGGCTCTCCTATCTCTAAGGTCATTAGCGTTTGTTCCATTCATTTCTATAGTGTTAATCTGTCTGTTAAGTGTAGTTAGACTTGCTGCAATTGTATTTATTTCATCTACTTTATTACTTACTTCCTGGTTAACATCCACCTGCGTGTTAGTCAGATTATTCTTTATCTCTTTAAAATAATCAATCAAGCTTTGTGCATAATTAATTGTTGCATTCCTATAGGTATTGTCAGCAGGTGTTCCCTTTAAACTTTCTAATGAATTAAATAGATTTTGATATTCTGTTGTAAATCCATCAATATCCATTTCATTAAAATAATCCTCTACTTGAAGTTCATAATATGCTTTTGTACTCTGCTCGCCTAACTTATTATTGTTATTCCAGTATTTAACATCATAATATTCATCTCTTGACTGTGTAATCTCATTAACTACTACACCGCTTCCGATTGTTCCATATTCCTGATATATTCTTATTGCATCTCCAGCTGACTGTGATGCGGACTGTTTACAATAACCTTCTGTACGCTCATTTGAGATATTATGTCCTGTTACATTAAGTGCAGTATTAGCAGCAAATAGTCCACTAGTTGCTATTGAAAGTCCAAAAAATGTATTTGGCATTAGTAATCACTTCCTTCTATGCTCCAAGTCTGGAGATTATGTGGTCAAGCATATCGCTTATTACGTTTATGTATCTCGATGAGGCATTATAAGCATTTTGGAATTTCATCATATTTGTAAGTTCCTCTTCTGAAGAAACTCCTGTCTGGCTTTGCCTCTTAGCGTCAATATTTGAAGTAACCGAAACCTGATTAGTCGATACCTTCTCATATAAGCTGCCTGTATTAGCTATTGTTCCAATAAGGGCATTATAATAATCCGAAAAATTCTTAGCTGTAAGATTATCTGGATTAAGATTAGCAAATGGAGTTTCCCATGCATCTATTAATGCTTGTCCTGCTGCCATATCCATATCGCCTGATTGTGTTGTAAATGGTAATTTGGAATAATCTGCAAGTACATTTTGATTAATCTCTAGATTGCCCAGCTTATATAATGATTTTGTTCCAAATTCATTAGTATCATTATAGATATATATTGTCTTACCTGTAGCATCTGTTGCCTTTGTATATCTTTGCGTATCTGACCTTGAAAATAGCTCTTCTCCTACTGTCTTATCTGCATCACTACCTGTAGAGCAATTATCCGTATCCAAAATTCTAAGTTCCGTTCCTGATGGATATGTAACTGTTGTTCCATCTTCTAGAGTATATGTTGTATCGCTTGTTAATGTCTTAGTAACTTCTGGACAGAGAACTTTATTAATTGCTTCAGCTATTCCATTGATTAGCTGGTCAAACATTGCCTGTGTTTCCATAATTGACGAATATCCAACAGTTCCTTCATATTCTTTAACTTCTTGTTCATATTCTTCATATTTTTTGTAATAATCTGTAATTGCTGCTTTAAATTCATCTTCTGATGCATAATCACTTTCTACTGGTTTAACAGGTTCATGCGGTATTGTGCTGTAATCCGCAATATAATCACCTCTTGCCATCAACAATCCTTTTAATGAACCTATATCATTGCCTTTAGCTGTTGAAGTTTCAAGGTCTAAATAGTAAACTTCCTGATTATTAAGGTGTGGCCATACAACTGATAAATACTCTGAATCTTTATCTGTATCCAATTGAGCCGTTCCCATTGGAAACACTGTATTTTCTGTAACAAATGCTGTTCCTTCTATCTTAACGGTTACACAACCGTTTATGTCTTCTTCATATTGTATTCCAACATACTGTGATAACTGATCTAACGCATTATCTCTTTTATCTCTAAGATCATTAGCAGCTTCAATACCTGATGCTTCTGTTACTACAATCTGTTTATTGAGTGTTGAAATAGTATTTCCTAAGTTATTTATTTTGTCAATATATCCTTGAACCTTTGTATTTAAAGTTTCCTGATATGATTTTAAATCGCTATAAATTGCATTAGCTCTTGTTAAAAATGCTTCGGAACACATAACTAATGCTGACCTTGCTACCGTACTATTAGGCTGTGTTGCCACTGTACTTATAGCTGAATACAGGTCTTTTAACGAGTCCTGAAAAGCAACTCCTTCCAGTTCTCCAAATATTGATTCTACCTCTTCTACCGCTGTATACTGTGAGTTGTAAAATCCTTCTCTTCCACTCTCTGTTCTATATGACATATCAAGGAAATAATCCCTCAAATGTCTCGTATCATCTGATGTCACGCCTAAACCAACCTGGTAAACATTGTTAGCTCCAAGTTTAATTGTCTGGTAGTTTTTATCCTGATATGATACTTGTTGTCTTACATATCCTGCTGTATATACATTTGCTAAGTTGTGAGATGTAACATTAAGTCCTGTCTGGCTTGACTGTAAGCCTGACACACCCACATAAATTCCTGTCATCAATGACATAATATCACCATTCCTCCATAGTGCTTAACTCTTCAAGCACTAATTATTGCTTAGCATCAAATCCGCTGCTTGCTCCTGAAGCATTAACATTGTATGCATCTTTTGAGTAGTTTGCTGTCTCTGGTCCCTGATATATACTTTTAAATAAATTCATATTAAATTCGGACATCTCTAATGATTCCTTAACCAGATTCTTATTCATCTCATTAACAGTCATAACCTTTTTAAGCGTAAGTTTTAACTTTTCATGAACATCAGCAAGCATCTTTTGCTCTTGTTCCTGTCCTTTAAGAACCTCTATTATCATTCTTACATTGAGTCCTTCTGGGTCCTGATTAAGGACTTTAGCAATACTTTTAGTTGCCTCCATCCTTTTATGTTCCAGATTAGTAATCCTATCAAGATATAGCTGTTCTTGCTGAACAATATCTTCTAATTTCTTTAGGTCACCTTCAACTATTATTGGAGTCTTTTTCTGAGATATCTCATAAAGCCTTGAATATTCTGTATTTTCTTCATCTAATACATTAATTAAATCATCAATTAAACTTGCCACTTAAATTACCTCTCAGATTCCAAACTGTTCCATTAACTTACTTGCAAAACTATCAGCATCTACCTCATAATTTCCGCTTTCGATTTGTGCTTTCAAACTAGCTACTTTATCTTCGCGAATATCAGGGCTGTTATTAACTGCTTGTTTTGCCACTTGGATATCCTTTCCAATGTCAGATATCTCAAAATTGTCTCTTCCACTTACTTTTGCTGTTGCCTGTGTCTTAACTTTACTATTTGTCTTGTAGATTTGACTTATTTGATTATAAGCATCAATACGCATAAGATTGTCCTCCTTTTCTATTCTATACTAAGTTTATCGGAAGTTTTTCATATTACTTTAGCATATTATTTCATTTATTGAAATTTAGCCTAACTATAACTAAATCTACAAGAATATCCTAGCTTCAATTTAACTACTTATGCCACTTTTTTTGCAAACACGTACACGTAAATTTTTCAATACATCATCATGGTATCTTACCTGCCTATTTCTTCTTTTCTTCGTATTCTTGCGCCAATTCCTCTGCTAGATATTCATCACTTCGGCAATGCATATCTGAAATTCCTTCACTCACTTCTTTGTAAACCTCTGATGTATAGAAGAAATCCAGTGCTTCCTCTACAGTAATATTCTGTTCCTTTGCAAAAAGGTCAATCACTCTGGTATATTTCTTCTGTAATAAAATTTTATTAGCTTTCATCAGACAACCTCACTCTCCTGAAAACACAAACATTTGTAAAGTCTATCGCCGCACCGTCCTCTGAGGCCAATGCCGTCTGTCCGTCCTCCACC
>CAZNEZ010000026.1:0-28586 GCA_964572475.1 uncultured Lachnospiraceae bacterium
TGGTACTTTAGGAGATGTTATCTCTTTTGAAATTACATTTTGCGGAAACTCAAGCTGTTATAGATTGATATTATTTTACTAGTATGCTAAAATATGAAAGTATAGTTAAAATTAAAAAAATTATAGATGTACTTAAGATATATTCAAAATGAAAGGAAGGTTACGTAATGGCGACTAGGAGAAGGCGTAATGATGGAGCACAGAAAGTAAAAGCTGTACTTACAACTCTATGTATATTATTAGGAATTGCAGTAATAGGAGTAATGGTAAAAGATTGGTCAGCAGAATCAGAGAATAATATTGAAGTTGAAAGAATATTGAGTGATAATCAGAATACTACAGCAGAGCAAACTACTGAAGAACAGGATACAACGGCAGAACCAGAGACAACAACATACCAGATATTTGATTATATGGTATTTAGAGATGTTAATGATACAGTATATGTTACGAACAATGTTAATATAAGACCTGAGCCTAATACCACATGCACATCAATTCGAGTTGCAAAGGCAGGAGAAAAATATAATAGAACAGGTATTTCAGAAGAAGGCTGGTATAGACTTATAGATACAGATGGTAGCGTTGTATATTCATCAGGAGACTGCTATTCAAGAGAGAATGAGAATATGGAGACGACAGAGACTATTACAGGCTTTGAGGCTAATGCAAAGGCTGAATTAGATGTAAAGTATATTTCGCAACTTCCAGAGCTGCCGAATGGATGTGAGGTTACAGCCCTTACTACAGTTCTTAATTATTTAGGATATAATGTAACAAAAGAAACTATGTCAGATGATTATTTACCACAAAAAGCAGTAGGACAAGCGAACTTTTATGAGGAATTTGTAGGTAATCCCAGGGACAAGGAATCATTTGGATGTTATGCGCCAGTTATAGTTGCAACGGCAGATAAGTATATTGCGTCCATGGGTGGGAAACAGAAGGCATATAATATGACAGGCAGTTCAATGTCGGATTTACTTAAACAGGTAGATGCAGGTAATCCAGTTATTGTGTGGGGCTGTAATGACATAAAGAAAGATCCACCTCTCACTACTAAGTGGAAAGTTATGGGTGAAACTTTACAGTGGAAAGGAAATCTTCACTGTATGGTACTTATCGGATATGATTTATCAAAGAATGTAGTTATAGTATCAGATCCTCTTAGAGGAATTAAAGAATATGATATAACATTATTTATAAAGAGATATAAGCAACTTTATTCACAAGCTGTAGTTGTAAAATAAATGGAGGACGTTTGGGTGGAAAACGAAAAAAGAGCAGATTCAATTGTTAATGGGACTGAAAGATTGGTTAAGAAAAAAAATAATGAGAATAAAAAGGTCAGTGTAAAGACAATTTTGCTTAAAACTTTAATGGTTTTGGGCATTACCATTGCTATGATAGTAATAGGACTTTATAGTATTATGTGGATTTGTATACATGGTCCTTCAGAGGTAGCGAAGAATCTATTTGTGTTATCGGTAAAAGAAACAAGTGCAGTTGGGTTTTTAGCTAATATATATCTAAGCGATGAAGAGATAACTGAGATTATTAATAATAACAAGGTTGAAACTACGGATGAGATAACGGATACTTCACTGATTGATATTCCAGCATCTTCGGAGACTACAGATAAGCCTAACAGTACTGAAAATGAAAACGACAACAAAGTTGATGCCAATAAAGATAATGAAGGTATTACTATAGAAGATGTTACAGGTGTTACATATTCAGGGAAGATGATGATAGTTAAGGATCCATCAAGAGTATTTGTAGGTTCTTCTGGCACATACGGTCCAGAAGAAAAAGGAATGACAGTTACTGGAATGATTAAAAAGTACGATTGTGTTGGAGGAACCAATGCAGGAGGCTTTGAGGATAAAAGCGGACAAGGTAATGGAGCAATTCCTATAGGTATAGTGATTTCAGAAGGTGAGCTTTTATATGGCGAATTGGAAGAAAAATATGAAGTAATAGGAATTAACAAGGATAATGTGCTGGTCGTTGGAAAGATGACAGCAGCTGAAGCAATAAATCAGGGAATAAGGGATGCGATATCTTTTGGACCGATTCTTATTGTTAATGGTGAAGCATCAAAGGTAGGAGGAACTGGAGGTGGACTTAATCCGAGAACAGCAATAGGTCAGAGAAAAGATGGTGCTATACTTATTCTTGTTATAGATGGCAGACAATCAACAAGTTTGGGGGCCTCATATAATGACCTTATTAAGATTATGCAGGATTATGGTGCAGTTAATGCAGCTAATCTTGATGGCGGAAGTTCATCAGAATTATTTTATAAAGGGCAGTCACTTAATACAAGTGCGTCTGTATATGGAGCGAGGTACATACCGACTTCTATACTTGTAAGACAGGAGAATAAATAGTTATGGAAGATAAGATTATAGATAAAACTGTAGATATTTCTATGGACAAAACTAAGGATTTTACTGTAGATAAAACTGTAGATAAAACTGTAGATAGTGATAAAGATAATACAGCTAATAATTGTATAATAGGGAATAAGAAAAAAAAGTGGAAGTTTAAAATATTTGTAGGTTTATATATTACATTATGGGCAGTTATTATAGTATGCGCCTGCAAATATGTATGGGTAAAGTTAGATGAATATCAGATTGCATATGAATATGATAAGGCAGCTAGTAACCCTACAATTTTAATAGAAGAATATATCGCTAATATGAATGACAGTAATATTGCTGATTATATTGATAAGGATACAACACTGAAAGTAAGTGAATTTGAAAGTAAGGCTGATATATGTAATATAATTAAAAAAACAATTGCCAGTTATGATATTACTTATGAAAAGAAGAAGGATGAATATGCATCAAATTCACCGGTTTATGAACTTAAATGCCATAATAATGCATTTGCAAAAATAAAACTTACTACTGAAGATAGAAAAAGTGGTTATGGTTTTAATATTTGGAAGATAGATAGTATTTCATTTTCGGACTATGTTAATTCTGATAAATATGTTATAATATCAGCGTTAGACACTGTTAAGGTTACTGTGAATGGGATTCAGGTTTCTAATCAGTATATTCAGACTGGAAGCGTACAGACTGAATTTGCAGATGAGATAAAACAATATACAGGAAGAACAACATCATATGTTAAGTACAAGGTAGACAAGTTGTATAGTATTCCTGAGGTAAAAGCATTCTCAGCAGATGGAAGTGAACTAACAGGAGAAACAGCAGATCATATTGAATATAGCTATGATAATAATTGTACGGAAGATTTTATAGCCAAAATCAGACCTTCGGTAATACTTGCATCAGAAGCTTATGCAAAATATATTACAAGATATATTGAGGATTATGAAGAGATAAAAGATTACTTTCTAGTAGATAGTTCGATTTATAAAGCGATAAAGCAGGCAGAGAGTGGAATTGGATGGAATAATGTACCTCTTAATATGACATTCAGCAATTTTAAAATGTCAAATGTAGTAAAATACTCAGATACATGTTTCTCGTGTAATATATTTTACACTCAAAAATCTGAATATAGAGGTGGCGAAAAATATACAAAAACAGATAGTGCAAAATTTAGTACTATATTTAAGTTTAATGGAACAATGTGGCAGATGGTATATCAAAAGATTATGTAATAAGCTTGTGTACTTGATGATTAATACAACAAGATATATACAAATTTGATTATTCATACTGTTATAATGGAGGCCTTTATGAGCAACAAAGATATCAAGTCAACTACGGAAGATAACAACAAAGATAACAAAGTGCAAGGTGTTAAGATTAAAGATAGCAAGATTGAAGCTATTTCAGCTAATAGTGATAATGATGAACAGCTCGAGGTTCAAAGTATTGATTCAGATGAAGCTGAAGAAATAAATAAAGGGCATATAGATAATACTAAAAAGCCAGTTAAAGCCAAAAGGAAAAAGAAAAAATCAATAATTCCAATAAAGGTACAAAAATATCTTAGATGGGCAGTTATGCTTATATCATTCTGCATATTTGTATATTGTGCATATAGTTTAACTAAAATCCAGATTGAGTACAAGGAAGGTAAGGATACATATAGCGATTTGAGCGATATGTTTATTGTTCCAGATGTTTCAGCGGGAGAAGATGCAACAAATGCGAATGGAGAAACAATTGAGCTTTCTAATTCTTCATCTGGTAAGTGGGTTTGGGATTTTCAAAAATTATTAGATCAGAATCCAGATTCTAAGGGCTGGATTAAACAAAATGATGGTGAATATATTAATTATCCAGTAGTTCAAGCATCAGCTGATAAGGATAATGAATATTATCTTAGAAGAACTATTTATCACAAGAGTAATGTTGTAGGTACTATTTTTATTGATCAGAGAAGCAAGGAAGGCTTTGATTCTAGAAATTGTATAATATATGGACATAAGATGCATAATTACACGATGTTTGGAAGCTTGCAGTTCTATTTTGATAAGAGCAGTTACTGTAAGGAGAATCCAGATATGGATATTTATGCTGGAGAAAAGCATTACAAATATTATGTTTTTGCAGTATATAAAACACCAGAAGTTGGAAGCCCGGTATATCAATTTGATTATGCAAATGATGAAGTATTTCTTAATTATATAAAAGAAGCTAGAGAAAGATCAGTTTATAATTTTAAAAATGTTGGAGAGATTAAGGCTGATGATCATATAATTACACTTTCAACATGTACTACAGAAGAGGATCAGAGATTAATTGTTCAATTAGTACGCCGAGAAGAGATTAACGATAGCGCCGAAGAATAAAAATAAAAAAGTTCTTGCATTTTTATTTAAAATGATGTATTTTATAACAAGAAGAAGTTGGAAGACTTTTAGAATACATACGAACATTAGAACAAAGGCGTTCCCATTAATTAGGAACGCCTATTTTTAAGTTTTAATCTATGTAGAGAATATATATGAAAGGAATGGATAATATGAGCGAAAATGTAAATGTTTCAGAAATCTTTGGTAGTGATGTATTTAACGATACAGTAATGAAAGAACGCTTACCTAAAAAAATCTATGAAGAATTAAAAAGAACAATCGACGGAGGAGAAGAACTTAGTCCTTTAGTTGCGGATGTAGTTGCTAATGCCATGAAAGATTGGGCTATTGAAAAAGGAGCAACACATTATACTCATTGGTTTCAGCCACTTACAGGAATAACTGCTGAAAAACATGATTCATTCATTTCATCACCTAAGTCTAATGGTAAGGTATTGATGGAATTCTCAGGTAAAGAATTAATTAAAGGCGAACCAGATGCATCTTCATTTCCATCAGGTGGTCTAAGAGCAACATTTGAAGCCAGAGGATATACAGCATGGGATTGTACTTCACCAGCATTTGTTAGAAAGGATGCAGCAGGTGCTACACTTTGTATACCTACAGCATTTTGCTCATACACAGGAGAGGCCCTTGATAAGAAGACACCATTATTAAGATCAATGGAAGCTATTAATATTCAGGCTCTTCGTATTTTAAGATTATTTGGCAATAGTACATCGAAAAGAGTTACACCTTCAATAGGTGCAGAACAGGAATATTTTCTTGTAGATAAAGAAAAATACTTAAAAAGAAAAGACTTAATCTTTACTGGTCGTACATTATTTGGAGCTATGCCTCCTAAAGGACAGGAACTTGAAGACCATTATTTTGGAGCTATCAGAGAAAGAGTTGGCTCTTTCATGAAAGACCTTAATGTAGAATTGTGGAAACTTGGTGTTTCAGCTAAAACACAGCATAATGAAGTTGCTCCTGCACAGCATGAGTTAGCACCTATATATGCTCAGGCTAATATTGCGGTAGACCATAATCAGTTAGTGATGGAGACAATGAAGAAAGTTGCTGGACGTCATGGATTAACCTGTCTTCTTCATGAAAAACCATTTGCAGGTGTTAATGGCTCAGGTAAGCATAATAACTGGTCAATTACAACAGATGATGGAATTAATCTTTTAGAACCAGGCAAGTCTCCTCACGAAAATATTCAGTTTTTATTAGTATTAACAGCAGTTATGAAAGCTGTAGATACACATGCAGACCTTTTACGTGAATCAGCTTCTAATCCTGGCAACGATCACAGACTTGGTGCTAATGAGGCTCCTCCAGCTATAATTTCAATCTTCCTTGGAAGTCAGTTGGAAGATGTTTTATCACAATTAATTAGTACAGGTGAGGCTACAAGCAGCTTGCAGTCAGGTAAGCTTATGACAGGTGTTAAGACGTTACCAGACCTTGTGAAAGATGCTACAGATAGAAATAGAACATCACCATTTGCATTTACAGGCAATAAATTCGAGTTTAGAATGGTTGGCTCTGAAGATTCAGTATCAAGTCCTAACGTAGTGCTTAATACGATTGTTGCTGATGCATTCTGCACAATTGCAGATGAATTGGAAAAAGCAGATGATTTTGATATGGCAGTTCATGATTTGATTAAAAAGTTAGCTACAGAACATCAAAGAATTATATTCAATGGTAATGGATATGCAGATGCATGGGTTGAAGAAGCTGAAAGAAGAGGTCTTCCTAATATTAAGACTATGATTGATGCTATTCCAGCTCTTACTAAAGAAAAATCAATTTCATTGTTTAAAAAATTTGGTGTTTATACTAAGGCTGAGTTAGAGTCGAGATCAGAAGTTCAGTATGAAGCTTACGCTAAAGCTATTAACATTGAAGCTAAGACTATGATTGATATGACAGGAAAACAGATTATTCCAGCTATAATTAAATATACAACAGAACTTGCAATGTCAATTAATGCTGTTAAAGCAGCAGTTAGTGATGCGGATTTAAGCGTACAGACAGAACTTTTGACAGAGACTTCAGCATTACTTTCAGATACTAAGGTAGCACTTGCTAAACTTCAGGATGTTACTGCTATAGCAGCTGCTAAGGCTGAGGGTTGTGAGCAGGCTGTTTATTTCAAAGATTATGTTAAACCAGCTATGGAAGAACTTAGAACACCAGTTGATAAGCTTGAAATGATAGTTGATAAAGATTTATGGCCAATGCCTTCATACGGTGATCTTATTTTTGAAGTATAGTTTTAAATTATAATTCTGAATAATAATTTTAAGTGGAACAGATACTAAGTTATAGTATCCGTTCCGCTTTTTTCGTGGTATACTCTCTCTTATTAAGTACATATGGAGGACTGAAATGACAACATTTCTAAATATTATTTTACTGTTAGTGGGATTTGTATTATTAATTAAAGGGGCCGATTATTTTGTTGAAGGAAGTTCATCAGTTGCTAGGCTGCTTAAAGTACCAAGTATAATAATTGGGATTACCATTGTAGCTATGGGAACAAGTGCGCCAGAATTGGCGGTAAGTATTTCAGCAGCAATTAAGGGCGAAAATGCATTGGCAGTAAGTAATATAATAGGTTCTAATATTTTTAACCTTATTGTTGTCCTAGGAGCTTGTGCATTTATTAAAAATATGCCAGTTAATCGTGATATTCTTAAACGAGAATTTCCATTTTTGATTGCTATTTCAGCTGTTTTTTTATTTATTACAGTTGATATGATTATTCCTTGGTCTAAGTTTAACAGCTATACAAGTGATGGATATAAGATGGGAGGAAGTCTTGGAAGAGTAGATGGTTTAATATTATTAGTTCTTTTTGCAGTATTTATGGGATTTACGATAAAATCAGCACTTAAGGCTAGAAAGAATAATGCAAAGATACCAGACAATGGAGTCAAGGCGTTATCTCCTATTATAAGCATAATATTCATTATTGGAGGAGCATTTGGAATAGTTGCAGGAGGTAATATTGTGGTAGATAATGCTAAAGATTTGGCATTGACATTTGGAATGTCTCAGAATCTTGTTGGACTTACCATTGTGGCAATTGGTACATCACTTCCTGAACTTGTAACCTCTGTTGTGGCATCTAAAAAGGGCGAAAATGGACTTGCAATTGGTAACGTAGTAGGCTCTAATATTTTTAATATTCTTTTAATTCTTGGAGTTTCAGGAGTAATATCCCCGATAGCAATTAATATGTTATCAATAATAGATATAATAATAATGCTTGCTTTGACAATAATTGTATTTATCATTGCAAATACTAAAAAGTCAATCAGCAGAGTAGAGGGATTAGCAATGATACTGATATATGTTGCATATACAGCGTATATTATTATAAGATAGATATAAAGAAATACAAAAAAGAAATACAAAAAAGATGCACTGGGATGCATCTTTTTGTAATGTATTGTATAGGTTGGTTATATAATAAAAAAGGGGAGGACTAACGAATTAACGTTAGTTTGTTTTATGAAAAATTCAAATTGAAACTTTCAATATGTGTATTATATTATTACACAATGAAAAAACAATGCCTATTGTGTAAAAGGTTATTTGATATTTTTTTAACAAATTATGAACTAAAGCTTCCATGATAAATAGTATTATATTTAGATGGTATAGGATAAAAGCTATAATATGTATGGATATTAGTATGGACTAATGAGCAATAATTTGTTAAAATAAGTCGAAGAAATATTAGAAAGGAAGCGGAATTATGGCTCAAACGTATAAATGCCCTGGTTGCGGTGCTAAGATAGAGTTTGATAGTGAATCTCAAGTGCTTAAATGTGAATATTGTGGAACACGTTTAACAGTAGAAGAGGCTAAAAACTGTGTGGTTAATGAAGAACCAGAGATGAACTATACAGACAGTGAAGGAAATTTTGATGTGTATCGTTGTAGTAATTGTGGAGCGGAATTACTAACTGATGAGAATACATCGGCTACATTTTGTAGCTTTTGCGGGAATCCATCATTAATAAAGGATAGATTGTCAGGAGAAAAGACTCCCGCTGCTCTTATACCATTTAAGATTAATAAAGAAAAAGCAATCCAGATGTATAAAGATTGGACTAAAAAGGGACTACTTACACCTTCGACATTTAGAAGCCAGGCTTCCATAGAAAAAATCACTGGTATTTATGTACCATTTTGGCTATATGATTATGATGCAAGAATTAACGTGCATGCTGTTGCTACAAGAGTTCGTACAGAGACAAAGGGCGAATACAGGTATACGCATACAGACCATTTTGATATAGTAAGAGATTTGGAAAGTGAATATCGTAAAATACCAGCAGATGCAGCAGAGAAAATGCCAGACGATATGATGGATAAACTAGAGCCATTTTCTTATAGTGACCTGACACAATTTGAGATGCCTTATCTCTCAGGTTATGTATCGGAAAAATATAATTATACAAGCGATGAGATGCGTGAGAGAGCAGAAAAGCGAGTACGCGAATACATACATGATACTGCAATGAAGACTATAGCTGGATATTCAACGGTTAATGTTATAAACGAGGATACTAATCTTAAAGGAGAGAATGCTGTATATACATTGTTTCCAGTTTGGATGCTGAATTACTCATATAAGGGTGAACAGTTTATGTTTGCAATAAATGGTCAGACAGGTAAAAAAGTTGGTAAACTTCCAATATCAAAAGGTAAGCTGGCAGCGTGGTTTGGTGGTATTACAGCAGCTAGTTTTGCGATATTAATGCTGATGGGAGGTATATTTGGATGATTAAAAAATATTTTAAAAAATGCAGTCTTTTATTGCTTCTAATGTTTATATTTGTAATATCCTGTGGATATACTAAAACAGATAAAAAAGTATTTGATGATGCGGATATACTTACTGATTCAGAAGAGTCCATGCTACAGGAGGTAATAGAAAAAGACGCGGCAGCAGCAAAACTTGACTTTGTAATAGTAACTACTAATGATGCCAGAGGCAAAGATTCACAGACATATGCAGATGACTATTATGATACACATAAGTTTGGATATGAAGGTAATAAAGGATCAGGAGTGCTATTCCTTATAGACCTTGATAATAGGCAGATATATGTATCTACAGCAGGAATTGGCATTTTATGCATAGACGATGATGATGTTGAAACAATACTTGATGCGGCATCACCGGCTATATCCAATAAAGAATATTACAAATCATGTGAAGCCTTTTTAAATAAAACAACAAGTATTGTTACATCCTATAGAGCAAATTCAGATAATCAGGAATTATTAGATAAATGGAATGATTATGACTATACTAATTATGATGGATTTTATAATGATTATGTAGAAAAAAGCTTTTTTGGATATTTGAAAAATCCTATTATTTCACTTGTGATTTCACTTATTATAGCAGGTATTGCGGTTGCTATAATGTCCTATAACAGAGACACAAAAATGACGGTGAGTGGAAATGATTATGAAGATAGGAAAGGATATACAGTTCATGATAGGCATGATATGTTTATTAATACTACAACTGTAAAAACTAAGATAGAAACTAATAATGGCGGCGGAGGCGGTGGAAATGGAGGCTCATTCCATTCCAGCAGTTCTGGCAGCAGTCACGGTGGCGGAGGAAGATCCTTCTAGTTACAATAATAATGCACATATGAAAGGAAATATGAAATGGCAGATCAAAAAAAACCAATAGTAACATTTGAATTAAAAGACGGAGCAATAATTAAAGCAGAACTTTATCCAGAGATTGCACCAAATACAGTCAACAATTTTATTAGTCTTGTAAAAAAAGGATACTATGACGGACTTATATTTCACAGAGTAATTAGAGATTTTATGATACAGGGAGGCTGCCCTGATGGAACAGGTATGGGTGGTCCGGGATATAGTATTAAGGGAGAATTTACCCAGAATGGCTTTACAAATCAGTTTAAACATTCGGCAGGAGTTCTTTCTATGGCAAGAGCAGCACATCCCGATTCAGCAGGTTCACAATTCTTTATTATGCATAAGGAGTCTCCACATCTAGATGGAGCATATGCATCATTTGGACAAGTTGTTGAAGGAATGGATGTTGTTAATAAGATAGCTGAAACATCAACTGATTATTCAGATAGACCACTTGAAACACAAAAGATGGTAAAAGTAACAGTTGATACATTTGGCATAGACTATGAGGAACCAGAAAAATGCTAAAAGCAGTTATATTCGATATGGATGGTGTTCTTGTAGATAGTGAACCAATGCATTATGATGCTAATGTAATAATGCTAAGAAAACTAGGCGTTGAACTTGAATATGAATATTATAAACAGTTTATTGGCTCAACCAACACTTATATGTGGAATTGTATTCGCGAAAAATTCAACTTATCCCACACAGGAGATGAATTGAATGCATTAGCGGAGATAGAAAAAAGAAGAATTATTTCAGAAGAAGGTTATATTAAAGTTGAAGGAGCAGCAGAACTAGTTAAAAATCTTCACAACGCAGGTATAAAGCTAGCCGTAGCATCGTCGTCTGCAATGAAAGATATAGAGGAAGTTACACAATACTTTGGTATTAGGGAATGCTTTGATAGTTTGGTTAGTGGCATTGATGTTGGGATTCCTAAGCCAGCTCCAGATATTTTCTTAAAAGCAACAGAGTCATTAGGAGTTTTGCCATCTGAGTGTGTAATTATTGAAGATTCATGCAATGGTTCTACAGCGGCTAAAGCCGCGGGTGCAGCCTGCATTGGATTTGTTAATCCAGGTTCTGGAAATCAAGATCTTAGTAAAGCAGATTATCTGGTGGAAAGTCTTGCAAACATTGATTTTTCATTTGTTTCAATGGTATATTCACATTGCTTTAATGAACCATGAAGAGTACTGGAAACTGATAGATTAATATTAAGAGAACAGAGCATTTTTGATATACCATGTCTATATGAACTATATGATGAACCTTCAATTACTAGGTATATGGAGGGATTATATCCTGATTATGAAAAAGAGAAGGAATATATAGAGTTGTATATTAAAAATATGTATCACTTCTTTGGATATGGTTTATGGATTGTTCAAATTAAAGAGACTGGTGAAATTATTGGCAGAGCAGGTCTTGAAAATAGAATAGTTAATAATGTGAATGAGATTGAAATTGGATATATGATTGGCAAGAATTATCAAAGAAAAGGTTATGCATATGAAGCCTGCAAAGCAGTACTTAATTATGCAAAAAAGGAATTATTCATAGATAAGATAAATGCATTTATTTTGCCAGATAATAAACCGTCTGCATCACTCCTCTTAAAACTTGGATTCAAGTATGTTGGAGAGAGTAAGGCAGACGGACATGATTTTATCTGGTATGAATACTCAATTAGTTAAGGAAAATATATTATTTGTCCGATTCAAATACATAGCGAATGAAATTAATTGCTTCATTAAGCCTATGTGTTGATGCAGGAATACAAAGTACGGTGCTTATGTCATAGGCATCGTATTTTTGTGCAAATGTTGTCCCAGAAATATCAAGACCAACGGGGAGGTTATTCTTTGAGGAATAGTATATTTTATCCTTGAGCTGTTCTTTTAAATCAGAAGGAAGAACTTCTAAAAGATTTTTACAATATCCTTCATAGCTGTCAGCATAAGCTGGGGGACAAAACAATATGTCAAGTTCGTTCTTAGTATAGAGACCATTAAATGAAGTGTCACCTAAAAGCATTGCACTAAAAGGCTTTTCTACTTCTTTAACTGTCGTGGTCTCAACAGAATTATCAAGTGTTGTTGTTTCATCTGAAGTTGAATAGTGCTTAAGATTAGAACCAAATCCAATTGAGTTATATTTGATATCGGCATAATCAGAATATTCGTCCTTTATGTCATCTATCTCATCATTTGAAAAAGGACGCTCAATAGAAACAATATGTAGCCTCGTCTCAGTATTACGGTTAATAATGTTAGTAATCACAACGCATATAATGAATAATGCTATTATTCCAACAAGTAAATGGTATTTGTGATAAAACCATATATTTTCTAATTTTTTAGTTATATTATTTTTATGCATATTGACCTCCCATAAGATATATTTAGTATATGCAAATTATGTATAGAATAATAGTAACATATTCTTTATTTATATACCACTAATCAAATATTAAATTTCTAAAAATAATGAATCCGTAGTAGAATTATGTTATACTAAATCTGTAAGCTTGGTTGTGGAGAAGCAACCCTGTTATCAAATAGAAAAGCTAATCATGTAAAAGGCAATTGGCAATTTACGGATACAATGCTTTGTAATATGGAGGATTTAGTAAAATGAAGATTAGTGTTTGTGTTGGAAGTTCATGTCATTTAAAAGGATCATATGATATCATAGAGGCCTTTAAGAAAGCAATAGCAGAGAATGGACTAGAAGAAAAGGTTGAATTAAAGGCAGCATTTTGCCTTGGCAAATGTACAGATGGTGTATCGGTAAAGTTTGGTGATGATATAATCTGTGGCGTTGATATCGATAATTTTAATGATATTTTTGATAAGTATGTACTAAATAAATAGCTTTGGAGAGACCATTATGGATTATTACTTAAAGTTAAAAAAATCAAATTGTAAAAATTGTTATAAGTGTCTAAGAAATTGTCCTGTGAAATCTATTAGATTCTCAGATACACAGGCACATATTGTTAAGGACGACTGTATTTTATGCGGACAGTGTTTTGTGGTATGCCCACAAAATGCAAAGGAGATTCGCAATGATGTTTCTATAGTCAGAGAATTTATTGAAGCTGGAGAAGAAGTATATGTTAGTCTGGCTCCTGCATTTGTTGCTAACTATGATGGTGCTACTATAGAAAGTATGAGAAATATATTAAAAAAACTGGGTGTTACTGATGTTGAAGAGACAGCCGTTGGTGCTACTATAGTTAAAAAGTCATATGAAGAGATGATAGAGATTGGCGAACAAAAGGTGATTATTTCTTCGTGTTGTCATACAGTTAATTTGCTTATTCAGAAGTATTATCCTGAGGCATTAAAATACCTTGCACAGGTTATTTCACCTATGCAGGCACATTGTATGGAGATAAAAAAGGCACATCCGAATGCAAAGACAGTTTTTATTGGACCATGTATTTCAAAAAAGTCAGAAGCAGAGCAGTATAAAGGAATAGTTGATGTTGTTCTTACATTTGAGGAACTTTCACAATGGATGTTAGATGAAGGAATAGAACCACAGACAGAATCAGAGATTAGTGAAGACAGCAATGATAATTCCAGAGCTAGATTATTTCCTACTTCAGGCGGAATATTAAGGACTATGGATTGTAATAACAAAGATTATGCGTATTTGGAAGTAGATGGAATAGAGAATTGTATAAATGCATTAAAGGATATAGTTGAAGGTAGTCTCACGAATTGTTTTATTGAGATGTCTTCGTGTATTGGAAGCTGCATCGGCGGACCTGGAATGGATAAAGGTAAGATTTCACCTATAAGAGACTATATGAAGGTCAATCGATATGCAGGTAAGAATGATTACATAGTTCCACCTAGAACAATAGAAGAATTAAAGAAAGATATTCAATATATTGGCATTAACAGGCAGATGCCAGGAAGTAAGGCAATAGAAGAAATACTGCATCAGATGGGTAAAACAAAGCCAGAGGATGAATTAAACTGTGGAAGTTGTGGATATAATACCTGTCGTGAAAAAGCAGTTGCAGTTCTATTTGGAAAAGCAAACCTTAAGATGTGTTTACCATTTCTTAAAGAAAAAGCAGAATCATTTTCAGATAATATTATTAAGAATACACCTAATGCAATTATTGTGCTGAATGAAGAGATGGAAGTTCAACAGATTAATAAAGCAGCACTTAAGATTATGAATATTAAGCGAGCAGCAGATGTACTAGGTGAACAGGTGGTTAGAATACTGGAACCTCAGGTATTTCTCGATGTGTACAGTAAAGGAAGAAATGTACATGATATGAGAGTCTACCTTGCTGAGTATCAAAAATATGTTGAGCAGACAGTTATTTATGACAAGAATTATCATATTATTATGTGCATTATGCGTGATGTTACGGAAGAAGAGCTGGCAAAAGAAAATCGAGAAGAGATGAGTAGACATACAATAGAGATTACAGACAAAGTAATAGATAAACAGATGAGAGTAGTTCAGGAGATTGCACTATTACTTGGAGAAACAACAGCAGAGACTAAGATAGCTCTTACTAATTTGAAGGAGTCGTTAGGCGATGAATAACCTTTGTACGGATATAGGATTTCAGCAAGTCAATAAATATGGTGAGCAGTTATGCGGCGACCATATTGAGATTGTGAATCAAAATGATAATTCAATAGTACTTGTTCTTGCAGATGGTCTTGGAAGTGGTGTTAAGGCTAATATTTTATCTACTCTTACATCTAAGATTATATCTACAATGATGGCTAATAATATGGGTATTGAAGACTGCGTCTCAACGATTGCATCAACATTGCCAGTTTGTGAAGTTAGAGGTATTGCATATTCTACATTTTCAATAATAAGAATAGTAAATAATTTAGAAGCTGAGATTATTCAATATGATAATCCCCATGTTATTATGTTAAGAGATGGCAAGAACGTTCAATATTCAGAAACCCTTATGGAGATTGAGGGAAAGAAGATATATAAGTCGCGTGTTCCGATTAAAGAAGGCGACATATTTGTAACAATGAGCGATGGTGCCATTCATGCAGGTGTAGGAATGACTCTTAATTATGGTTGGGAAAGAGAGAATATTATAGATTTCCTTGAGCTTATATATGATAAAGAGTTTACTGCTAAAACAGTATCATCAATGCTTTTAGAGGAATGTAACAGATTATATGGATATAAGCCAGGCGATGATACTACTATTTGTGCGGTTAAGATTAGAGAGCGTCAGCCAATGAACCTTATGATAGGACCTCCTGCTAATCCAGATGATGTAAACAAGATGCTTTCGCTGTTTTTCTCAAAGGAAGGTAAGCATATTGTATGTGGTGGGACAACATCGAGTATTGCGGCTGAATATTTAGGAACAGTAGTAGAACCAACAGTCGATTATATAGATAAAGATATACCTCCAATTGCTAAGATAAAGGGTGTTGATTTAGCAACAGAAGGAGTAATTACAATTAACAGAGTGCTTGAATATGCAAAGAGCTATCTTGACGAAAGTTCGCAGTATTCAGACTGGAGTTTTAGAAAAGATGGAGCTTCTATGATTGCAAAATTACTATTTGAAGAAGCTACAGATATTAATTTCTTTGTGGGAAGAGCTATTAATCCTGCACATCAGAATCCGAATCTTCCTATCAATTTTAATATAAAAATGAGACTTGTAGACGAACTCGCTGCATGCCTTAGAAAAATGGGTAAGAGCATCAAAGTAAGTTATTTTTAGAATGAAGCGATTAGTGTGAGAGATAAATATTTCACACGCAAATTTGTGTCTGTGCGTTAATGGAGACAGAGTCTGTTATGCGTAAAATACAGCGTAGAAATGAGGATTATTATGAGAATATTTGACACTAAAATTCAACATCTTAAATATAAGGTATTGAGAGAAGTAGCAAGACGTGCGTATGAAGGAAGATTGCAAGATTCATACATAGAGATTCCTAAATTAATAGTTAAGGGTCCAAAGCCTACTATGCGTTGTTGCATTTATAAGGAAAGAGCAATTATACAGGAAAGAATCAGAATGGCTATGGGTGGAGATAAGACTAATCCTAACGTTATTGAAGTAATTGATATAGCCTGTGATGAATGTCCTGTTGGTGGATATGAGGTTTCCCAAGCCTGTAGAGGTTGTCTTGCGCATAGATGTGAAGATGTTTGTAAACGTGGAGCAATCACTTTTGATGAGCATCAGAAAGCACATATAGATAAGCAGAAATGTGTTGAATGTGGACAGTGTGCTAAAGTCTGTCCGTATAATGCAATCAGAAATGATAAGAGACCATGTCAGGTTGCATGCAAAGTAAAAGCAATTGGTATGAGTGAGTCAAAAGCGGCTCTTATTGATAATGATAAATGTATTTCATGTGGTGCATGCGTATATCAGTGTCCATTTGGTGCTATTTCTGATAAATCATTTATTGTTGATGTTGTAAACACGTTAAAAGATAGTGACAATGGCAAGAATTATAAAGTGTATGCGGTTGTTGCACCTTCAATCGCAAGTCAATTCAGCTATGCTAAGTTAGGTCAGGTTGTTACTGGACTTAAAACTTTAGGATTTTATACAGTAGTAGAGGCTGCACTTGGAGCAGATATGGTAGCATATTCAGAATCAAAAGAGTTAGTTGAAAGAGGATTTTTAACTAGTTCATGCTGTCCAGCATTTGTGACATTTATTCATCAGCAGTTTCCAACAATGGTAGATAAGATTTCATCTAATTATTCGCCTATGGCAGCAATAGCAAAATATATAAAAGAAACAGAGGAAAGCGCTAAGGTTATTTTTATTGGACCTTGTACAGCTAAAAAGATGGAATTCCAAAAAGAAGGAATTAAGGAATATGTTGACTTTGTACTTACCTTTGAGGAGCTACAGGCCCTTATTGATAGCAGAGATTTAGACCTTGAATCAATGGAAGAAGATGTTCTTGATAATGCGTCATATTTTGGAAGAATATTTGCAAGAAGCGGAGGACTTACAGATGCTGTTGTAGAAGCACTTAAAGAACAAGGAGTGACTGATTTTGAACTTCAGGCAGTTTCATGTGATGGAATTGAGGAATGTAGAACAGCATTACTTAAAGCATCAAAGAATGTTCTAAAAGCTAACTTTATAGAAGGTATGGCATGTGTTGGAGGATGTATAGGTGGTGCAGGCTGTCTTACACATGGAGATAAAAACAAGAGTGAAGTGGACAAATATGGTATGGATGCTCATGAAAAAACAATAAAAGATGCAATAAGCGTCTTAAAGGAAGTTTAGAAAGAGGTTTTTAATGTTAGACAGATTAAGTAAAGTATTTCAAATGGATGGCTCATTTTATGAATTTTTCAAGAAACTATTATGGGTACTAATAATAAACATTATTTATGTGATTACATGTATACCAATAATTACTATTGGAGCAGCAACTACAGCAATGTATACGGTAATGTTTAAAATTGTAAGAGAAGAGAAATTCAGTATACTAAAGGATTACTTCTCAGCATTTGCTAAGAACTTTGTGCAGTCAACCGTTATTTGGATTGCAAGTGCAGTAATTGGATTTGTTTGTTACCTCGATATTGCATATTTTGCGCTTATATCAAATACAGTTGGATATATATTAATGGCATTGGCAATAATTATAACCTTTGTATTTTTAATGTTTGTAAGCATAGTATTTCCTGTAATTAGTAGATTTGAGGGAACTATAGTAGAACATTTAAAGAATGCATGGTATTTAATCGGAAACCATATAGGATATTGTGCAGGTGCAGTGCTAGTTACTATTCTTGTAGTTGGAGGCATTGCGTTTTCAACACTAATCGGACTAGTATTTAGTTATTTAGTTATATTTGTATTTGCTTTAAATGCATTTATTCTTAGTTATATGTATGATAGAATCTTTTCACAGCATGAAGAATAATAAAGAATTTATAACTGTTTAAAAGGTGAAAACCCTTAGAGCAAAGGGAGATTTGTTCTAGGGGTTTTCGATATGTATAATGTGAGGGAAAGTAAAAAACGAGGACGCTCCGTTAGGAACATCCTCGTTTCTTATATTCAATATTATACAATAAAATTCGACCTTGTCAATCTATTTGTCATTATTTTTGGAATCTGTATCGGTAACACTCTTAATTATATCATCAGTTCCTATATCCGTATCTACTATATCTGCTGCTTCATTTATGTTGGTATCAGGGTTCACAGTCGCTTCATATGATGAAGCAAATCTATAGTTAAACCATTCACTAATAAGAATCTTAATTGAAGCGGCAAGAGGAACAGCTATAAGCATGCCTAAAAGTCCATATCTGTTACCACCAATTAATATGGCGATAATAATAAATGCTGGATTAAGGCCAACTATATCACCGACAATCTTAGGACATAAAATATTGCCATCAATCTGTTGAACAATAAACATTCCAAGAAGTACCCATACGACATTCCATAAATCACCTGTAAATAGTGCCATTATAGAGGCAAGCACCATACCAATTGCAGGACCAACATAAGGGATAAGATTACATATACCTGATATAATACCAATAACTACTGCATAATCAATACCTACAATCATAAGCGCTATGGTTGTTAGCACACCAACTATAAATGCTTCAATAAGCTGACCACGAATATATCTTGAAAAAGTATTATTAAGTACCGTCATAGCTCTTCTAATAGAGCGTCCGATGTTACTTTTGCGGAATAATACAAAGTAAGTCTTATTAAATAAGTCATTAAAGTATTCATGACTGTTAATAAAATATATACTCAATATAAATGAAATTAAAAGTGAAAATACATTGCTTCCTATGGCAAATAGTACATCAGCTGTAGATAATGCCATAGATGAAATAAATGATTGTAACCATGCAGCAATATCACCAATTTGATCGCTGATAACGTCTGCAAATGGTAGCTTTGAATTAGCAATCAAATCCTGAATACTATCAGTAGATATTTCATTATTAGCAAAATAACCAGTTACGGTATTAGCAATATTGGCAATTGTAGTACTGTTAGATATCTTGCCACCAATCATAAAATAGATACCCATTATGATAGAAAATAATATAAGAATAACAGTTATATATGATACGAAAATACCGATTCCTCTGCATATTCCCCTTTTTTTAATTCGGATATGTTTTCTATTCATAAGAAAATTCTCAATTGAATTAGTAGGTCCATATAAGAGGTATGCAATTACCATTCCAACAATAACAGGTGAAAGAATGGACAGAACAGTTGAAAAAAGATCAAGAGTAATTTCAAGTAAAGAAGGAGAAGCATTAATGAAAGCAATTGCAAGATATGTAATTACCGCTGTAATGATTACATATTTTGAAATTTTGGCATATTTTTTATCTAAATTAAATTTCACATTATCCTCATTTCTGCACAAAGGTGCTCGTTATAAATTTGCTTTATTGTATCACAACAGACTGTACAAATTCAATCTGAATAAAAAAAAACAATCTAAAAAAATAATTAAAATGTGGAATAATAGTATTATGTGTTATATAATAAATTGAATCAATTTTATATAGAATAGGATATTATAATGGAAAATCACAATAAAGATAACGAGAATACCAAAGAAAACATAAATACATCAGATATTAATAATACATCAGATATTAATAATACATCAGAAGATACAGACGCATCAGATTCTATGGAACATTTATATTTAGGACTTGTGGGAACACCGGGTATATTTGCTACTATAATTAAGGCAGTTACAAGAATTAAATATATACATATTATATTAGGCATGGATGAAGAGATGAAGTATGCTTATAGTTTTGGAAGAAGAAAACCTAGTATTCCTATATTATCAGGATTTGAGCACGAGGAACTTGACAAGGTTATAAAACATTTTCCCAAAGCACTTATTATGGTATGTGAGATTGACTGTACAAAGGAGCAAAAGGCTCAGGTACAGAAAAGAATTGATTACTACTTGGAGAATGCAAAAAAGTATAAATATACTGTATTAGGATTGCCGTGGATGCTGTTTAATAAGCCATTTCATCAGAAAAGACATTATGCATGTTCACAGTTTGTTGCAAGAACCCTTGAGGATTATGGAATAAGAAAGTTTGATAAGCATTATTCTATTATTACACCAAGAGATTTTTATGAAATGCCTAATAAGAAGATATTATATGTAGGAACAATTGAGGGATACATTGATAAATGTGATGGATATAAGAGATATATACAGTAGATTGTATCTAAATTAATACTGTTTGAGTATAAAAATAAGTTGATTTTTGAATAATATAGATATAGAATAAACAAGACAATTTGAAAAAATTGATCATTTCTAAGAAGAGGAGATTAACATGATGAAAAAGATTACAAGAATCTTTTTAGTGTTAATGGTGTCAACACTAACTATTGCATTGAGCGCATGCTCAAGCGAGAAGAAAGAAAGTGATACGAAATCAACCTCGATTGTTGTAGGAATACAACAAGACTTGGATAGTCTTGACCCATTTGTAACAAAAGCGGCAGGAACTAAAGAAGTTTTGTTTAACATCTTTGAAGGTTTAGTAAAACCAGATGAAGATGGAAACTTAGTGCCAGCTGTTGCAAAAGACTATACGATTTCGGAAGATGGTATGAAATATACCTTCACTTTAAAGGAAGTCAAATTCCATAATGGTGAAAAAGTAACAGCGGAGGACGTTAAGTATTCTATTGAGAAGAATGCAGGACTCTTAGATGGTGAGGAAGCTACTGAATCTGCACTATCAGTAATTAAGAGCGTTGATATAATAGACGCTTCTACCGTTGAAATCAACCTTAAGGAAGCTGATACAGAGCTAATCGGATTTTTAACCGTGGCTATTGTACCAAAAGATTATAAGAATCAGGCATCAAAGCCTATAGGAACAGGACCATATAAGTTTGTATCCTATACAGCTAACCAGAGCTTGGTAGTTGAAAGATTTGATGAGTATTGGCAGGAAAGAAAAGCTTATATTGAGAAAGTTGAATTTAGAATTGTTGACAATACCAGTTCAGTTGTAATGGATCTTAAGTCAGGAGCTATAGATATTTATCCATATCTTACAGGCGACCAGGCGACAGAACTTGAAAGTTCTGGTAACTTTAATATTCTAAAAGGCAATACAAACTTAGTTCAGGCATTATTCCTTAATAATGCAGAGAAGCCATTTGACAATATTTTAGTAAGACAGGCATTGTGCTATGCAACAGATCGTCAGGGAATACTTGATATGGTTGGTAATGGAAGTGGAACAATTATAGGAAGTGGGATGTTTCCTGCATTTGGCAAATACTATAACAAGGACGTAGTAGATACTTATACGTACAATATTGATAAAGCCAAAGAACTTCTTAAAGAAGCAGGGTATGAGAACGGATTTGATATGACAATACGTGTACCTTCTAACTATGAATTCCATATGAATACAGCACTTGTAGTCAAAGAACAGCTTAAAAAAATTAATGTAAATGTTACAATAGAAGGAATAGATTGGTCTACATGGCTTGATGAAGTATATGTAGGCAGAAAATTTCAATCAACTATTATAGGAATTGATTCAAAGCTTGCACCTAAGGATATTATGTCAAGATATTTATCTACAGGTTCAAAGAATTTTATCAATTATTCCAATGCAGAGTATGATTCGCTTTTGGATGAAGCAATGTCTACAACTGATGACAGTAAAAAAGTAGAACTTTATGGAAAGCTTCAAAAGATTTTGGCAGATGATGCAGCATCGGTATATATTGAAGATCCAGTATTACTTGTAGCAGTTAATAAGAAGCTTACAGGATATAAGTTCTATCCAGTATATGTACAGGATATTTATAATATCCAGTTTGAAGAATAATGTCTGATAGGAGCAAATGTGAAATATTTCATAAAAAGATTTGTATCATTGATAGTGACACTTTTTATAGTATCAATAGCGTGTTTTTTAGTGTTTCAGGTAATACCTGGAGATAGTGCGCTTTCACGGCTCGGAACAAATGCAACAGAAGAAAGTCTTAATAATCTTAGAGAGGAAATGGGTCTTAATGATCCAATTCCTCAAAGATATTGCGAATGGCTGGGTGGTTTTGTAAGAGGAGATTTTGGCACTTCTTTAAGCAAAAATATGCCAGTAAAAGAACTGCTTTCAGGTACATTTACAGTAACACTGTCGCTTGCGGCAGTGTCTTTCTTATTGATAGTTATTATAGGAATTCCACTTGGAATTCTATTTTCGAGCTTTAAAAATAAAAAGGTTACGAGGGCGTTTGATATATTTAACCAGATTGTGATGGCAGTTCCTTCATTTTTCATTGGGATATTATTTTGCATGCTGTTTGGAGTTGTTCTGAGAGTTTTTACACCGGGTGTATATCCAAAATACAATGAAAATTATGCGGGATTTCTTGCGTATCTTATAGCTCCTGCATTTTCTGTAGCAATTCCTAAGATAGCCATGGTAGTGAAATTCTTTAGAACATCAGTGGACAAAGAAATGCAGGAAGATTATGTGAGAACAGCATATAGTAAAGGGAATAGCAGACTTAGAGTTTTATATCATCATGTACTTAAGAATGCACTTATTCCTGTGGTTACAACTATTGGTGTAACGGCAGCTGAGATTCTTGCAGGAAGTATAGTAGCAGAGCAGATTTTTAGTCTTCCAGGATTGGGAAGGGCCCTTGTAAGTGCAATCGTTACCAGAGACTATCCAGTAGTTCAGACAATAGTAGTGTACATAGCAGCTGCTGTAATTATAATTAACTTTATAGTTGATCTTATCTATAGAAAGCTTGACCCTAGAATTGATAGCATACAGGGAGGGCGTAATGAATAGAAAAAATATAACATTTAAGATAGGAATAATTCTTGCAGTTATAATAGGTATGACAGTAGTAGTCAGCTTTTTCTATACCCCATATAATCCGGAAACAATGAGTGTTACTGATAAATTTTTATCTCCATCACTTAAACATCTGATGGGGACAGATAATATGGGAAGAGATATATTTAGCAGAACTATGATTGGATTAAGAACAAGTATGCTTGTAGCTTCATTTACAGTAGCAATCAGTTTTACGACTGGATTGTTAATTGGTGCATTTGCAGGCTATTTTGGTGGGTGGTTTGATGAAGTTATTATGAGATTTAATGACGCAATTGCTTCATTTCCAAGTATTTTGTTAGCAATGATTCTTATAAGTGTACTTGGCAGAGGAACCAATACTGTTATAATAGCATTAGGAATAGCATTTGTGCCAAGTTATGCTAGAGTTATGAGAGGAGAATTCCTTAATTATAGAAACAGAGATTATGTAAGTAGTGCTAAGATTATGGGTGCAGGAAGTTTCAGAATTATATTTAGGCATATTCTACCCAATACTTCAAAAACAAGCATTGCAGCGATTACAATTGGTTTTAATAACGTAATACTGGCTGAGGCAGGGCTAAGCTTTCTAGGTGTTGGTATACAGCCTCCTACCCCAAGTTTAGGTGGACTTGTATCAGATGCGCAGGCTTTCTTTGGACTTGCACCCTGGTATGCAATTTTGCCTGGATTAGTAATAGTGGCAGCAGTATTGGCATTTTCATTTATTAGTGAAGGAATAGATAGAGGTAACAAAGGATGTTAAAGGTTGAAAATCTGACTATTTCATTTAATAAAAATGTAGTAGTAAATAATGTTTCTTTTGAAATAAATACTAAGACTGACGGCTCTTCTAATATTGAAGGGATAGTTGGGGAATCAGGTTCCGGCAAAACTATGACGGCATTAGCGATTGCTGGATTATTGCCTGAAAATGCCAAGTGTACGGGAAAAATATGGATTGATAATATACTAATTAGTGAACTCCCATACAATGAACGTAAAAAGCTTAGTGGGAATCGCATATCTATGATATTTCAGGAGCCTATGACCTCTTTAAATCCAGTATATCCAGTCGGAATGCAGGTTGAGGAGATGCTTGTTTTACATTCTGAAATGACAAAGGAAGAAAGAAAAAAAAGAGTTATAGATATATTTACGGAGGTAGAACTACAAGAACCACAGCTAGTATATGACAAATATCCTCATGAATTATCTGGCGGTATGAGACAAAGGGTGATGATAGCAATTGCGCTCATCTGTGAACCTGAGTTAATACTGGCAGATGAACCCACAACGGCGCTGGATGCAGATACGGAGAAGCAAATAGTAAGTCTGCTTTTGAAGATTAACAAAGAACATAAGACGGCTATACTATTTATCTCTCATAATCTGGGATTAATTAAAAAAATCTGTAAAAATGTACTAGTAATGTACAAAGGAAATATTGAAGAATCAGGAAGTACAGAATACATTTTTGAAAATCCACAAAAAGAATATACAAGAAAACTGATAGATTCAATTAAAAAAGATAAAAAGAAAATACTGCCTAATGAAAATGATTTTTTGCTTGAAGTAAGGAATCTTAGTATCTATTATTATGAAAAAGGCAAGGGTTTGTGGGCTAAGAAGAGAAAACATTATCTTACCAATAATCTTAATATTGAAGTCAGAGAAGGCGAAATAGTAGGGATTCTTGGAAAGAGTGGCTGTGGAAAGACTACACTTCTTAAGGCTATTCTGGGTTTACATCCGTTGTATGAAGGAGAAATAATACACAATTCTAAGATGCCACAGATGATATTTCAGGATCCTTTTTCATCATTAAATCCAACGAGAAAGGTTTCATGGATACTTGAAGAACCACTTAGAATCAACACCAGGTTAAATAAAGCAGAACGTCAGAACAGAGTTGTAGAAACTCTTAAGAAGGTAGGTCTGGATTCTAAATATGCAGATAGATTTCCACGCGAATTAAGTGGTGGACAGAGGCAGAGAGTAAGTATAGCCTTATCCTTAATTTTAGGCTCTAAATTAGTGGTAGCAGATGAACCGGTGTCGGCATTAGATGTTACAGTACAAAAACAGATAATGGAATTACTTTTAGAACTTCAACATGAACTTGGACTTACAATAATATTTATTTCCCACGATAGAAATGTTATGCAGAAAATGTGTGATAGAGTACTTGAGTGGAAAGAAATATCGAATATTTAAAAAATATATGTTAAGTTTTGTAATATTTTGTCCGATAAAGTATATACGAAAATGAAAAATAATTCTTGAAACTCTATTTAAAATGAGTTATACTTTAGAAGTCTTACAGAAAGAAGGTGATGGCATGGGAATATCTGGCATAGGTGGCGGGATATATGATTTCAATTCTATTAGATTGAATAATATACCAGTTGTTCAAACTGATGATGGTTCGGTAAAAAAGATTGGTCTGAATAGCACACTTGATAATCAGGATTCACAAGCACTCACTGAACAGCAACAACCTTCTAACTATCAGGATAGAACAGTTAACACTAAGGATGCAGTAGAAACAGCTAGTTATGCATTGAGTGCAGATAAGAGTTTAATAGGCTCTGACAGCGATATAGAATCACTTGATATTCAAAAAGCAATCTCTAATATGAAGAAGGATAGTATCTTACAGGAATATTCCTTTTTTGTACAAGATGTTAATAGTCTTACAGGTATTAACACAGAAGATGGTTCTGTTGTTAGAAAGACAAGATAGTTATTAGCACAAGATATTTCAGCTCACCAGCAATGATATCAATGTGTTTATATATTTAGTAGATGCGAAGCTATTATTAGCTTCGCATTTACACTATTATAAGAAACTATGAATACGCAGTATGTGAGATATTCACAGGAAAGAAGTACATTATGAATTATATGATTACACTCCAATATGAAGGAACAAAATATGCAGGTTGGCAGAAACAAGGCAATACTGACAATACAATTCAAGGAAAATTAGAAGCAGTCCTTAGCAAAATGACAGGAGAAGATATCGAAGTATTCGGTTCTGGCAGAACAGATGAAGGAGTGCATGCTCTTAAACAAATTGCAAATTTTCATACAGATATGGAAACAACAGATAGTGAAATTAGAAATTATCTCAATAGATATTTACCAGATGATATAGCAGTTATTGATGTAACTGAGGCTGATGAGAGGTTTCATAGCAGACTTAATGCAAAAAGTAAGATATATTGTTACCGAATTGGTAAAGCAAATGCCAAGAATATATTTGAAAGAAAGTTTATATATCAGTATGAGAAGAAACTTGATGTTGCTAAGATGCAAAAAGCAGCTAAACTTTTGGTAGGTACTCATGATTTTAAGAGCTTTTGTAATAATAAGAAGATGAAAAAATCAACGGTAAGAACGCTCTATTCTGTAACGGTACAGGATATGAAAGGTGAGATTAAAATATATCTGCATGGAGATGGATTTTTATATAATATGGTTAGAATTATTGTTGGAACGCTAATCGAGATAGGCCAAGGAGAACGTGAAGCAGAGGAGATTACTAAAATTATTGAAGCTGCATCAAGAGAAGAGGCTGGATTTACTGCACCTAGTAAAGGTCTTACATTAATGGACGTACAATACTAGGAATATAGTACTAAAGGCATAGAATTAAAAACGATAGAGTTATTCATCTATTTAATATTAGTATAATTAGGAGAAAATGCTATGAAATGTGTATCAATCGGGGAAATAATGCTTAGGCTATCAACATTTGGGAATCAGAGGTTCTCGCAGGCAGCAGGCTTTGAGGCGTGCTATGGCGGGGGTGAGGCTAATGTAGCAGCTTCACTTGCAATATTGGGACATGATTCGTCATATGTTACGAAGCTTCCTGACAATCCCATTGGAAGAGCAGCAGAGGCTTATCTTCGCAAGTCAGATGTTAATACAAAGCATATTGTTTATGGAGGAAACAGACTCGGAATCTATTATCTTGAAAAAGGTGCATCTATGAGAAACTCTAAGGTGGTATATGACAGAGCAGATTCAGCTATGGCAAATGCATTAGTGGAAGAGTTTGATTATAATGCAGTTCTAGATAATGTGGATTGGCTGCATACCTCAGGAATTACGGCTGGAATAAGCACAAATGGTGCAGATATTACTAAGAGATTCGTAAAAGAAGCACACAAACGAGGGATAAAAGTATCGTTTGATGTCAATTTTAGAAGCAAATTATGGTCAATAGAAGAGGCCAGAAAAGTTATTCCAGAGATTATGCAGTATGTAGATGTTTGCTTTGCAGGCCCTATGGATGCACAAAAGATTCTGGGATGCACAGGTAAAGATGATAAAGAATTGTTTGAAAATATGGCTAAATGTTATGGTATCAGATATATTATATGTTCACACAGGCAAAATATATCGGCATCAGATAATGTTTATTGTGCATCAATATATGATTCGGAAAAGAATAGATTTGTGGATTCAAAATGTTATGATATCAGAATTGTTGATAGAGTTGGAGGAGGAGATGCATTGGCAGCAGGAGTTATCTCAGAACTTATGCAAGATTATGAGAATCCGCAATATGCTATTGAGTTTGGAACGGCTGCATCAGCATTTAAGCATACAATAGAAGGAGACATTAATCTTGCTGAGCGCAGCGAGGTAATAGAACTTATGAATAAACGTGAAAATATGGATATTGTTAGATAATAGTGTGAAAAATGAATCCTTCACGTGCAGCTTTCTGTCTGCATGTTGCCTGACACAAAGTCTAGTATGCATAAAGTGCAGTGCAGATTAAGGTTAACTATTAATATAAAAACGATATAAAAATGGTTAAGTGAAAAAATTGTAAAAAATAATTGACAATAAATTTTGTTTATTGTATAATGTGCTTTGTCGTCAGACATTGGCCCATCGCCAAACGGTAAGGCACTGGACTCTGACTCCAGCATCTCCAGGTTCGAATCCTGGTGGGCCAGTTATATAATGGACTGTTACAGTTTGTAACAGTCCATTTTGTTTCACTTGATAGTGGAAAATACGCAGCAATATAGAGCATTTAAGAAGAATACGAAGTATTCTTCCAAGTGTTCACGCCGGTGAACACTTTTTTCCATAAAAGGGAAATACGCAGCAATATAGAGCATTTAAGAAGAATACGAAGTATTCTTCCAAGTGT
>CAZNEZ010000026.1:28686-29982 GCA_964572475.1 uncultured Lachnospiraceae bacterium
TCACGCCGGTGAACACTTTTTTCCAAGAAAGGAATGACACTATGAAATACACTAAAATAGTCAATTGGATATTTAGCATCTTTTTTATTTTTGGGGCAGTCGGATATATAGATGTACTTCCACTTGCAGGAACTCTTCTTATTATAGGCATATTATTCTTACCTCCACTTACTGATAGGATAAAAAGGAGTCGCTTGAGTTTTCTTAGTGGGTTGAGAATTACAGCCATTTTGATATTCCTAGTGGTTGCATCTGTATTATTTCATAACAATGAATCTAAACTGAATGAGCAAAATGAAAAAGAGTCTAGTGAATCCAGTGAGACTATCAGTACAACTGAGAGTGGAAATAAAGATGAAACCAATAATACTAGTGGAACTGCATTGGATTTTAAAGATGTAACAACTAAAGATGAAGCAGCAGTTACCGGAAATACTTCTGTTCTTAAGATACACTTTATTGATGTAGGACAGGGAGACTGTACTCTTATCGAATCAGATGGTAAATATATGCTTGTAGATGCTGGAAATAACAAGGATAGTGATAACATAGTTAATTATTTAAAGAGTCAGGGAGTTAAAAGTCTTGAGTATGTTATAGGAACTCATCCCCATGCAGATCATATTGGCTCTCTTGATACAGTAATTGAAAGCTTTGAGATTGGCAAAGTCATTATGCCAAATGTAGCATCTAATACAAAGACATTTGAGGAAGTGCTTACTGCAATTGATAGTAAAGGTCTTAACATTACAGCACCTAAGGTTGGAGACATATATGCACTGGGAATGGCTAAATTCACAATAATTGGCCCTAATGGAGAATTTGGTGAGGACTTAAACAATTGGTCTGTTGGGATTAAACTTATAAATGGTAATAACAGTATTGTGATGTGTGGTGATGCAGAAAGCAAGGGTGAAGAAGCTATAATTAAAACAGGTATTGACTTAAAGGCTGATGTGCTTAAGGTGGGACATCATGGTTCAAAGACCTCTACTTCAGATGAATTTCTAAAGGCAGTTTCGCCAACTACGGCTGTTATTTGTGTCGGAACTGGTAATATGTATGGTCATCCTGCGGATATTACGATGAATAAACTTAAGAATAAGGGAATTAGTCTATATAGAACTGATAATAATGGTACTGTTATAATGACATCAGATGGAAATAAAATCACATTTGTAAGTGAAAAATAGAAAAGAAAAAACATTGTAAAAGAAAAAACATTGTAAAAGAAAAAACATTAGAAAAGATAATATGAAGTGACCTCACAATTGTAGTTTCGTGGATTTACCTGTA
>CAZNEZ010000027.1:0-5654 GCA_964572475.1 uncultured Lachnospiraceae bacterium
TATATCTTCTTTAGAATCAATTACATAACAGGTATCCGTATCCGGGCCTTCTGGTTTTAGTTCTTCTGGAATAATATCAATTTCCTTAATACTATCGGCTGATTCAAATCCAAACTCTGCAAATACTTCTTTCATAGTACATTTGGTATTATCAAAATGCTTTCTATAATCCACCAAGTCACCTGCGACTGAAATCTTTGAACTTGTTTCATCATTTCCACTTATTTCACTCTTTGACTTACAACTGGTACACATAACCAAGATCAATATTGCAATACATAACACAGTAGCTATACTCTTCATATTTGCCTCCCTGTCACAAACTGTTTTTAGATTATACAAGTTTTAAATAGTGCAAACCTGTATTCCCTACTTATTGCTTACATCATCGTTCATATATATGTTATGTATTCATAGTACCTTATATGGTATAGTATTGTCAATACTATTTCAGGAAGTCATACTGTGACATATACAGTTTGTAATACTCACCGTGTTCATTCTTCATAAGTTCATCATGCGTTCCCATCTCAACTATTTTTCCATGGTCTACATACATAATGCATGATGAATTCTTAATAGTTGATAATCTATGTGCTATGATAAATGAAGTTCTGCCCTTTAATAAACTATTTAGACCTTTTTGCAGAAGTATTTCCGTCTCTGTATCAATACTAGAAGTTGCCTCATCGAGAATAAGTATCTTAGGATTCGCAAGAAGTGCCCTTGCAAATGATATTAACTGCCTCTGTCCAGCTGATAACCTGCTGCCTCGTTCATTTACTTCAGTATTATAGCCATCCTCCATAGACATAATAAAGTCATGAGCGCATACAATCTTTGCCGCCTTTATTACTTCTTCATCGCTCGCTTCCATGTTTCCATATCTAATATTATCCATTATAGTTCCAGAGAACATAAAACTGTCTTGTAACATAACGCCCATCTGTGTCCTAAGAGACTTTATTGTTACATTACTTATATCTATTCCATCAATCAATATTTCGCCTGAATCCAGATTATAGAATCTACTAATCAGATTAATAATCGTAGACTTACCTGCACCAGTTGGTCCTACAATAGCATAAGATTCACCAACACCCGCTTTAAAGCTTACATTATCCAGAATCTTAATTCCTGGTTCATAACTAAAATCAACATTTTTAAACTCAACTTCTCCTATAATCTCTGGCATATCTACTGCACCTTCAGAATCTTTAACCAATACTGGTTCATCTATAGTCTCAAATATTCTCTCCAGATATGAGATAGCTGTAAGCATTGAATTATAGAAATTGGCCAGAGTTGTTATTGGAGACCAGAATCTTGAAATATATCCTCCAAATGCAACAATAACACTAATTGTAACGCCTTGTACTCCTGCCATCATCCAATTGATACCTAATACATAGATTACCGAATTAGTAAAAACTGTAATATTCTCTACAACGGGACTCAGAATGAAATTGTATTTAACTGCCTTCATCCAATATACTCGCTGGCTTTCATTCAGCCTGTTAAATATAACTGTATTCTCTCTTTCTCTTACAAATGACTGTGTTACCCTGATTCCGTTAATGCTTTCTGCAATATAGGCATTCAGGTTAGACTGCTTATTACTCTGTAACTGCCACGCCCTGCGCTGTCTGCTTTTAACGAGCCATACTATAGCAATCAGCACTGGAAGTCCACACAAACACATAAGTGCAAACTTTGCATTTAGGAAAAACATAAAGAATATAATAAATATAAGGCTGCATAAATCTGTTATTGTATTAACAATACCATTTGACAACAAATCACTTAAGTTATTAACATAATTGACAAGTCTGACCTGAATCTTACCATGTGGTCTGTCATCATAATATGAGAATGGCAGCTCTTGTAAATGTTTAAACAAATCTGCTCTAAGTGAATGAATTACATTCTGTCCTACCCTTGTTGTAAGTTTAATCTTTATTTTAAGAATAACCACCACTATAAGAGTAACAATAAGCATAAGTATACTAGTAACCACTATCTGTGCAATTGCACTATTATCCGTTATCTTTCCCTTTTGAAAATCATCTATTACATCCATTACATTTTTCAGAAATAATGGTTGAAGCATAGACAATGCACTTGAAAATAGCATGATTATAATTGCAACAATAAGGTCCTTCTTATATGGTCCTACATAATGTCCAAGTCTGACTAACTGCCTAAAATCAAATTTTTCTTCTAATTCTTCATCAACATCTATTTTATTCCTAGCCATCTATCTCGCCTCCCTTGCATTAACAGAATCAAATTCACCATATTGATGATTGAATACTGTATAGTAATATCCGCGTTTTTCTATAAGTTCATCATGATTTCCCGATTCAACAATGCGTCCATCTGACAGAACCAGAATCTTGTCTGCATCTTTAATGGATGAAATTCTATGAGCAATAATGAATACTGTTTCTTTATTCTCTAATGAATTAAGAGCATTTTGAATCTGTGTCTCAGTTTCCATATCTACAGCTGATGTAGTATCATCAAGAATTACTATTGATGGCTTCTTAAGAAGTGCTCTAGCAAGTGATATTCTTTGTTTTTGTCCACCTGACAGTCCCATTCCTCTTTCACCTATTATAGTGTCATATCCGTCTGGCATACTTACTATGAAGCTATCAGCATTTGCTACCTTTGCAGCCCATTTAACTTCCTCAAATGTAGCGTCTGGCTTTCCATATGCTATATTTCCTTCTATCGTATCTGAGAATAAAAATACGTCCTGCATCGCCATACCAATAGCATCACGAAGACCGCTAAGGCTCATATTCCTGACATTTACTCCATCAACAAGGACTTCTCCATCTGTTACATCATAGAATCTGCACATTAAGTTCATTAATGTTGATTTACCTGAGCCAGTAGCTCCAATAATTCCAATCTTTTCTCCTTCTTTAACCTTAAAATTAATATCCTGTAATATTACATCATCTTCTGCTTTGTAATTAACATGTTTAAATTCTACGCTACCCTTTATTCTTTCAACCCTCACTGGCCTTTTAGGCTGTTTAATATCAGGCTCTTCTGTAATTGTAGAGTAAATCTTATTTACTGATGTAATAAATCTAAAGTAATCATTTATTAACCATCCAATCTGTCTAAGTGGATTATTAAGCATCCAAAGGAAACCACTAATCATAGTAAGTTTACCAAGTGACATATAGCCCTTTATAACCATGATTCCTCCAACAATCATAAGTACAAATACCAATAACGATGAAAGAAATTCAAAAATAGGAACATATTTAGTCCAAACCTTAGCCGCATTTATCTCAGAATCTCTATATTCATCATTCTCTTTATTAAACTTTTCTGTCTCATAATCTTCTTTAGCAAATGCTTTAACCACACGGTTTCCACTAATATTTTCCTGAGCAAATGCATTAAGGCTTGAAAACTTCTGTCTGACTAATTCAAATTTAGGTTTAACAGCCTTTGACTGATAATATGTAGCAATACCAGTAAGAGGTAATACTAAAAGCATTGCACAGGCAATATGCCAGTCCACAACAAATATCATAACTAACGCAATCACAAACAGAAGCACATTCTCATAAATGTTATAGATAACATAAGCTACAAAGTGCCTAATAGCCATCATATCACCTGTCTGCCTTGACATTAAATCTCCGGTTCGGTTTCTATTATAAAATGCAAAATCCTTAGAAAGAAGATTCTTATATACTCCTTCTCTCATGTCATATAATAGATACTGAGATGACGACTCAAATAGAAATAAAAATATCAAACGTAAAACTGATCTTATAACAACAACTGCAATCATGAGTCCTAACATCATTGGCAATAATTTAAAGTCTATATTAGTCCCATCACCTATTACTTTATCTACTATATCTCCTGTAATCATAGGATTAATGATTGCAAGTACTGATGTTATGGTAACAAGAATTAAACCTATAACCATTTTCCAACTGTACTTTTTAAGATATGAGTAGAACCATTTCATTGCTTCCATATTGCCTCCATTCTGCTATAGCTGCCATAGCTTGCAAATGACTTTTTATATTATTAATTGTATAACATTTTTACTTGCAAAAGGTATTGTTTCTATGTTATTCTTGTGTCATTATATTAAACTATGTATTCTATATCAATGATATATACTGTTTTGAAATTGACATTTTCTGCTATAATTTAGCACATAATAACTAATTTTTAACATCAAGAAATGGAGCGGCTATGAACATCAAAATTCATAATGTAGGCTATAATTATGTTCATGACAAAGGTATATTAGTTAACAGACCTAATGGTTCTGGAGACTATCTTTTCCTATTTATTAAAGAGAAATGTGACATACTGATTAATGATGAACTTATCACCCTGACAGAACCAAGCTTTTTATTATATAAGAAAGGAACTCCCCAATACTATACCTCTGGTCATGACCCATATTGTAACGACTGGATGCAATTTGACGGAGAAGGAATCGAAGAGTTTATAGAGAAGCTTCACATACCATACAATACTCTGATGACTATCCAAAACAGTCTGCTTATATCAGAATATTTCAAGGATATTACCACGGAATTCTGTAGTGATGGCAAATATCATGATGATATATTAGATTTGAAATGTAAGACCATGCTATACAAATTTAGTGATATTTATCATCGTGAGCATATACTTTCTGAGCAGTTATCGAGATATATTAGAAGCTTTTCTGATATAAGAGCGAGGATTTACAGTTCACCAACTACGCCTGTAACAGTACCGGAGATTGCTTCTAAGCTAAGCCTTAGCACCTCTTATTTTCAGCATATATATAAGAAGCTCTTTGGTGTTTCAGTTATTAGAGATATCATTCAGTCCAGAATTGATTTTGCCTGCTACCTATTAACTATTAATCAGGATTCTATTAACGTAATAGCATTACAATGCGGATATGAGAATAAAGAACATTTTACCAGACAGTTTAAAGAAGTTACTGGTTATACTCCTAAGCAATACCGTCTGGCTAAAACAGAGATTGGAGAATTAAAACATAATGAATAAATATAATATTATTCTGGCTTCTGGCTCACCAAGAAGAAGTGAGCTTTTATCACGGATTGGTCTTGTTTTTAAAGTTATACCTTCCCGCTGCGAAGAGATTATCACATCTACTGTTCCTGTAGATGTTGTTGAAGAATTATCAAAGCAAAAAGCACTTGATGTGGCTAAGAATACCTCATTACCTAATACTATCTACATTGGTGCTGATACTATTGTATCTATGGATAATGCTATTCTTGGCAAACCAGGTACAAAGGAAAACGCATTTAAAATGATTAAGTCTTTGCAGGGACATGTTCACGAAGTATATACAGGTGTAACCATTGTATCACCTAATAGCTATAATACTCATACCTTCTCTGTATGCACCCAGGTAAGTTGTTATCCCATGTCAGATGAAGAAATAAATTCTTATATCGAAACAGGTGATCCTATGGATAAAGCAGGCTCCTATGGCATACAAGGTGAATTTGCTAAATATATACAAAAAATAGAAGGCGACTATAACAATGTAGTTGGCCTTCCAATCTCAAAGCTGTATCAATCATTAAAGGAGCTTAGTCTCATCTAAGCTCCTCTAATGATTATCTATTCAGATT
>CAZNEZ010000027.1:5754-7208 GCA_964572475.1 uncultured Lachnospiraceae bacterium
GATTATCTATTCAGATTCTTTAAAGCATTTCTTTGATATAATTACAAATAATCCAGATTTCTTAAGTGCAGGTCTAAGTGCCAGATAAAGTGCCGAAGCTACAACAACCGCTATTACTGCATTTACAGCAGTTGTAATTGCACCCATCTTTGCCCATAATAATGCCGCATCTTGTGGTATTCCAAATATATATTGTTTATAGAAGTAACCTACTACTGGATCTGCTACTACATTGAATAACATACCTGCTGCTGAAGCTGCAATTGTTACTCCCACAATATATCTCTTTGAATGTTCTTTACTCAGTTTACCAATCTTATGTGCTACAAAACCTACAATTAATCCAATACAAAGTTTAAGTATAAATGTCTTAGGCGCACTTGTTACATATGAAGAAGTTAAATCTGCAATTGTCATTCCAACTGCTCCTGCCATTCCACCCCATGTTCCACCAATTAGTAAAGCTCCAAGTACACAGAATACATTTCCAAGATGAAATGCTGTCTTTTCTGTTCCAACTGGAATGTCAATCTTTAAAAACATAAATCCTATATAGCAAAGAGCTGCTAGTAAAGCTGCCTGTGTAAGTATTCTAATATCTACTTTTTTGCTTTCTTTTAGTACAAAGTACTGCTTTGCTCCTATTGCAAAGATTACTATTCCAACTATCGCTGCAATAAGACCTACTGCAAATGCCAATTTATTGCCTGCTGTAGCCTCTTTACTAATTGCACTTGTACGAGTTGCAATACTTGCTGCCAATCCTGCTATTATTAATACAAGTCCAAGTATCATTGCAAGTGGACTTCTTTTTTTGTTATCTTCTACTATATTCATTATAATTCCTAGCCTTTCTACTATATACAATAGTATGTAATAATCACTAGTGTAATATAACCACCAGTTTACATCATATAGCGCGCGCTCAATCTATTTGAAATTGATTAGCTGTATAATACTATCTATGTGGTTATATGTAAAATGCCAGTTATTAAGTTTTATACCATACCAGTTTGTTCTAATATTATGTACAGAAGCAGAAGATGTACTGGATAAAAGAAATAGAACACATACTTAAGTCCCTTAGGTCCTCTTTTTCCATTATAAAAAGCAATAGGAATCATTGCAAACGACGCATATTTCTGTGCTCCGCCATAAACCAGTGTATTAATGCTCAATTGCGCAATTCCACTATATATAATGTTTGTTCTAAATAAATAAAACATTATTATCATTAACACTCCACCACCAGCATAATCTGTGCTTAAAAGCTCAGCTGCAATAAAGCAGGCAATTAGGCAGACTACCCCTTTAGACTTATCCGAAATAATATCAAAACTCCATATTGCAATCAATCCTAAAAGTAATGTAAAAAACACGTTCTGTCCTAAAAAATCTATTATATTTCCACTAAACGCCAAATCATATGGTATCTCAGAAATTAGTGCAAACAA
>CAZNEZ010000027.1:7308-29341 GCA_964572475.1 uncultured Lachnospiraceae bacterium
TTATATTTCCACTAAACGCCAAATCATATGGTATCTCAGAAATTAGTGCAAACAAGAAAAGTCTTATAGCATATTTATATACATTTCTAGTATGAAAATAACCTTCAACTAATAGAAAACAGAATATTGGAAAAGATAATCGTCCAATAATTCTAAGTATCATCATATCCGGAAAAAAGATTGCTCCCGTATGATCAATTATCATAGTTATAATAGCTATCAATTTTAATGTAAAACCATTAATAAATCTATATTTTATCTTTATTTCTCTAATTTTAATCTCCATCCTTTTTATTCTTAAATCCTATGTTATCGTGATATAAGAACTACAATGCTTCTAGCTAAAACCAGACATTCCCTTTGAGTTTTAAGCTTATCATAAGAATTATCTTTATCGGAATTATCTTTATCGGAATCAGCAGTATCTATTATTTTTGACCACTTAAGGCCTTTTTGTACCATAGGAAGTCCAAAGGTTTTGTTCTCCCAATGCATATTATATGCTATATATATGTATCCTTTATTTTCTGGATTAGAAAATCTTTCATTGTACATCACTGAAAAGTGTCTGTTAACATGGTCAAAATCAGGCTTCCATGGTGTTAATCCATGATATGACATATCTGGAGTACCAAAAGATTCATAATCCATATTCCGTATTGACTGTTTCATATGCAATATCCCATGCTGCTTTCTAAATTTGATAAGTTCTTTAACAAACTCAGTTATATCTTTATATTTATTGGCAAGATTCCAGCTAGTATAGGCAAGTTCATTATCCTGACAATATGGATTATTATTACCAGACTGACTATTGCCAAATTCGTCCCCAGCCATAAACAGTGGAATTCCCTGACTTAAAAGCATCATTGAAAATGCATTCTTAATCTGTTTTTTTCTAAGCTCTACTATCTTCTTCCTTCTAGTTTCACCTTCGGTTCCACAATTCCAGCTATAATTGTATTCAGGACCATCTGTATTGTTCTCTCCATTGTCCAGATTATTCTTTTTGTCATATGAAACAAGATCCATTAATGTAAATCCACAATGATTGGCAATATAGTTAATATTAGCAATATTAGAATTATCTTTAATCTTCATAGACATACCTGCTGTCTGATTCTCATCACCTTTTAAAAACTGTCTTGCATTTGTCAGAAAACCATCATTACAATTTGCTAGATGCCTGAATTCATTATTACTTCTATAATAATCTTCACTATCTCCCCAATATGTTGTAAACATCTTAGTTCTTCCTAAAATGTGTTCATCCCTTAAAGCCTGAATATTAACATTATCCTGATTAACATTAAAAGCATCAACATGATAATACAATGCCCAAAATCTCAAACAGTCTGTAATCATATCATTCTTCATACTCTTATCAAAATAGAAATCCATACACAATTCTATACCATTCTTATGTAGCTCACGAACCATCTCTCTAAATTCTACTATCTGATATGGTGTATCAGGATTAGAACCTCTATCCTTTTTGTAGATTTCTGAACAGTATGAAGCTTTGGGTGCAAAATAAGAGCCTCCAGTATAACCCCAGTAATTAACCTTAATATCTGTTGAACCTTTTACCTCCATTATTTCGTCAAAATCATAACATGGCATTAATTCCAACATATTAATTCCTAATTCTCTAAGATAAGGGATTTTCTCAATTATTCCTGCAAATGTCCCCTTATTCCTTACCTTTGAGCTTTTACTCATAGTAAATCCTCTAACATGAGCTTTATATATTATATTATCTGACAAATCAGTGTGTAGCTTTGTATCTTTAAAGTCCACACTAATATCTGCAAATCTGGATGTTAACCTGTCACTATCATATAAACCAAACTCGGTCTTGTTATTAACTGCAAATGCATATGGATCTGTAATTATATCTCCATCTAATCTATAATTATAGTCATACTGCATAATATCCTTGCATTTAAGGCTCATTGTAAATATATTACCAAACCTATCCCTGTCTAAAAACTTCTCCTCTCTTACTATCTCATTTGTTCCAGCCTTATACAGAATTATGGAAAGACTCTTAACTTTGCTATTAACTGGTACTGCTATATCTGCTCCGGCTTTTGTTATCATAACTCCGGCTTGCAACGGATTTAACGCTTTGCTTCTCATGTCTTTTCTCCAAATCTTCTGATTTTAGTATACATTTCTCTAATAATTATATACTAAATATATCCATTAATCTAGGCAAATACCCTATTAAAAATAAAAAACTTGCAAAATGTAAAATATACTGTAAAATATAGGTGTTTAGTAAAATATAACATGAAAGGTTTAATTATAATGATAAGTGCAAATAATGTAACTTTACGAATCGGTAAAAAAGCCCTATTTGAGGATGTTAATATCAAATTCACTGAGGGAAACTGCTATGGTTTAATTGGTGCTAATGGTGCAGGCAAATCAACATTTCTTAAGATATTGTCTGGTCAGCTTGAACCAACTAATGGAGATATCGTAATCACACAAGGTCAAAGACTTTCTTTCCTTCAGCAGGACCATTTCAAATATGATGATTTCCCCGTATTAGATACTGTAATCATGGGTAACAAGCGCCTTTACGAGATTATGAAAGAAAAAGATGCCATTTATGCTAAGGAGGATTTTACTGAAGAGGATGGTATAAAAGCCAGCGAACTTGAAGGTGAGTTTGCCAATATGAATGGCTGGGAGGCAGAATCAGATGCTGCTACATTATTAAACGGACTTGGCATTGATACTGAACTTCATTATAAAGAATTAAAAGAACTTACAGGTAGTGAAAAAGTCAAAGTTTTACTTGCTCAGGCTCTATTTGGCAATCCAGATATTCTTCTTCTTGATGAGCCTACTAACCACCTTGACCTTGATGCTATTGCATGGTTAGAAGAATTCCTTATTAATTTTGAGAATACTGTTATTGTCGTATCACATGATAGATATTTTCTTAACAAAGTCTGCACTCAGATAGCAGATATTGATTATGCAAAGATTCAGCTTTATGCTGGTAACTACGATTTTTGGTATGAATCTAGCCAGTTAATTGTTAAGCAGATGAAAGAAGCTAATAAGAAAAAAGAAGAAAAGATTAAAGAATTGCAGGACTTCATTCAGAGATTCTCTGCCAATGCTTCCAAATCTAAGCAGGCTACTTCACGTAAGAAGGCTCTCGATAAGATTGAACTAGATGAGATTAGACCATCAAGTAGAAAATATCCATACATTGACTTTAGACCAAGTCGTGATATTGGTAATGAAGTACTTACTGTTGAAGGCCTTACAAAAACTGTTGATGGTGTTAAAGTACTTGATAACATTTCCTTTATTGTTAACAAAGAAGATAAGATTGCATTTGTCGGCGCTAATGAAATAGCTAAAACTACCCTATTTAAGATTCTTTCTGGAGAAATGGAACCTGATGCAGGTACTTATAAGTGGGGTATAACCACTACTAATTCTTATTTCCCTAAAGATAATACTAAGGATTTTGATTGTGATGATACAATTGCTGACTGGCTTACACAATTTTCTGATGACAAAGATGCAACTTATGTTCGTGGTTTCCTTGGAAGAATGTTATTTGCTGGTGAAGATGGAATGAAAAAAGTTAAGATTCTCTCTGGTGGTGAGAAAGTAAGATGCCTCCTATCTAAGTTAATGATTTCTGGAGCTAATGTTCTCATACTTGATGAACCTACTAACCATCTTGATATGGAGTCAATTACAGCCCTTAATAACGGACTTGTTAAATTCCAGGGAGTTATTCTGTTTGCTTCACACGATCACCAGTTTGTACAAACTACAGCTAATCGTATTATGGAAATCGTTAGTGGTTCTCTTATTGATAAGATTACTACATATGATGAATACCTCGAAAATGATGAGCTTGCCAGAAAACGTTCTGTATACTCAATGGATGAGGTTGAAGATACTGATAACTAATTAAATATAACACCTAATCAGAAAGGCAATACGATGGAATATATTGATCTTCATGTTCACTCAAATGTCTCTGATGGCACTTTAAGTCCTTCTGAGCTTGTAGCTTATGCAGCAAAGAAAGGACTTTTTGCTTTTGCCCTCACAGACCATGATACTGTAGCTGGAATAGATGAAGCTATTGAAGCTTCCAAATCATATGATGTTAAAGTAATACCAGGTATTGAGATTTCTTCTAATTATAAAGGAACAGATATACACATTCTTGGACTTAATATTAACTATAAAGATAAACATTTTCTAGAAGTAATAGAAAAAAGCCAGTTAAGACGAAAAAGCAGGAATAAACTTATGATTAGTAAGATGCGTGAATGTGGATTTACAATTACCCCCGAGATAGAAAAAGAACGATTCTCGGGGATTTCCATTACAAGGGCTCATTTTGCAAGCTTTCTTCAGGATTATGGCTATGTTACCTCCAAAAATGAAGCTTTTCAATTATATCTTAATAAAGGCTGCCCTTGTTATGTACCAAAGGAAACTATTCCTGTTAAGGATTCTATTAAGCTTATTCTTGATGCTGGTGGAATACCCGTACTCGCACATCCTACACTTTATAAACTAAAAAAAGACCAGATATTTAGTCTGGCCAATTATCTAAAATCTCTTGGTTTACTTGCAATTGAAGCTTTATATTCGACCTATTCACCAGAAGATGAAGCTTTTATTAAAAGTATCTGCAAGTCAACAGGTCTGTTTATGAGTGGTGGTTCTGATTATCACGGTTCAATCAAACCACATATTGATTTAGGAACAGGTAAAGGTAATCTTAAGATACCTGTCTCCCTGTTACAGGAGATGGGCTTAGATAACTTCTTTTCCTAAAAGATGTGTAATAAACTGCTGTGCCATTCTTCCAGATAAACCACCATGACTTAATTCCCATTTATTTGCTTCAGCATAAAGTTCATCTTCTGACATATGAATATCATATTTCTCTGAAAGCGTTTTTACAATAAATTCAAATTCTTTCTTGCTTGGAGCACAGTAGAATATTGAAACACCAAATCTATTGGCAAGTGAAAGTTTTTCTTCAACAGTATCAGATGCATGGAGGTCTTCTCTTCTATCCTCTTTATCACTCCATTTTTCTCTAATAAGATGTCTTCTATTAGAAGTGGCATAGATAAGCACATTATCAGGTTTTTTACCAAGCCCGCCATCTATTATAGCTTTCAGGTATTTATATTCTATTTCATAATCTTCAAATGAAAGGTCATCCATATATATAATAAACTTATAATTTCTATCTTTTACCATTTCAATAACTTCTGACAGGTCTTTAAACTGATGCTTGTATATTTCAATCATACGAAGACCTTTATCATAATATTCATTCATAATTGCTTTAATACTTGATGACTTACCAGTACCGCTATCACCAAACAAAAGACAGTTATTAGCTTTTTTACCTTCCAAAAATGCTTCCGTATTATCCGTTAATTTCTTTTTTTGAAGTTCATATCCTACAAGGTCATCTAAATAAATATGCTCAATGCTTGTAATTGGTACTATCTTAGGACCACTTCCATCATTTTTAATTCTAAACGCCTTATGTAGTCCTAATTTGCCAACTCCATTATTCTTATAAAAACAGGTTACTATATCAAAGTACTCATCTGCTGACTTCGCATCTGCAAGTTCTTTACTGAATTCACATATTCTATCTCTAATCCTCTTATTAAACACCTTACTTGTACAATCATTATGCTTGTAATCCATAATCATACTAAAGCACTCAATATTAAGCTTATTATCGATATTATTTACATCATAGTTGAATAAGTCATAAAATATCCTAAGGTCATGTTTTGCGAGCATATTAAGTGTTCCATCGACCTTACCTACCACTTCACAGGCTGTTGAAAATGCATTCTCATTATTCGCAATAAGAAAACCTAAGAATGACTGCCACATATTTCCCTCAAGTCCATATGCATCACACATTTCAATCATCTTATTTACGCCATCAAATGCTTTTTTTGTTAGCTCTTCTGCGTTATTTTTAACATATTCATCATTATCCATATCATTTACAATATCAGTAAGGATTTTAAATATCTCCTTATGTTCAAAATCTTTATACATTACTAATTGATTAATATCTATCATCTTTAAACCTTTCCGTCTGTCATATGGGCAGGCTGTATTCTAATAATTTCCCAATATCTTAAGTGTTATTGCTTCTTCCTTTATTCCTCTTAATGCGTTTTGAACACCGGCATCATCAAGCCTGCCCTCAAACTCAATATAAAATCTGTATTCCCAATTCTTTCCCACTATTGGTCTTGACTCAATCTTAGTCATATTAAGACCATTATATATAAAATGTGATAGCATATTATATAATGAACCACTTTTATGTTCTGCTTCAAAGCAGATAATTATTTTGCGGGCATCTTTGCTATACATTTTCTTTTTACTGACTATAACAAATCTAGTTGTATTATTATCATTATAATTTACATTTTCTTTGAGAACCTTAAGATTATATAACTTAGCAGCATTAACACTTGCTATAGCTGCCTGAGACTTATCATTGTCCTCAAATACCTTTTTAGCGCTTGCTGCTGTATTAGGATAACTCATTCCCTGCATATCTGAATGCTCTTCCAAGAATTTAGCACACTGCATAAGTCCCTGTGGATGTGAATATACCATCTTAATATCTGATATTTCGGCATCTTTTAATCCAATTAGTGCATGGCATATCTTAACATCAGTTTCTGCTACTATATAATTATCAAACTCCGTTAAAAGATCATATACATCGCTTACAATTCCTGCCGTAGTATTCTCAATAGGCAGTACTGCAAAATCCGCACTTCCTTTATCAATCTCATCCATGGCATCTCTAAAAGTAGAAACATTGTAGCAATCTACTGTCTCACCAAAGTAATTAAACATAGCCTGTTCACTATAAGCTCCCTTTACTCCCTGATATACAACCTTTGCTCCGTCTGTTCCAAGATTGTTCACCTGTTCCATATTGATTCCACTTGCTATTCCATGCTCAGTAAGCAGTCTGTATTGTAGCTTTCTGCTGATAGCCATTATCTGTGTAAAAAGTTCATCTGTTCCATGCTCCATGAACTCACCGCCGGCTGTCATACTTTTTATTCTATCAAGCTTATCTCTTTCTCGTCCTCTGTCGAGAACTTCCTTACCATTTTCAATCTTATATTCCGCCACCTGCTTGCACAGATTCATTCTTTCTTCAAAGAGATTAACAATCTGACTATCTACACTGTCTATTTCTTTTCTGATTTCATTTAAGTTTAACATCTGATACCTCTTTGTGTCTTCATAATTTATTTAATTAAGGTTATATCACACTTTATTGCATTAAACAACAAAAAATCTAGACTAATCTCCAAAAAGGTTGTAAAATAGCTACATCAAATTAAGGATGGTACGCTATGGACTCAATTAAAATAGAAAATCTTGAAGTATATTGTAATCACGGTGTTTTTAAAGAAGAAAATGTGTTAGGACAGAAATTCTTAGTTTCTGCCAGATTATTTACGGATACCCATAATGCAGGTTTAGATGATAATCTTACAGAGTCAATTCATTATGGTGATGTCTGCCATTTTATTACAGAATATATGAAGTCACATACATTCAAACTTATTGAATCTGTTGCTGAGAATCTGGCGCGTGAGCTTCTTTTAAATACTAATAATCTTAATTCCGTTGAACTAGAGATAAAAAAGCCATGGGCGCCTATTGGACTTCCTATTGAGAATGTTGCCGTTAATATTTACCGTAGTTGGCATACCGCTTATATTGCACTTGGCTCTAATATAGGTGATAAAAAATCTTATCTTGATACAGCTATAGACTCTATGTCCTCCAATCCTTTATGTAGGGTTTTACGAGTTTCTGACTTTATAACAACAGCTCCAGTCGGTCCTGTAGAGCAGGATAATTTTCTTAATGGTGCGCTTAAACTTAAGACTCTATATACTCCACATGAATTGCTCGACTATATTCATGTACTTGAAGCAGATGCTAAAAGAGAGCGTAAAATCCACTGGGGACCTCGCACTCTCGATCTTGATATCTTGTTATATGATGATATTACTATTGATGATGATGACCTTATAATTCCACATCCTGAGATGAGTAACCGTGATTTTGTCATGATTCCGCTCAAACAAATATACCGTAATTTTAAATAATCTATATAACTATAGATATTACTCTACTCTTTACCTGGATTATATACTGATAATTCAGTACCATCTATCGGCATTCTTAATAACACTTCTTCGCTATTAGATATCTTATAGACAAATATGTACTTAGATGTGATATTAATATTGCAAAAATCTCCATCTGCAATGGTCATCTTATTGCTTCCATTAGTATTGACTCTGCAGAATTTGTGTTCAGTTTCGTTATTTTCTGCTTGAAAGAATATCTCATTATTACCTATATTATAATTAATAACCTTATCCTCTGAGTCTATGACTTCGATGCTCTCATCTGATAATTTCATTCTGGTAAGCGCTCTATTATTATCTAAATCAATATAATATATGTATCCATTATATATATTAGGAAGATAGTAATTTCCTTCCTTATATGTACTTACCTGTTCAGTATCTACATCATATTTCATAAGATTATGGGAATCATATATATCTGCAAAATACATCGTTTTGCCTAAAGAGCATGCAGGTAAGAAACCTGTCTGATTAATTATTCTATTATCATTGCCTCGGATACTTACCTTACTAAAATTAAATATGTTCTGCTCACTATAATTTTGATAGTACACATTGTTGCCTAACATATATATGCCACCAATAATGCCGTTATATATAGTATATGCCCTGCTTCCATTAGTTTTTATTCTATATATTCCATACAGACTGCTTCTAAAAACTACTTCAACACCCTTTTCAAAATTAAATCTCGCATAATAAATATAGTCTCCACACACATTTATCTGTGATACCTTATCAGTACATAGCTTTTCTAAATTATTACATTCTGAATCCATTTTATACAATGTATTCTTATCGTCAGGATTAGAAAAATAGATATAACCATCTGCTTCACAAAATAATCCATTATTATATAGATTACCTGTTGTATTACCAGTTGCCGTTTCATTATTATCTGGAATTTTAGAGTTAATCCCTATAATTATACAGATTATAACTATTAGCACTACTATTCCAGCTAAAATAATTATTATCTTCTTTTTCATAAAATTCTCCATTTCTACTACAACAATTCACTAAATACACGTACTCTTCAGGATAGCTTCTGTCATAAGTACTGCCCTTTTATTCTCTTTTACATCATGGACTCTGATAAATGAACAGCCCTTCATCATACCAATTACAGTAGTAGCTATTGTTCCTTCAACCCTCTCACCTGCTGGTAAATCAAGTGTCAAGCCTATCATAGATTTTCTAGAAGTTCCAAGCAGAATAGGATATGACAACTCATGTAATTGTTCAATATTATTCATGACTATAAGATTCTCTTTATAAGATTTGGCAAAACCAATTCCAGGATCAAGAATAATATTTTCCTCTGCAATCCCAGCATTTATGGCAATATCAATACTTTCTTTAAGGTCCTTTTTCATATCTTCCATTATATTAGAATAAGATTTTGCACCTTCTTTTCTATTATGCATTAGGCAACATGGTACAGCATATTCAGCTATAACCTTTGCCATATTTTTATCATACTTAAGTCCCCATATATCATTCACCAAATCAGCCCCTGCATCCAATGCTGCTTTAGCCACAGCGCTCTTATAAGTATCGATGGATACTGGAATGTCAAATTCCTGCTTTATCATCTCAATTACAGGTATTACTCTGCTAATCTCTTCATCTTGTGTGAGCAATGTATATCCTGGTCTTATAGACTCTCCGCCTACATCAATAATATCTGCGCCATCATCAATCATCTGTCTTATATGCTCTCTGGCACTATCAATTGTATTCCATCTTCCCCCATCCGAAAATGAGTCTGGAGTAATGTTAAGTATTCCCATCACATACGTTTTATTATGAATATCAAATTCATTATCACCAATATACATTTTGCCTCCATTCTATAATTACTTTTATGTTGTGTATCATAACATTCATTATTGTATACGAATTACTTTACTGCCATAAAAAACCTGTTTCTTAATTCTTCACTGTCTTCAAATACACCTTTACTTATCATTGTAACTGTCTTACTTCCTGGTTTTTTGATTCCTCTCATTGTCATACACATATGTTCAGCCTCAATCATAACAATAACTCCTTTAGGACTTAAATAATCCATAATTGCTGTCGCAATCTGCTCTGTCATCTGTTCTTGAATCTGAGGTCTTCTTGCATATACTTCAACTGTTCTTGGAATCTTACTAAGTCCTACAACCTTACCATCTGGTACATAGGCTACATGTGCAACTCCATAAAAAGGAAGGAGATGATGTTCACATGTAGAGTAAAAGGTTATATCCTTTTCTACAACCATATCACTTGTTTTAACGCTAAATGTCTTAGACAGATGTTCCTTTGGGTCCACCTCTAATCCACCATATATTTCTTCACACATTCTGGCCACTCTGGCTGGTGTCTCAGCTAAGCCTTCTCTATTAATATCTTCTCCAATGCCTTCTAACATAAGCTTTACGGCTTGTTCTATCTTAACTTTATCTATCATGACTGCTCCTATCTGTTTGGTGCTTCGTAACTATCTTGTATAACTCTCCAAGATATGAAAGTGAGCCAAATGCTATTATCACTGATTCATCATCTGCTTCATTATATGCAAAATCAACAGATTTTTCAAGACTTGCAGCACATATTACATTATTATTAAACTTTTTAACAGTATCATATAGTGTTTTCCCACTTAATGCCCTTGTATTCTCAGGTGGCGTAACTGTTATTATCGTTCTTGCTTTGCCTGCTATCATAGATAGCTCTGTCTTATAGTCTTTATCGGCAAGAACACCAATAATAAATATAATATCTTTTCCTTTTAGGTACTGATTAATTGTATCACTAAGCTCTGATACTGCTCCAGGATTATGTGCTCCATCAATATAGAACCTTGCTCCACTTTGTGTAATTCTTTGAAATCTTCCGTTCCATATAGTATCTCTTAAACCATCATAAATATCTGATGCGTTTATCTTATAGCCCTGTCTAACTAATGCCTCTACAGTTTCAATTGCTGTGGCTGCATTCTTAATCTGAAATGTACCCAGAAGTTTTAATTTAATACCATTATAAATATTACCATGACGGCTTATATACGAAAAGCTCTGTTCCTGCTCATCATTCTTTTTAAGAAGAATAGATTCCAGATTGGTAATTGTAATTTCTGCTTTTTCTAAATCCGCCTTTTCTTTTATTACTCTAAGTATTGCTTTATCCTGTTCATAAACTACAACTGGACAATCTTTCTTTATAATTCCTGCCTTTGCTGCTGCTATCTTCTCAATGTTGTCACCTAAAAACTGCATATGGTCCATACTAATTGATGTAATTACACTACATACAACACTTTTATTCACATTAGTAGCATCCTCAATCCCACCTAATCCCGTCTCAATAACTGAAATATCACAATTCTCTTCATAAAATGTCAGATATGCCATCGCAGTTTCTATCTCAAATGATGTTGGATGATTAAACCCATCAGCAAGCATTGCCGTTACAGCTTCCATAACAGTTGTAGCAATTCTGGCAAATGTTATCTCTTCTATATTCTTATTATCAATCTGAATCTTCTCTAAATATTCAAATACAACTGGCGAACAGTATCTTCCTACTTTATATCCTGCACATTTTAGTATAGTAGAAATGTAGGCAAGGGTAGACCCCTTGCCATTAGTTCCTGCTATATGAATAATCTTAATTTTATTCTCTGGATTGCCTAATCTTCTAAGCAATTCCTTTATATTCGACAGACCCAGCACGCTTCCGTACTTATTGGAATCTGCTATGTATTCTACAGCTTCTTTATAGTTCATTAGAATAGCCCTATAGCTTTTTAATTAATGCACAGTTTGGTGTCTCACTCTTAACTGGCTTACCATGCATAATAAGAAGTCCTTTTTCATAATCTATTGCAAAAAATGTTATCTCTCCTGTATCATGATTAGCAACTCCAAGATGCTTGGCATCAGGGAATAACACAAGATCCTTTGGATAATCTCCACTTATTGGAAGTACTGATAATTGAGTAAGCTTACCTGTACTCTCATCTCTCTTAAAGAAAGCAACACTATTATCTCCTGCATTAGAACAGAAGATGTATTTACCATCTGGTGATATCATAACCGAAGCTACTGCACTCTTATCATTAAACTTTTTGCCAAGAGTACTAACTTTCTCAATAAGTTCAAAGTTAGGTGTTCCGTCATCACTATTATAACTGTATACCTCAATAATATTCCTAAGCTGACATATAAGATAAGCATATTTACCATCTGGACTGAATACCATATGTCTTGGAGCTGATTCAAGTTCACATCTTAATATATCAACAAGCTTAATTTTACCATTAACATAATCAAATCCATATAATTTAACCTGGTCAATTCCCACATCACAAGCAACTAAAAACTTCTGGTCTGGAGTAAGTCTAGCACAGGTAATATGAGGTCTAAAGTTCCTCTCTGCAATACTTCCCATTCCTTTGTGAAATACCTCAGATGTAAGTTCGCCCACGCTTCCGTCTTCATTGACACGAACTACAGAAACTTTACCATCATGGTACCCTGCTGTAAATATATATCTATCCTGCTTGTCCATTGAAATATGGCACGCTCTCATTCCATTAATCGAACCTGTATTAATATATAAAAGATCTCCATTCTCAAGAATCTGATATGAATTAATGCCTAAATCTGATACAGAATATAAGAACTTTCCATTATGCGCAATACACATATAAGATGGATTATCTACCTCAACTTCATTCCTTGGTGACATTGTTCCATTCTCTGCATCAACATCACATACAAGTATTCCTTTGCTCTTCCCATGTGTATATGAACTAATGTAACCAACATATTTATCGCTATTCATCTATGTTTCCTCCTTATAATAATGTCTAAGAATTTTGACATCATTGTATCATAAATATTACATAAAATCTACCACTTGACACAATGTATCAAAATAAGTACTCTTATCTATTTAGGATTCACTTTAGTGATTAAACCAGTATTTACATCAAAATATAATCTGTCTATACAGACTTCTCTATGAAATCCGAAACCACTATCATATTGGTGAAGTGGTGTAACAAATCTATGATACGCAATATAATATTCATCTCTGTCCTCTTTCTTGAATATAGAATGATGTCCTGTTCCTAAAATATCATTATCTACATCCTTTTCGAGGATACTTCCTTTATATTCAATTGGTCCATATAAATTATCCGATACTCCATAATTAATATGATAATTCTCACTTCCAGTATCATCACAAGACCATGTAAAATGATAAATTCCATCATGTTTTAGAACATTTATTGATTCTCTAAAGTCAAATGTACCTTCAATATTCTTCATCGTTCCACAAACAATACTTTTCATATCTTTTGATAATTCAGCTATAGCTGCACAATTATCTGAACCATTACCAAATAAAATATATGATTTGCCATCTTCTGTATACACCGAAGGATCAATTGTCTGACCCATGTGAATATCCTTACACATCTCTGGAACAAGTAATGGTTCATCATCTGCTATAAATGGACCTACAGGACTTTCTGAAACTGCAACACCAATACACGAAGCGCCATCTTTTCTCTTCGCACAGAAATAATAATAAAATTTATTATTTTTCTTTTCTATACATGGAGCCCAAGCACTTCCAATAGCCCATGGCACCTGTTCTGAGGCAACATCAACGATTATGCCTTCGTCCACCCAGCTTATCATATCTTCTGATGAGAAGGCATGGAATTTTGTTCCTGACCAACCCTCAAATCCATCAGTTGTTGGATAAATATAATATCTTCCATCAAACTCATGAATATCTGGATCAGCATATTGTCCTTCAATTACAGGATTAGCACTTATAGTTTTCCTAATTCTAAGAATTGATAATGAATCTTTCTTAAATGTATATTCGCATCCATTATTAACTCCAATAGTTCTAACTTTTCGTGGTGAAACCTGAGTAGGATTATCAAAACTATTCTCATCATCTCTCTCAAATCCCTCTAAAATACTAGCATCTATAATAAGTTTCTCATCTGCTGTAATTCCATCAATGTCTATAGTAGTTACTATATCTTCTCCTGATATATTAACTGCTTTAACTATAATATCGCCTGAACTTCTCTCAACTGCTGCCGTAAAATAAAGTTTCTCTGGTGCAGCAATTCTAGACTCTGTATCATCTATGAGCTTTCCATCTACAAAGGTAGTGATTTTTCTTTCATTTACCTCAATCTTAAGTTCATAAGGAACTCTTTGTTCTACTGTAAATAAATTCTGTGTCAGACAAATATTTTTACCATTAATATTCTCACATACAGTAGAATCCTGATTCTGCCATCCACCTAATTCCCAGAAATGTCTGTCCTCATCACTGGTATAAGCAAAATCAATCATAAACCCTTTAGGGCCTTCTAATTTAGTCGCTTTCATAATAATTCTATAATTTTTAAATGGAACGTAACCAATAATCCTCTTATTATCATCATTTTTAAGTATAACATCTTCTGGAATGATAACAGCATCACTATCCATATCTTCAATTCTAATATCAGTATATGCTGTAACATTATCAACGCAAGCAAGCGCTACCTGACCATTAATAGGACTTTCTTCTTTAACTATCTGCTCATGCAATTCATCGCATTCAACAGCGATAGTCACATCACCCTGATTCTCCATAAACATCTTTTGAACGTAATAGTTAGGAGTTCCAAATGCCTCTCTATTATTAAACCAAATCATATCTGGCTTCCAATTTGTATAATTAACATTGCAAAGCATTGGAGCATAACATGCCAATCCTACTTTATCAGCATTATTCTCCATTCCTATCATATAAGAAGCCTCTACAAGTGCATTATAAAAAGTATTTCCCCATGAAGCATATTCTCCTAAAAATACCTTTGGTCCATTAGCATCATAAGAATCATATCTATGATGATTAGCAATAAACCATTCTGGTGCCTGATAATAATGCTCATCTACAAAATCAGAATTATTTTCTTTTGCAGAGTTCCAACCTCTATCGAATTCTCCACCTGAAGAAAATGGGCCACTTGAATTAATAAGCTTAATATCTGGATAAATATCTTTAATTGCTTTATGGAATGCCGCATATCTCTCTGGGAACGCCTCTCCTACCTCTTCATTTCCAATTCCAAGGTATTCAAGATTAAATGGCTCGTTATGTCCTAATTCTGCTCTAATCTTTCCCCACTTGCTGGTAGAATCGCCGTTAGCGAACTCAATAAGGTCAAGTGCATCATCAATCCAAGGCTGCAATTCATTCATTGGACATATTCTTTTGTGGTGTGGATCATATCCTGCTGGAAGTACTGGGAGTGGTTTAGCTCCTATGTCTTCACAGAATCTAAAATACTCAAAATAACCTATTCCAAGTGTTTGATTGTATCCCCAGTTGTTCCTTCTTGAGCCTCTGTTAGTAAGTTCTCCAATTGTATTCTTCCAACGATATAAAGAATTTCTATCCTCTTCATTAAGTGAACCATCATGTACAAGACAACCACCAGGGAACCTCATAAATTTGGGCTTCATATCACTTAAAAGTGTAGCAATATCCTTTCTCATTCCATTTGGTCTATTCATAAATGTATCCTCTGGAAATACAGATACATAATCTAAGTAAAGCTTTCCAACACCTGTAGCTGTAATTTCAAGATAACCATTAGTTATGCTATTATCTGCAGTTATAACATTCTCAATCTTAGTCCACTCGTTACCTGCCGTAAATGTACCTTCAATAGCTGATTGTGTTAATGTTTTTACTTTATACTCAATTCTTAACTCGCCTTCTACCCTTGCATAACAGCTAAACTTGTATTGTTTTCCCTCATCTAATACCATTCCACCTGCAAAGCCTTCATTCACTATTCCGCTCTTTCCATCTACCGTTATTACTGCATAATGTGGATTTTTCTTATTATATGGTCTAGATGATTCAATACTGACTGTCTCATCTATAGTCTCACTATTGAGTGATTTCCACGCTGTTGTGTAAGTATAAGAAGAATTGTCAATCTCACAGAATTCAAACTCTTTATTTCTAACTAGTTCAGGATAGAGTCCTCCATCTGCTGCATGATTGAGATCTTCAAAGAATATTCCATAGAAATCATTCAATTCATTTAACTGTGTCTGTGGTCTTACTTTAATAGTATTAGTGCTCATACGCTTCTCCCAACCGGACTACTTTCTTACAAGTGTCCCTTTAGTGTCTCTTTTTGCTGTTTTAAGTTTTCTAAGTTCTATTATTTTACCATTAGCTTCTACTTCCATATTATCACCTGCATCTAAAAGATAACATTTAATAACCTTATCCGTATCTACAAGCTTAATTCCTCTAACTCCAACTGCCCCCTTTTTCTTCTCTGGGATCTCGCTTAATGGGAATCTAAGGAATACTCCTCTTTCAGTCTGAAGTACGACAATAGAAGGCTGTGTTGAAGAATCTTCAAAGAATCCCTCATTAAACCCTTCTCCAAAGTCATCGTTATAGGAAACATCAGCTTCCATATCAAATCCACCCTCTGAGCCTCCTGAAAGCATTACTGTTTCAATTTGCTCTGGAACGGAAGCTGTAGTTCCTGTTATCTGAATAGAAATAACACTATCTCCATCAGCAAGCTTAGTAGCAGCAACTGTACGTCTACTTACATCAAACTCACCGCCATCTACAAGTTTCATCATACCACTAGCTGTGGTGAACAATATCTTTTTATCAATCAATCTGTTTGCTTCACATATAAATACTATATTCTCTCCGCTACTATCATAATTGCCTAGATTATCAATAGGTGTACCTTTATCCCTAAACTTCTTAAATGGTATATCAAGTACTTTTACCTGATGCAGATTACCATTATCTGTAAAAATGCATATCTTATCTGTATTCATACAAGGGAAAAAGTGCTTGTTTTCTGCCTCGACAGCTTCTCTATTTCTATCGTAAGAAGACGATTCTATTGTCTTAGCATATCCAAATCTATCCATAACAAAGACAACTTCCTGCTCTTCAATCTTATTCTCTTCATATACGGCAACAGTTCCATTCTCAATAACAGTTTTTCTAGGACTCTGGTATTCTTTTCTGATAGAATCAAGTTCTTTCATAATAACCTTAGCCATAGCCTTTCTATTACCAAGAATCTCTTCATACTCAGCTATTCTATTAACAATATCTGAATACTCCTTTTCTAATGCCATTATTTCTAAGCCTATTAATCTATATAATCTAAGCTCCAGAATGGCCTGAGCCTGCCTCTCTGTAAAGCAAAGCTGTGATGCATATAGTTTTGACTCTTTGTTCTTAAATGTAATCTTATCAGTGTTACCATTAATAAGACAGTCTTTAGCGTCCTTAAGACTCTTAGCACCTCTTAAGATTTCTATTATAAGGTCTATAATATTACATGCCTTTATCAGTCCTTCTTTGATTTCTTTTTGTTCAAGGTCTTTTTTCAGCAGAGTACTATATTTTCTTGTAGCCAGTTCAAATTGAAATGCAACATTATGTTCAATAATCTTTTTAAGTCCTAATGTTTCAGGCTTCCCATCAACAATAGCTAACATATTTACGCCAAATGTATCCTCAAGCTTAGTCTTTTTATATAACATATTCTTAAGTTTTTCTACATCAGCACTCTTCCTAAGTTCAAGAACAATTCTAATACCTTCTTTGGAAGATTCATTGGAAATATCAATAATATCGTTAGTTTTTTTAGTTTCTGCAAGTTCACATATATCTGAAATGAATTTTCCGATATTAGCACCAATCATAGTATATGGAATCTCTGAAATAACAAGCTTGTCCTTATCCGTCTTAGTTTTTCCAGGCTCAAAGTCAACTTTACCCCTAAGTTTGATTTTACCTGTTCCTGATTCATAAATATCCAGAAGTTCATCTTTATTTACAACAAGACCACCTGTAGGAAAATCAGGTCCCTGAACAAATTCCATTAATTCCTGGGTAGTAATATCATTATCCTTCATATATGCAATAATAGCATTTATTACTTCGCCAAGGTTATGTGGTGGAACACTCGTTGTCATACCAACTGCAATACCTTCTGCTCCATTAATAAGAATATTAGGAACTTTTACAGGTAATACCTCTGGTTCCTTTTCAGTCTCATCAAAGTTAGGTATAAAATCTACTACATCTTTATCAAGATCAGCTAAGTAACATTCTTCAGTAAATTTCATGAGCTTAGCTTCTGTATAACGCATAGCAGCAGCTCCATCACCCTCTATTGAGCCGAAATTACCATGTCCATCGACTAGTGGCATCTCTTTTTTAAAATCCTGAGACATTACAACAAGTGCATCATATATTGAACTATCTCCATGTGGGTGAAACTTACCCATGGTATCACCAACAATACGCGCTGACTTACGATGAGGCTTATTGTGATCTAATCCGAGCTGCTCCATAGCATACAGTACACGCCTTTGAACAGGCTTTAAGCCATCTCTGATATCTGGAAGTGCCCTTGCACAGATAACACTCATTGCATAATCAATATATGATTTCTGCATTACTTCTGAATATTCAGTTCTTACTATTTTTTCTGACATTCTCTATGCACTCCTTCCTTAAACATCTAATTCTGCATCATGTGCATGTTCATGTATAAATTCTCTTCTTGGTCCTACTTCATTGCCCATAAGCATTCCTGTTACTTCTGATGCCATAAGTGCATCTTCTATCTCTACTAGTTTAAGCATTCTGGTATCTGGATTAAGTGTTGTTTCCCATAATTGATCTGCGTCCATTTCTCCAAGACCTTTATATCTTTGTAATGTAAATGAAGAGCCTGCATGGTCTTTACGATATCTTTCAAGTGCCTTGTCATCATATAGATATTCGCCCTCACCTTTCTTAGGAACTGCCTTGTATAGTGGGGGCATTGCAAGATAAACATGTCCCTGATGTATAAGGTCTGGCATAAATCTATAAAAAAATGTCAATAGTAATGTAGCAATATGAGCTCCATCGACATCAGCATCTGTCATTATTATTATCTTATTATATCTTAACTTTGAAATATCAAAATCATTACCATATCCCTCTGAAAATCCACAGTTAAATGAGTTAATCATAGTTTTTATTTCTGCGTTAGCCAGAACTTTATCAATAGTAGCCTTTTCAACATTAAGTATCTTACCTCTAATCGGAAGAATCGCCTGTGTACTTCTATTTCTGGCCTGTTTAGCTGAACCTCCAGCAGAATCTCCCTCTACAATAAACACTTCACATTCATCTGCATTTCTACTTTCGCAGTTTGCTAATTTACCATTGCTATCTATAGAAAATTTAGGTTTGGCAAGCAGATTCGTCTTAGCCTTTTCTTCTGCTTTTCTAATCTTAGCAGACTTCTCAGCACAGCTTATTACTTTCTTTAAAGTTTCAAGATTCTTGTCAAAATATAACTGTAATTCTTCACCTGTAACTTCTGCCGCCACTTTACCAGCATCTGGATTATCAAGTTTAGTCTTTGTCTGACCTTCAAATCTTGGTTCTGGGTGCTTAATTGCTATAACCGCAGTCATTCCATTTCTTACATCAAGTCCTGTAAAGTTAGTATCCTTTTCCTTAAGCAAGCCTATCTCTCTGGCATACTGATTAATAACTGTTGTAAATTTAGTCTTAAAACCTGTAATATGCGTTCCACCCTCTTGCGTGTATATGTTATTACAAAATCCTAGTATATTTTCCTGAAACTCATCTACAAACTGAAATGCTGCCTCAATCTCTATTCCATCAACACTTCTCTTATAATATATAACATCATGAACAGCTTCTTTGCCTGAATTAAGGTCTAAAACATATGATTTGATTCCATTTTCTTCATGAAAAACCACAATCTCTTCTTCAGCAAATCTCTTATTCTCAAATGTAATTGTAAGTTCAGGATTAAGGTATGATGTCTCATGAAGCCTGCTTTTAATTGAATCTGCCTTAAAATAAGTCTTCTCAAATATCTCACTATCTGGTAAAAATCTTACAGTTGTACCATTATCACTTTTTCTGCATGTTCCAACTTCCTTAAGAGGATACATTACCTTTCCTCTCTCATATCGTTGATTATACACCTTACCATCTATTCTGATATTAACTTCCAACCATTCTGACAATGCATTTACAACTGATGCTCCAACACCATGAAGTCCACCAGATATCTTATATCCACCGTCTCCAAATTTTCCACCTGCGTGAAGAATAGTAAAGACTACCTCAACTGCTGGAATTCCAGCTTTTTCATTGATACCAACTGGAATTCCTCGGCCATTGTCCTTAATTGTAGCTGTTCCATCTTTCTCAAGTGTAACTGTAATATTATTACAATATCCGGCCAGATGTTCATCAACAGAGTTATCAACTATTTCATATATCAAATGGTTTAATCCTTTAGTTGACACACTTCCGATATACATTCCAGGTCTTTTTCTAACAGCTTCTAACCCTTCTAGAATTGAGATACTGTTCGCATCATACTTTTTATTAACTGCTGACATCTCTATAAGCTCCTTTTAAAATGTTTTCTAAGTAATTCTTCATTATTCTCTAAATGTGCGTAATCATTTATTCTTTCAACTGTGAATCTTCGTGATGATTCATAGTAATTTATCTGTGTAATACTACAATTCTCCAAGTCCTTTGCAAACATTAGATTTTTCGCCATATCTATCCCTAATATTCCTGCCAGGCTTGCCCTGATAAGACCTCCATGAGTAACTATTGCAACATTATTGTACTCTGACTTAATTATATCATCTATGGCATTTTTTGCTCGAAGATATACCATATCTCCATTTTCACCCTGTATTCCATCTTTTCCTGCTGGAAATGCAACATCACTCGTTGCTGCTTCCCTTTCTTTTACAAACTCACCATATTGTTCTATAATCTCAACACCTGATAAACCTGTAAGTCCTCCAAAATCAATCTCTTTTAGTCTTTCATCTATAGTGTGGCTCACTTTTAGCTGTCTATTAATAATCTCTGCTGTTTCCACTGCCCTAATAAGATTGCTTGAATATAGTGCATCTATATCATATTTCTTTAATCTGTCAGCCGTTAACTCTGCCTGAATTATTCCCTCCTTGCAAAGTGGAACGTCCACATTGCAAAGATCACTATTCTGTCTTCCGTGCCTTATAAGATATATCTTCATCATCTGTCTCCATCATAGTGTTATCATTAAGATACTGTATCATTCCAGGTCCAAGCTTTTCAGTCGGCCTCTCTATAAATCCAAACTTCTTGTAAAATGGCTCTCTTCCCTTAGCGCACATTAAACATAACATCATCTCTGAATTATCCATTCGGATTTCTTCTACATGTTCTATAATTCTTTGTAATACTTGTCTGCCAACTCCCTGTGTCTGCACATCAGGTCTTACCACCAAGTCCTGAACATAACATATAATAGCACCGTCACCAACAAGTCGCCCCATTCCAACTGCTTTTTCATCCAAATATGCAACAACCGTATATAAACTGTTCTTTAATGCAAGTTCAGCCTGTTCCCTCTTCAAGACCTTCCAATTAACAGAAGCCCTGAGATTCAAATATGTATCAACATCTAATTCATTAATTCTTATATCGAGCATTTTTGCCTCCATGCTATTAGTATTTTTAGGATTAGCTAATGGCACTATATTTAGTATTTTGAAAGCCTTTTTTTTCAATATAAAGTATATAGTATTTGATGAGAATATTCAAGTGATTTCCTATTATACATAAAAAGTGCCCCCTGGCATGATGATGTCATTTATATAATGACA
>CAZNEZ010000028.1:0-4938 GCA_964572475.1 uncultured Lachnospiraceae bacterium
ATTTCCTATAAAGTCAAAAAGAAGCGCTTGTCGGCACAAGCGCTTCTTTTACTTCGTATATTCTATAGTACTATATTTTATAAACTCTTTATTCTCTTTAATGCTTCAAGTGTATTCTCATATGAACCAAATGCAGTAAGTCTGAAATATCCTTCGCCACTTGGTCCAAATCCTGAACCAGGTGTTCCTACAATATTAGCATTAGTCAGCAAGTAATCAAAGAATTCCCATGATGTCATCTTATCTGGAGTATGTAACCAGATATATGGTGCATTTATACCACCTGATACCGTATATCCTGCATTAGCAAGTTCTTCTCTAATAATCTTAGCATTATTCATATAGTAAGAAACCTGCGCCTTTGTCTGAGCTTTTCCCTCTTCTGTATATATAGAAGCTCCAGCTTTTTGAATAATATAAGGAGCACCATTGAACTTGGTTCCATGACGTCTTGCCCATAAGCTGTGAAGTGTAACATCTCCTGACTTAAGGTCCTTAGGAATTACTGTATATCCAAGTCTTGTTCCTGTAAATCCTGCATTCTTAGAAAAACTTCTAAGTTCAATTGCACAACCTCTGGCTCCTTCACACTCATAAATTGTATGTGGAACATTATCTTCTGAAATATATGCCTCATATGCTGCATCATATATAATAACTGCACCTACTTTTAATGCATAATCAACCCATTTTTGTAATTCATCCTTAGTAATAGTTGAACCTGTTGGATTGTTAGGGAAGCAAAGATATATAATATCTGGTGTCTGGGTTGGTAATTCAGGTGCAAAATTAGTTGCTGCTGTACATGGCATATAAATTACGTTAGACCATTTCTCTGTAGTCTTATCAAATACGCCTGTTCTTCCTGCCATTGCATTAGTATCTACATATACCGGATATACTGGATCGCAAACTGCAATCTTGTTATCTACAGAGAATATATCTCCAATATTACCTGAATCACTTTTAGCACCATCACTAACAAATATCTCATCTGCTGCAATCTGCGCGCCTCTTGCCTTAAAATCATTCTCTGATATAGCATTTCTTAAGAATTCATATCCAAGATCAGGAGCATAGCCTTTAAATGTCTCTGCTTTCGCCATATCATCAACAGCACCATGAAGTGTCTCTATTACTACTTTAGAAAGTGGAAGTGTAACATCTCCAATTCCTAAACTTATTACATCTTTTTCTGGATTAGCTTCCTTATATGCTCTAACCTTTTTACCTATAGTAGAGAATAAGTAGTTGCCTGGAAGTTTTAAATAATTATCATTAATTTTAAACATATTGTAACCATACCTTTCGCTTGATTTTAATGAGATTATTATACATATGAAATAATAACCTGTCAACTAAGCATAATTCTAAGTACCATTTGAGCAGTTTCTACCATCTTCGTGCCACTGTCCATGCTCGTTTTCTGAATATATCTATGCGCTTCCTCTTCACTCATATGGTTTTTCTCCATAAGAACCCGTTTAGCTTCCTGAATAGTTTTTTTCTCATCATTATCTCTTTTTCTTGGTTCTGCTTTTCTTATTCTGCGGCGCCTCATTATGTTCTGCGTCAGCATCTCCATTGTATTAACCAAATCATATGCCTTAAGAGGCATTGCGACTGGAACAACTCCTTCACAAATCCCTTCACATAATCTTGCCTGTGAAGCTAAAAGTAACATCTCAAATTCTTTTGGTAAACTTTCACGTAACTGCGAATAAAGCATATCTGCAAATTTATATCCGCAAACTACTATTCCATCATTATATTCATCAATAGCCGCTAATGCTTTAGCACCAGTTGTACATACCGCTGAAATACTATAACCATTTCTGACTAACAGATTTTTAATGCTTGTAGCATCTTCTATCTTGGGAAATAAAATAATTACGTTCGTCATGAAAGCCACCATCCGTCTTTAATGTAATCGTTATTTTGAGTCTGTCTAGAATTTGTAAAGATATTCCTCTATTTCCCAGTTTGTAACCTGTGAAAGATAAGTATTCCATTCGCTCTTTTTAGCTGTAATATATTTACTAAATATATGATTACCAAGAACGTTCTTAATAAACTCATCCTTCTCAAGTTCTTTAATTGCTTCATCAAGATTAGCTGGAAGACTCTCTATGCCATATTCTTTCTTATCTTCTGCTGACATTTCAAATATGTTCTTATCAATACTTGCAGGAGGTGTCAGTCCTCTCTTTATTCCATCTAATCCTGCTGCCAGACATACTGCAAACGCAAGGTATGGATTGCATGCTGGATCTGGACATCTAAGTTCTATTCTTGTACTCTCACCTCTCGATGCTGGTATTCTAATAAGAGGAGTTCTATTAGTTGATGACCATGCAATATAGACTGGTGCTTCATATCCAGGTATTAATCTCTTATATGAATTGACAATTGGATTAGTAATTGCTGCCATACCTTTCATATGCTCCATAATACCTGCTATAAATTGATATGCAGTATTGCTAAGTCCCATTTTATCATCTGCACTAGCAAATATATTCTTACCATCTTTAGATAATGACATATTTGTATGCATTCCCGAACCATTCACACCAAATTTTGGTTTAGGCATAAAGGTTGCATGAAGTCCATGTCTCTTAGCAATTGATTTAACTGTAAGTTTAAATGTCATAATATTATCTGCTGTCTTTAGTGCCTCAGCATATTTAAAATCAATCTCATGCTGTGCCGGTGCAACTTCATGATGTGACGCTTCTATCTCAAATCCCATGGATTCTAGGTTAAGAACCATATCACGTCTTGCATTTTCCCCTAAATCAATAGGTCCAAGATCAAAGTATCCTGCTTTTTCATGCGTAACAGTAGTAGGATTTCCATTATCATCTGTATGGAATAAGAAGAATTCACATTCTGGTCCAACGTTAAATTTGTATCCCATATCAGACGCTTCTTTTAATACTTTCTTTAATACATATCTAGGATCACCCTCAAATGGTGTTCCATCTGGTCTGTAAATATCACAGATAAGTCTTGCAACTTTTCCCTGCTGTGGTCTCCATGGGAATATCTCAAATGTATCTAAATCAGGATATAAATACATATCAGATTCTTCAATTCTTACAAATCCTTCAATGGAAGAACCATCAAACATACATTTGTTATCAAGAGCCTTTTTTAACTGACTTGCTGTAATTGCTACATTCTTCAGACTTCCAAATATATCCGTAAATTGAAGTCTTATAAATTCTACATCCTCCTCTTCAACCAAATTAATTACATCTTGTTTTGTGTATCTCATAGTTTTGCTCTCCATTCTGCACATCTCACACTGTGCCATATATTTACATTACTGGTTACTTAATATTCTGTACCTTTGTCAAACTTCCGAGCATTTCTATACATTTCTATATATGAAATGCAGTTTCCTATTATTCAAACTTTATTATATAGAAAAATAGGCGCTATCCCTCTAGGGAAAACGCCTTTGTTCTTTTCTGATAATAACAATTCATATCATATTTGTCAAGATATATTTCATTTATATGTTGCAAAAAAAAAAAAATCTATATATAATGAGATAGTTGCTAACATAGACATTAGCTAGAATAGATAGGAGTTTAAAATGAGTAGAAAATCGCAGTCAAATATTGACTCAATCAAACAATTTATAATGAACAACAAAGTGATTTCTGTTTGTGGTGCAATTATAGCAATACTAGTAATTACCATAGGAGCTATTCTTATTACAAGAGCTGCTAAGTCAGCCAATATCGAATTAGGCTCAACTAGCCCTGATGGTTCAGATACATTAGTAGAGAACGATACAACAACAGGTTCTGATTCTGATATCTCAGATAATGATGATCCAAATGCAATATGGGAAGTTAATTCAGAACTTCCTTATGCCATAAAAGTTAATCGTGTTATGAACTGTGTTACTGTATATAAGAACACTGGAGATAATAAAACCTTTAAAGCATATAAGGCATTTGCATGTTCAACAGCCAAAGATGCTGATAATACACCTCTTGGTACATTTAATACAACTAACTGGTATCCTTGGTGCCGTATGGTTGATAATACTTACTCTCAATATGCTTATAGAATTCATGGTTCAATAATGTTCCATGCTGTTCCATGTTTTTCAAAATCAAAAAGTGACATTGAGTTTCTTGAATTTAACAAGTTGGGCTCTCCTGCTTCACTTGGATGTGTACGACTTACAATTGCTGATGCTAAATGGATTTGTGATAATTGTCCTGAAGGCACAACTGTTATGATTTATGATGATACAGCTTCACCTGGACCACTTGGTAAGCCTGAAGTAATTAAGATACCAACTGATAGTCCAAACAGAACCTGGGACCCTACTGATCCTGATGAGAAAAATCCTTGGAAAAAGTGTTCCGCTTCATTTATAGTTAATAATACTATTGAAGTTGCCAAAGGTTCCTCAGACAGTGATATTATATCTAAACTATTTGCTTTAGATACTTGTGGTAATGATATCTCCGATGATGTTAAAATCTCTGGTGATTATGATTTATCAAAGAATGGCGAATATTCAATAACTTTAAAGGTAACTGATTTACTTAACAGCACTGCTGAAAAGACTATTACTTTAGTAGTTAAAGATAAAAAAGATATTAAAGAAGTTGGAAAATACACTATTAAATATTATACAGGCAGCGTAGATGATGATAATGTTGTAGGTACTATTAGAAAGATTGGTAATGTAGGAACTAAAATCACTGTAGATTCAAGTGCTAATTGCCCTACTGGTTACACAAAGCCTGGAACTGTAAATGGTTCTCTTACTATTTCTGGCGATGCTTCTCAGCTAATCACTGTTGTATATGCTAAGATTCCTGTTCCAACATATTCATATACCATTAAATACTACAAAGATTCCGTGTCAGATGCTAATATTCTCTCAACTATAACAGCAACCGCTGAAAA
>CAZNEZ010000028.1:5038-7901 GCA_964572475.1 uncultured Lachnospiraceae bacterium
TGACGCTACTGTAACTGGTAAAGTTAAAGCTGGCTCAACCATTACCATTGATTATACCCGTGGTTGTCCTGAAGGTTATATATCACATGGCGCTCTTGATGACACTTCCAAGTCAACTATCACCTATGATGGTCAAATAATCAATATCACCTCTGATGGTCAAATAATCAATGTCATCTACAAGGTAAAACCAGAATAGACTATTACTCCTGAAGCTTCAACTACTGCCAGTCCACATATTGGCTGATTTTCTATAGTCTAAACCATGGGAAACACGCTTTGCGGGTTTCCCATGTTATTAACAATACTCTTGTATACAAATGAATGGAGACAGAATATGAAGCTTTCCTCTAATGAAATTTCAGAGTTACTAAGTATCGATGCTACAACATTTTTTTATAACATTTGCGACAGTATTAAACATGATTTTTCGGACTATGAGGCATATTACTGCCTATCCAAATACTATAAGTCCAACATCAACAAGGAGTACCTCTGTCTTGAGATGGCTGCCTATTACTGCACTGATGAGCATGACTTAGATACTATAACTTCACGAATGTCATATCTTTCTACCTGTAAAGAATTTCATGTTAAAAATGTTTCTATTGTTATTCTTTCTTATAATAATATGACAATTACAAAGGACTGTATTCAAAGCATTAAAGATACCTGCCCTGCATCTTCTTATGAAATTGTTGTTGTTGATAATGCTTCAACTGATGGAGTCACTGATTGGCTTTTGTCTCTAGATTATATTAAACTGCGCTGCAATACCGATAATGCTGGTTTTCCTGTTGGATGTAATCAAGGTGTTGAGATTTCCAATACCGAAAATGATATATTTTTTCTAAATAATGATACTATTATGATGCCAGGCTCATTGTTTTACTTGAGAATGGGACTTTATGAAAGTGATGATATTGGCGCTACTGGAAGCACTTCTAACAGTGTTGGTTCTTTTCAACAGATTGAAGAGCAATATGATAATATTGATTCTTATATTGACTATTCTCTTCGCAATAACATACCAAGCCTCAATCCATATACTAAACATACAAGACTTGTAGGCTTTGCCCTCCTTGTTAAGAGAACTGTACTAGATATTACTGGTGCCTTTGATCCTATCTTTACTCCTGGCAATTTTGAAGATGATGATTTGTGCTTTAAAATTATTATGAGTGGTCATAAATTATTGCTTTGCCACAATAGCTTCATATTTCACTACGGTAGTATGGGATTTAGAAAAAAAGAGGGTTCTGAGAAGAATGCTACAACTGCATATAACGAACTTATGCTAAGAAATATAGGTTATATCGATAAAAAATGGAACATTAGATTGTTGCATTCGGAGATTCTATATCAAAACTTTGCTGCTGAACTTAACGAGGATATTGATTCTGATTTTAGCCTACTGGAGATTGGAACACATTTTGGGCAGAATTTAGCCGCAATTCATCATATGTATCCTAATTCAAATCTAGTAGGTATAGAGGATAATAAGACTTGCGCACAGTTGTCTGACTCTATGTTTCCAACTCTTAATATTGATTTTAACTATACTGACCCAGACCTTCCCAAACATTCTTTTGATTATGTTGTGCTTAATAATACTATTTGTGAAACAACTAATCCTGATAACATTATTAACAAAGCATATAGATATCTTAAGCCCTCTGGTGTGCTTATAGTTATGGCACCAAATATATTACATTTTTCAGCATTGGCACAGTTGCTAAGCGGGCATATGGAATATAAGAACAGTGGAATAATTGACAAAGCATATGTAAGATTCTACACTCTTCAATCTATTTATGATTTACTTACTTCAAATGATTTTACGCCAATTTACATAGGTGGATATCCTGAATCCAAGGATATTCCTCCAGAATCTATTAGCTTTATGAATTCTCTAGGCTCTATTCCAGGTGTCGTTGGCTCTGACATAATGAGTATTAAGGAATATGTAATTAAGGCTAAAAAACAACATAGAAAGGACGACTGTTATGAAAAATAAGAATACTAATAAAGGTTTTACCCTTATAGAAATAATTGTTGTTTTAGTTATTATTGCAATTTTAGCTGCAATTCTTGTTCCATCGCTTTATCACTATATTGAAAAAGCTAAAGCCAATTCTGTAATATCAGAAGCAAGAGGTATATATGAAGCTGCGCAGACTACAATCTCCGACCAATATGCCACTAATCCTAATTTTAGTGATAACCTTAATAAGCTAGGTTCTGACGGAAAATATTATGGTCGTGTCACTAACAATTATCTCTATAAAGCGCAAAACAATCTTTTTAATGATTCTGATATAAATAAAGTTGATATTGAAATTGCTAAAGAAGTTCTTAAATTTCTTGAAAGTGAAGACAAGAAGACAGCAAGCATTAAATTTAACAATATACTTAACCCTCTTTCAGAAACAGTTTCCAGCTATACTAAAAAATATAATCAACCTGGAATTATAATTGTATATGATGGTACTGGAAAAATAGTTTTTATTGAGTATGGTAAAGATGGATATTTAGTACATATTGAAGATGGTGAACTTACAACTACTAAAGATGGTACATTCTCTTCCTATCCAAAGGACTGACTTGCTTAGTTTTAAATCCGCATTACTATATAGTTATATTTACATGCCTTTTCTCATATACTGTAACAGGTATTGGAAAGGCATGGTTTATGTTATGAAGATTGCGTACAAATTTATTCTAATGACTGGATCTATACTTATTCTAGCTGCATTTGTTTACTATTGCCAAAGTCATCAAACTGAAACGGTTAATACTAATGCATCAACAAGAGAGCTCCCAATATACTGTGTAAACACAGATAAGAAACAAATAGCCCTGA
>CAZNEZ010000028.1:8001-29229 GCA_964572475.1 uncultured Lachnospiraceae bacterium
ATTGCCTATATTCTCAAAAAGTGATTGCCTTATAGCTTTCTATTGTTTTTAATCTTTTGTAATACTAATTCTTTGGAGGCTTGTACACTTAGACTTGCCTCCTTTTTTAATGTCTCCTGATTCATTATCTCTTGTTCTTCTGCTTCTATTATACTATCCACATAATCAGTAAATTCACAGTTTACTTTTCCACAATTAAGCAATTTAATATCTGAAATGTCATATCTTTTACTTATAACACTCTTACCTGTCCCTGAACCTTTTCTACATATATGTTTAATTACCATCTCGTAATTACCTGTATCCAATATATAAATAAATCCTTTTGTCCTAGATATAAGATATTCAAAGGTAGTTGGTCTGTCGTGATGATATCTTTTCTGCCCTAACACCCACATATCTTCAATTCCCTGCTCCTCATAAAATTCATGTTTCTTAATCCATTCCTCTAATGGCATATCAGATGACATAAATTCAATAACCATAAGCATCTCTGAATCTTCTACTACTATATCAGATATATAATTCATCATAACCTTGCTGCAACTAATATTAGCTTGGGGGAAGCTTCTTTTAGCTATTTCATATAGAATTCTTCTAGCCATAATATGGTCTTTCCCATCTCCGTTAGTCCTTGTAATACATTCACAATCTTCATGATGTCTAAAATATGGTTCAACAACAGGACCTGCACATAATATCAATGGTTTCCCGCACTCAGGGCAAATAAATTCTCCTTTTTGGCTTGACATTCTCATGCTAAGTCTTAGCTCTTCGTTATATTCACCATCTGAATTTTTGAGTTCATATACACACCATATTTTTCCTTGATATAAAGCATTTTCCTGTGTAACCATGTTTGCCTCCATGAATAGTTTTGATTATTTGATTTTATCATAGAAATAAGAATATTTGTATAGTATAATTACTTCATATTTGATTAGCACATTAATGTGCAGAAAGAGGTTTTTATGCCTGCTAAATATTATGCTGTGGTTAAAGGTACTAATCCCGGAATCTATAGGAGCTGGGAGGATTGTAAATCTCAGGTTCATGGATATCCTGGTGCTGTATATAAAAGTTTTAAGACAGAAGCAGAAGCTAAAGACTATATGCTTATTTCCGATAAACTCCATGATAGCAAACCTACCCAAAAAGATTTATCAGGTACTTGCAATTCTTTAGAGAATACTAATCCTTTGATTGTTTCTACAGATGTTGAAGCTACTGCATATGTAGATGGAAGCTATAATGCTGATACCAAAGAGTTTTCATATGGTGTTGTAATGTTTCACAATGGCTTAGAGCTTCATATGTCCGAAAAAGTAGATAGTATTGACCTTGCATCAATGCGTAATGTTGCAGGCGAAATAAAGGGAGCTGAAGCCGCTATGAGATATGCTGTTAATCATGGCTGCACTGAATTAACTATTTATCATGATTACGAAGGAATCTCTAAGTGGTGTCTTGGTCTTTGGAAGACTAATAAGGAGGGTACTATTGCATATAAGAAATATTATGATAGTATAAAAGATAAAATAGATATTAAATTTGTTAAAGTAAAAGGCCATTCTAATGATATATATAATGACCTTGCCGATCAATTAGCAAAGGCAGCAATCTTCCATTAGAAGATGCTGCCTTTTATAAATAACATATAGTTATGCTTTAGATTACTTGTCAGATGATACTGTTCATCTTTTTATTACCATAAGCCAGTACAAACTTAGATATTATAACCGTAATAACACATAATGCTATGATTGCTATAATTCCAATAAGATAAATATCAATTTCAAGCTTTATATATAACATTACCCCTAAGAATCCTAATAATGCACCCAGTCCTAATGTTACAAACATCTCTATCATTGTATTCAAATTCTGTTTAATTGCTGCCTGTTCTGTCTCCCAGTTAAGCTTTGGCCTAAGCAAATCTATAAATATTGATGTATAGGTAAACAATATACATGTAATTGAGCTTATAATCGCTGACATTACAATAGCAATTACTGGAATATCTATGATTGCTTCTTTAACAACAATCATACCAATTATACAATATATTGTTGATGAAATAATTGACATTATTGCACTCGCACATACCTTAGCATTTATCTGTCTTTTATAATCCATAGGAATATATTTCATGAAGAAAATATTCTTTCCTTCTCTTGAAATTGAACTTCCTGCCATAAAATTCATGCTTGTAATAAATAACGAAAGTCCAAATACTACAATCATCGTCACTGCTACTATGATGCTACTATCAGAAGAATTGCTAAACTGTCTCAATGTATCTATCATTCCTTCACTACTATCTCCCGATGAAAACATCTGTGATAAGACTGGTATAACTAATATAACTGGCCATAAAAAGCACATCAAAATACAGTTCATCAAATATATAGGAGTCCTAAATACCAATTTAATCTCTTTTTTAATATAGGTAATAGTAGAATTCTTCTTAACAATAATCTTCCTGCCAGTTTCTGCATTAATTCTCTCTCGCTTTGAAGATGTATTATTAATTCCTAACACACTTGTAAAATATATCTTTTGGGCTACAAATAGAAATACTACTACAAATGCTGCACTAGTTAATATAAATAATAACATCATTACTATATCACTATTAGCAACTGCTTCTTCAATAAAGTAAAAGTTAGGAAATACTGAATTTAGTATCTTCATAAGTGAAGTACCCTTAGTCATAACCATTTCCATAATTGCTTCTTGTGACATACTTCCTGCTGATGATGATATTGCATTAATTCCAAGTACTATTACAACCGCAAATAATGTTGAAAATATCGTCATTGCATCTTTATTCTTTGCCTTTTTAAAAACTCTCATAATAATCATAGAAATTATAGAGCCATATATTAAAGGAACAATAGGAATAAGTAATATCGCTAGTATCACAAATATCCAATATACTATTCCCTCTTTAGCAGCTACTCCATATCCAATAAAAATAGGTGCTAAAAATAGTAATGTTGTAAAATAGTCATATATTAATGTTACTGCAAATTTAGCTCCAACAATATGTGCTGCCTTAAGTGGTAATGGTAATAATGTCTCTATGTCTGATGAGAAATAGAATACACTAAGCACCATACTTATTCCGAATACAAATGTTATTAATGAACCTGCTGCGCATGTAAGGCTGACTATTATTGTATAGTTACCTGCTGCAAACATATTATATCCTTCGTACCCAAGCATTCCTTCCATAATCATAAATGGTGTCATACAAATTAATAAAAATATGTATAAGCCTATCTTACCAACACCTGCTTTGGAAAGTAATCCTTTATTCTTTTTACTAGAAGCTTCTGCATTTCCCAGGCCTGCTTTTAATAAAACTCTAGTTAATAATAAGAACTTCTTCATTATTTTGTAATCTCCAGGAATATATTCTCAAGAGTCTCACTACTTGAATATTTCTTTTTCAGTTCATCTAAAGTGCCTAGGAACACAAGATGTCCTTTATTAATGATAACTACTTTATCGCAGAGCTTCTCTGCTACTTCAAGTACATGAGTTGAAAATATAACCGTCTTACCTGAAGTTGCATGTTCTCTCATCATATCCTTAAGTTCAAATGCTGACTTTGGATCCAATCCAGTAAGTGGTTCATCAAGAATCCATATTGATGGATTATGAATCAATGCACCCATAAGTACTATCTTCTGTCTCATACCATGTGAATAGCTAAGAATTTTGTCCTGTAGTGCATTCTCCATTCCAAATCTTTTACTCATCTCATCTATTCTTCTAATTCTTTCATCTGAAGAAACTTCATACACATCACCCATAAAGTTAAGATATTCTATCCCTTTAAGTCTAAGAAACATATCTGGACTATCTGGTACAAATCCAAATTGCTTTTTAGCTTCTACAGGATTATCCTTGATATTAATTCCGTTCAATACTATACTGCCCTCTGTTGTATCCAAAATACCAGTAATCATCTTAAGTGTTGTAGTCTTTCCTGCTCCGTTAGGTCCAATAAAACCTATTATCTCCCCCTCTTCAATAGAAAGATTCAATGCATCAACTGCTTTCGTAGTACCAGAGTACACTTTTGTTACATTATTAATGTTAATCATCTTCTTCGCTCCATTTCTGCTATAATTTATCGCATATGTATTACTTGTATTACTGTCCTAATACATTACATTATATCATCTCTTGTTCATTTTGCAATCTTTTTTTATTACTTTTCTCTATTAAATAATTATACTATTAATGATGCAAATGCATTATATGCATCTAGTTTACCATATCCCCATGATTTATTAGGATATACCATTCCTATCTTTCTATCTGCTCCTCTAATTAAATATCCTTTTATATCATTTGTTCTAATTCCTTTTTCATTATTGTTGACTATTCCCCATGTGAGAAACTGAGCTGTTACCCCTCCTGCTATTGCAGCCGCAATGCTTGAACCTGTTTTTGTTGTATAGCCTCCACCTGTTTTCGGTCCAAATACATTCACTCCTGGGGATACAATTTCTGGCTTAATATTATTTTCTCTTGTATATCCTCTGCCTGATGCCAAATATATACCCCCAGTATATGAGTCATATGTACCAGTAGTTATTGGGCCTCCTGCTGTCGCTAATTCTGTTATTGTTATATCTGGATCTGGATCCAAAAAATATACATCACTACTTAAGAACTCTTCTATTGGCAGCCATATATCAAAACTTCCACTTATGTACATAGTTCCATACACTCTGATTGTCCATATACCTGGTGTCGGTTTTAAAAATCGTACAAATATTAGCTCGTTTCCTGTCATAGTCTCAACTATTCTATAATCAACATTTATTACTGTATCTTCAAATAAAAAATTAAGCTCTTCACTTTTTCCCATTCTTGCTGCTATTCGGGGAACAACCTCTCCAAGTGGTGAAACTATTGATATTGTAAATATCTCTGCTGTATTTCCCCATAGCTCCATACTAAATCCATATTCATTTTCGCCTACTTTTATCTGAACTTCATCATATTCAACTCCGTTTTCCATATATCCTCTATAATGATGTCTTTTATCTCCTTCATTACCTCCCGCAACTGTTACTGCCGTTCCAACAAATGATGATAAATCTGAAACAGACTCAGAAAGCAATGATATTCCTGAATGTCCTCCCCAGTTTGTTCCTAATCCCAAAATTAAAGCAAGTGGCATATTAAACAAATCAGCCATTAATTTTACATATCTTAGTCCCATTATTATATCATTTTCCTGATAGGCTATTGCATCTTTCTGAACCCTGTAGAATTCTCTTAAATATTCTTTTGCTGGTTTAAGTTTTACCATAATTATCTCTGCCTCAGGTGCAACTCCAATAAAATCATTCTCTTTATCGGGTGAACCCGCTGCAATTCCCGCCATAAATGTTCCATTTCCTATCTCATCTACACTTGGAACTATGTTATATGGATTTTCATTTTCTATTGCAGCATCTATTACAGCTCTATTATATTCTGTTCCATAACCTGTACTTCTAGGTATTGGACCATCCTGAATGGTCTGATCCCAAATTCTTAATATTCTTGTTCTTCCATCTGGAAACCTAAATGCAGGATGCATATAATCAATTCCTGTATCTATAATTCCAATTATAGTACCCTGACCTTTTAGATTAAGTATTGGCTGATTCTGTAATTTTGTTATTCCTGATACTTCAAGTGGAGTTGTATCCATCAGTCCATATAACTTAGGTATTGCAGAATATCCAAAATTCTTAATCTCTATATCGGCTATTCTTGAACGTGGTGCATAAATAATGCTATATTTTTCCCCAACATAATTAAAACATCTAGTTTCAAAACTATCCAAAAGATATTCGCTTGGTCTTGCAACTACTTGTATAAAATCTGCATATTCATTTGATATAATCTCTTTAACGCAATCTGCCATATACCTACTCCATGCAATGCATTTTGTATAAGTATATGGCAGTTTAATCTAATTATTCTAACCTTAATTATTCTAACATAGTATATTTATTATAATAATTGATTATATACTATTGTGCCTCTATCTTATAGGCTTCTACTCCTCTAAGTTCTATTATAGGTCCACCCTTCTTTTCAATATAATCTCTAGTTATTGTAACCTTTCCTATGTTATCATCCTTAGGTGTCTCATACATAATATCGAGCATAAACTCCTCGATAATTGCCCTTAATGCTCTGGCCCCTGTCTTTTTCTCTATTGCCCTTTCAGCTATTGCCTCTATCGCACCATGTTCAAATTCAAGTTTAACCTCATCAAGTTCAAGTAACTTCTGGTATTGCTTAATTATAGCATTCTTTGGTTCAGTCAATACCTTAACTAACATCTCTTTTGTTAGTCCTTCAAGCGTAAATACTACTGGTAATCTTCCTAAAAACTCCGGTATCATGCCAAAATTCTTAAGATCATCTATTGTTACATCTTTAATAATATTCTCTGTTTTGTCATATTTATCTTTGAGATCAGCCTTAAATCCCATTGATGACTCTTTATTAAGTCTCTCTTTTATTACCTCTTCAAGGTCTGGAAATGCTCCTCCACAGATAAATAATATATTCTTTGTATTAACTGTCTCAAGTGGTACCATAGCATTCTTATTATTGGCTCCAACTGGTACTTCTACCTCGCTGCCCTCTAGAAGCCTTAATAATCCTTGCTGTACAGACTCTCCGCTAACATCTCTATTTGTTACATTCTTTTTCTTAGCAATTTTATCTATTTCATCAATAAATATAATTCCATGTTCTGCTTTCTCTACATCATTATCGGCTGTCGCCAAAAGTTTGGTGACTACGCTTTCTATATCATCTCCAATATATCCAGCTTCTGTAAGTGATGTTGCATCCGTTATCGCTAATGGAACATCCAATAATCTTGCTAAAGTCTTAACTAGATATGTCTTACCTGAACCTGTAGGCCCAATCATAAGCATGTTGGATTTTTCTATCTCGATTGAATCCATTGTATTGGTAGATACTCTCTTGTAATGGTTGTATACTGCAACTGAAATAGCTTTTTTAGCATATTCCTGTCCGATAATATATTCATCCAACTGAGCTTTTATTTTATGTGGAGCTGGTATGTTTTTAACATTAAATACTGGTTTTTCTCCTGCTTCTTTTGGTGCCTTTTTCTTCACTCTCTGTCTTTTGGGAATCTCATTAGTAATATCTCCAAGATTAAGCATACTAATATTAGGATTCTTTAAAAGCTCATCAATATTAAGATTACCACCGCCAAGATTCATACCATTACTATTAATACTATCAAATGTCTTTTGCATACAATCAGGACATATATATATATTTCCTGGCATTGATATCATCTTACCGGCTTTACTCTCCGGTCTTCTACACATATAACAAATCTTCTCATATTGATCATCGTCTTTATCTTTAGTAGAATCTTCTATAATATCGCTATTAACATCATCATTATTATTATCAATAATCTGTGTATCGTCTATATTATTATCTTTATCTAATTCATCTGACATGTCGGCCTCCGTTCTGAAGAGATATGCTGTGAAAACACCACAACAAAATCTACTGTTTTTTCATATTTGATATTCGTAATGAATATTATACTTGATATAATAAAAAAAGTAAAATAAAGCTTTTCTAAAAAAGCGCTTGCCTGCACCCTAATCCTATAAACTGAAAATAGGTGTCCATTTCAGTGGACACCTATTTAGGAAGGTAACTATATTCAATTAATTTTGTGAATTTGTATCCTGCATTGCAGTTTTTTCATCACAAAGTGTGACTTCAACTTCTTTTTCCTTATATTCATTATTAGTCATAGTTTGAACTGTAAGTGTTACTGTTGTTCCTGCTTCATAATAATCTAACTGTCCTGTCAATTCTTCCTTAGTTGTAACACTTGTTCCATTAATTTTAGTGATAACATCTGTCTTAACTAGACCAGCCTGATCACAAGGACCATCTCCGTTTACTTTTCTAATATAAACACCCTCTGGTATTGAATATGCTTCAGCCGTAGATGAATCTACAGTAAGAATTGATATGCCAAGATATCCTCTCTTATCTGAATCAACTTTTACCTTAGTTTCCTGTGTCATTAATTCGCTAATAATTTCTTTTGCAGATGAAATAGGAATTGAAAATCCCATTCCTTCAATACTACTTGATGAATAACTGCTTGATGAGTATTTAGCTGCATTAATTCCTATAACTTCACCATTCATGTTAAGGAGAGCCCCACCACTATTACCACCATTAATAGCTGCATCTGTCTGAATCATTGTCATTGTCTTATTATCTACTGTGATTTTTCTGTTAAGTGCACTAATTACACCTGTTGTAACTGACTGTCCATAACCTAATGCATTACCTATTGCAATTACACCTTCACCTGCTGATAACTTATCTGAATCTCCTAATGTAGCAACCTTTATCTGTGATAATGTATCTTCCTTAATATCTTCAATCTTAACCGCTACAACTGCAAGATCAGCATCTGAATCTGTTCCTTTAATATATGCTGTAACTGATTGATCATCTATAAATTTTACGCTTAATGCTGTAGTATCTTCAACTACATGATTATTGGTTACTATAAGTAATTCTGTATCATTCTGTCCAATAATTATTCCTGAACCAGCTCCCTGCGTTTCACTGCTTCCGCTATTTCCAAAACTAAATGGATTATATCCTGAATTGACAATTGTTGTACTAGTAATAGCTACTATAGATGGCATTACATTAGATACAACTTCTGATGCATCTGTAACTGTAGCACTTCCGCCTGTAGTATTAGTTGAAACTGCATTACCAGTAACTGTTTCTGATATCTTCTTTGCACTCTGTAACTCTGTCTTTGTCGCATACCTATCAGATAAAGAATAATTAACAACATAATATAGAATTCCTGAATTAATCATTACTGCTATTAACGCTACAGCTATACAAGTAGCAAGTGTTCTGCCATAAGTCATAGGTTTCTTTGTTTTTTTAACTTTAGCTTTTTTTATTTTTTTGGGTGGTTCAGCCTTCGTTTCCTCTACTGGATGCCAAGTATATGCATTATCCTTTTCTGAATATGCACTATAACTGTTTGGTGTCTGGAAATTAGGTGTACTTTGTTCATTCTGACTCATACTACCTGCCTGATTAGTATATTCTGTATTAGCATTCGCGCCTGTATTCATCTGGCTTGTATTATATCCTCCTGTAAATGTGTTAGTTGAATCTGCTCCATTCATTGTGTTATTGTTAGTGGTTGATGAATTAGAAGGATCTGAATTCATCGAATTAAAATTGTCACTCATATATTTCAATCTCCTTTCAATATTATCTAATTGATATTTTAGAGTATAGACATTTTTTGTGAAAAAACTGTGATTCAACTGTGAAAAATGCGTGCAAAAAAATATATTGCACGCATAGAAGAATTGTTTCACAATTCTTCCTAACTACATTTACCTTAAATCACTGTTCTTTCCTCCTGAAAAATGCGTGCAAAAAAATATATTGCACGCATTTTTAGTATATTCTTATTTTTTAGATAAATCATGAATTCCTGATTTTTCTTCAATTTCCTTACTTATAGCCTTAACTGTTGAAGTTGGAACATAGTTTTCCTCTCCAAACAAAAAGTTGTGAAGTTCTGATACATTGGCTGAAAGTGTTGCAGGTACTACAACATCAGCTCTATTAATCTTCGTTCCAGCCTTATATATAGGATAACCTGCCTGGTCACCTAATGAGAAGTTAATAAGAATAGGAATAAGATCCATTACTTCATCATATGAAAGACTCGTAGTTAATACCTTTTCTTCTGATGTTGATTTAAAAATCTCTGCTGCTAAATCAAGCATCTCTGATACTCCAGCATTTTTAGCTAGTTGAACTATCTTCGTAATTACAAGTCTCTGTCTTGCTGCCCTACCAAAATCATCATTAATCTTAGTTCCATCTTCTGCATAAAAAGTTACATATCTGATACGGCAATAAGCTGTTGCCTGAAGTCCTGTAAGATGTACAGCACCAGATTTTTTAACATCAGGTGTATCCATTCCTGTTACTTTCCTTGTCTCTTTAAGGTATCCATTAATATAACCTCTCTCATCTTCAGTAATTGTAACATCGATACCTCCGAGCTTATCTATAATAGTCGCAAGTCCAGAGAAATTAACGACAGCATAATCTTTAATATTTAAATCAAAATTACTATTAATTGTCTGTATTGAGCCTTTAGCACCATTATTGTAATAGGCACCATTTATCCTGCCATATGATGTAGAGCCATCTTTTTTAAATACTTTTACATAAGTATCTCTATAAATGGATGCCAGCTTAACTACACCTGAATCTTTATCAATACTTACAATGATAATGGAATCACTATGACCAGCTTGGCTAATATCAACATCTCTAGAATCACTACCAAACAGAACTATATTAGTATACTTATCCTGAAGTACAAGACCTTCATTTGTTTCAATATCATCAGAATTAAAATCACTATCATGAATATTATTAAAATCGTCTTCACTAAGCACAAGTTTAATTATACTTCTGCCTAACCATGAATCAAGAAGCTTCTGTTTAACATTTGGAACAAGTAAAAGAACAAGTGCAAATACCATTACTACAATGACAAAACCCTCAATAGCAATAATAATTTTTTTCATTCTTTTCTTTTTGTTTTTTTTCTTTTTTCGTTTAGGTGGTCTTGGCTGTATTTCAAACTCTTCATTGTCCATATCCATAATATCGATTTCTTCTCTACTCATTTTCTACCTCTTTCTGTGCATTTTGTAAATGCTAATCAGATTTTAATATATTGATCTTTAGCACACTAATTATTGCTTTTTGTTGTCTCTTTGCTAGTCGTTGTCTCTTTATTAGTGGTTGTCTCTTTTTTAGTCGTTGTCTCATCCTGTGATGTCTTATTTGGATAATACTTTGAACCTACACCTGTTTTTGTAACAATGGTATTGCTAATATCCTGAACAGTAAGAGATGGAACATAGTTTACCGAGTCAAATAAAAACGAATGAAGTTCAGATACGTTTTCAGCAAGATTATTAGGAACAACACATGACGCACCATTTAATTCTTGAATATTTCTTCCTTCCAGTTTAAATGGAAATCCCGTTGTTTCGCCAAACTTAAAATCTATAACAATTGGAATCAAATCCATAACTTCGTCATAAGTTAAACTTGTAGTCATAATCTTTTCTTCTGATGTTTCTTTAAATAATTCTTCTGCAATACTCATTATCTGGGAAACTCCAGCACTCTTAGCCTTTGAAACAAGTTTCTGCAATACAAGCCTCTGTCTTGCTGCACGACCATAATCGTTATTAATCTTTGTACCATCTTCAGCATAAAATGTCACATATCTTATTCTACAATATGCTGTAGCCTGAAGACCAGTAAGATGTACATCACCATATGTAGTAACATCAGGTGCATCCATTCCTGTAACTTTTCTAGTCTCTTTTAGATAACCGTTGATAAGTCTTTTTTCATCAGCCGTAATGGTAATGTCGATTCCGCCAAGCTTATCTATAATAGTTGCTAATCCCGAAAAATTAACTACAACATAATCCTTTATATTAAGATCCAGATTCGTATTAAGAGTACTAATCGTCTTCTCTATTGAATATGTCATTGCAGAATTGACTTTTGTATAAACTGCATTCCCTTTATTATTAATAATTCTAAGATATGAATCTCTATAAACTGATGCCATTCTCACTTCGCCTGACTCTTTATTAATACTTACAATTATTATACTGTCACTTCTTCCAGATGTCTCAATATCAACATCTCGTGAATCACTTCCTAACAGTACTATATTAGTGTATTTGTCAGTAAGAATGTCATCTATATTATCATTAACTTCCACTTCATTATCATTAAAATCCGTATCTTGTACATTGCTAAAATCCTGTTCACTTACAGCCATCTTAATCATCATTTTACCAATCCACGTATTTAATAACTTGGCCTTAGCATTAGGAATTAATAGAAATGCTAACGTAGCAGATAAGACGAGAATAAATATTATTTCAACTGTTAAAACTAGTTTTTTTATTCTACGAACTCTCTTTTTATGCTTTACATTCGTCAATGAATTATCTAGCTGATTATCTTCATCATCCACATCTTCATCTGTAAATGCTTCATCACCATCAACCAATTCAAAGTCACCATAATCTAAATCTGTATCTTCTTTTACATTTATCTTCTTTTCAGATTCATTATCTGCTAGATTATCAATATTACTGTTTTCTCTGCTCATCCTGTTCCTTTCACTCGCTAATTACGCTGGCTTAATCCTTTTAATATGCGTTCTTATTAATAAAGCCTTTAAATATAGTCAAAAATAGAATCTTAAAGTCAAATCCTATTGTCCAGTTTTCGATATAGTATAAATCACAGTTAATACGTTTTCTTATAGAAGTATCTCCTCTATAACCTTTAATCTGCGCCCATCCTGTAAGTCCTGGCCTTACCTGATGTTTAACCATGTACCTCGGAATCTCTTCTTTAAATTTTTCAACAAAGAAAGGTCTCTCTGGCCTTGGACCAACAAGTGACATATCCCCCATTAATATATTAAATAACTGTGGAAGCTCATCAATACTTGTCCTACGAATGAATTTGCCTACCGGAGTAACCCTTGGATCATTCTTAGTTGTCCAACATTTCTTTTCGTCCTGTTCCTTTTGAACTTCCATAGATCTGAATTTGTACATCATAAATGGTTTGTTATGAAGTCCTACTCTTTCCTGCTTATAAATGAGTGGTCCTTTGGAAGTTATCTTTATCAATAATGCTGTAACTAGCATAACAGGTGAAGCAATAATAATGGCTATTAATGAACCAATAATATCCATAGCTCTCTTACATGCCATATTAAAAGTGTTACTAAGCGGAACATATCTTATGTTAATTACTGGTAAACCAAGTAAATCTTCAGTATATGGCTTAGTTGGAATAATATTATTATAATCAGGAATAAACTTGGTATGAACTCCTGATTTTTCGCATAATGCAACAATCTTCTCTAACTTATGGTACTCACTTAATCCTAATGTTATTGCAATCTCATCAAGTCTATTCTCTGGTAAAATGACCATTAGATTCTCAATTCTACCTAAAACCTTAACACCTTTATATGTGATACCTGCCTCAACATTGTCATCAAGAATGCCTCTTATAAGATATCCCCATTGAGGATTAGCATTTATTCTGTCAATATATCCTTCTGCTGCTCTACTGTATCCAACTAATAAAATGTGCTTAACATTAAATCCTCTTTTACGCATAGATCTAAGTGAAAACTTTAGAACTCCACGCATTGCTATACCATTACATACATTTAACACAAAAAATATGAAAAGCATCTCACGTGAAAAATGAGGTTGCTTAATTACATATAATGTAGTTAGAAATATCATCAGACCAATAACATTGGCCTTCATAATATTAGCTATTTCAACTCTTATTCCCTGAACTCTCTTTGGAGTATATAATCTAAATGCAGCATATAATATCAGATATCCTGGTACTATAAAATATAAAGCCTGCATATATTCTCGGAAATTAAGAGACCACAAATCTCTTGTAAACCAATTAGTCTGGAATTTAATATTCCATGCTTCAAGATATGAAATAACGAAAAGAATCGCATCAAGAAAAACATGAAGTCTATTAAAATGTTTTTGATTATCTTTAATCATATATATTCTGCTCCTAAAGCGCCTTATCACATGCACTTGCAAGAATGCCTATTTGCGTATTATTTAGAAATATTTCTTATATAATACAATAGTTACCAATAAATATCAACCAACATTTGTGTGTACTTTTTGTGTCTTTTACATATATAAATATTGCCCTAGTCTTTTTAAAGCGCCTGTCTTTTTTAAATCGTATTTATTTATAGTTTTATATTTATTAAACTTACTCTTTTTTTCCATATTTACATATTCGTGTAACATCTCAGATTTCTCTTTATTTAGCTTATTACCGAATACTTGTTCAAATTCTTCAGCCTGAAGATATGTTTTCTTCAAAGACTGCTTTATAGATTTACCCATCAGTGCCATTCTAAAATTAGTTGAAAACTTTCTATATTCTTTAGCGCCTTCAACATTGTCCTGATGCTGTCTGTATTTTATTAATGCTTCCTCGATAATACCAATATGACCAAATGCGGATACTATTAAGGCAAGCCACCAATCATGCATTATTGCATTAGCTGGCATATAATTAAGGTAATCAAGCGTCGTTCTATTAAACATTGCTGTACAGCCTGATACATTATTCTGAACTAAATAATAGTTCATTTCATTGCCATAAATATCCATCTTCTGCATCTTAAACATCGAATCACATATAACTTTCATTTCATCATCAACCACCATAAGATCTGAATGAACCATAAGTGGAAGCTGTTCACCATATTGCTTTTCCAATAGTTTAATTGCCGAAAATGTCTTCTCAACCTTCCTTTGCATCCATATATCATCTTGATCTGCCAACATAATATATGGAGCATTTGAAAGCTTTATAAGCTCAAAAAAGTTTCTTGTTGGGCTTCCTGAATTAGCCTCAGCCGATATAAGAGTTATTTTATCAGGATTGCTCTCCTGATATTCTTTTATTATCTGGACTGTTCTGTCATTAGACATATCATCTCTAATAATTAATTTAAAATCTGTATATGTCTGATTAAGAATTGACTCTATCTGACTTCCAATATATTTTTCGCCGTTATATGCAGCTAACAAAATATCTATCATTTCTATTCATTCACCTTAATTAAGAACTTCCCATCTAACTTATCCATCTTAAGATTAGGATTAAAATAGGAATCTATCTTCTCTAATCTTGAAGACCATCTAGATGTAAATAACTTAATATCTTCTATATTTTCTGTTTCTGTAATATCTTCTCCATAATACATTAATACTGCATTTGGATTGTAAATGTTCTTAAATCCATTATTGCTTATTCTTACACAATAATCTGCAACACTCATAATATATGATAGATTGACATCAAATCCTCCTAATTCAGAGAACATTTCCTTCTTTATCATTATGCACCTGCCATCAACTGCTGATACCTCATGCGGACATACTATCCTATAGTAATACCCTTTTTCTGACTTTAAAGCACCTCTAAATGGATAAGTTATTCCACATTCTTTATCTAGCATTATTCCTGCATGCATTAATCTTTTGTCTGCTGAATACATTCTAGTAGAAACACTACCTACATTATCTCTGATAATATACCCAAGAAGCTCACTAATAACAAATCCTTCTTTAACCTGCATACTTCCATCAATTATAAGTACGTATTCTTCGTCAAATGTAAGAACAGCTTCATTTATTTTCTCAACATCATAGCCTTCAACATATACAGTCCTAAACTCATATCCAAGTCTGTTCTTAACATTAGTAGTATTAATTCTTCTATCATCACCAATTATAACTATTGCTATCTTTGTATTAGCAGGGATAATATTACTAGTTCTGTAGTATCCATAAGATTTTTCCATAGATGTCTCTGCACTAATTCCAAGTCTTTTATAATGGTTAGATAGTGCTTTTACACCAGACTTATAGGCATATAGCTTGCTTTGTGGATTACCTGCAGTCGAATTTTGATGGCATCTCCAATGATAAAGTATTCTTGGAATATGATATATATTTCTAGACTTTTCAGTACATTTAAAAATAAAATCATAGTCCTGAGCGCCGTCACATTTACTATCAAATCCACCAACTTCTCTTGCAATCTCTGTTCTTGTAAAGAACATATGACAAATATAATTGTTACTGCACAGATATGTTTCATTAAAATCAGGTTTCATATGATGTTGAAAATATACTTTACCTGTCATATCTACCTTATCTTCATCTGAATATAAGGAATCAATAGTTTCATCCATATTCAGTGCTTTTACGCATTCATATAACGCATCCGCTTCAATAAAATCATCATGATCAACTAATGCTATAAATTCACCAGTTGCCATCTTTAATGCTTCATTAGTATTAGCAGAAATACCGCCATTTACTTTAAGCATCTGATATTTTATTCTATTATCGGAAACTATCTGATTAATATATGGTGTAATCTCGTATTCTTCTCCTGTACCATCTGCAAGACATAACTCCCAATTAGCATAAGTTTGACTCTGTATTGACTCCACCAACTCTTTGAAAAATTCTAATGGTGTCTTATACATAGGAATTATTATACTTATCTTTGGTGAGTATTCAAACTGTTCATGTTTTTGTACATTTATCATATCATCAGTAAGATTATTATTCTCTCTGAATAGTGGGTACATCTTCTTATCGTATCTATACTCATTTAATCTGACAAATGTTGCACTTAGTCCATAGTTTTTGAAGTAGTTAAATACTTTTTTAACACTCTGAATCATTTTATTTACCAGTGAAGCTACTAATTCCGCTCCATTTTTGATCTTTGTCCGATATTGTAAGATCTTCCGTTGTCATTCCTTCAGGCATTGGCCATTCTACGCCAATCTCTGGATCATTCCAAGCAAGTCCGCCTTCATCATTTGGATGATAAAAATCTGTACATTTATATGCAAATTCAGCTGTTTCCGATAAAACAATGAATCCATGTGCAAAATTCTTAGGAATAAAAAACTGCTTTTTATTCTCCGCTGATAAAACTACACCATACCATTGTCCGAATGTCTTTGAGCCAGCTCTAAGATCTACTGCGACATCAAATACTTCTCCGCTTACTACTCTTACAAGCTTGTCCTGTGGAAAATTCTTCTGAAAATGTAATCCTCGAAGAACACCTTTCTTTGAACTTGACTGATTATCCTGAACGAATTCCATATCAACTCCAACTTCTTTATAATCATTATAATTATATGTCTCCATAAAGTATCCACGCTCATCACCGAATACTGCAGGGGTTATTACCCTAAGTCCTTCTATATCACATGTTTCAACTGTAATCTTTCCCATAATCTAATTCCTTTCTATTATCTTAAAAAGTGCTTACTATATTATAGTCCGTTAGCAACATCTACTAAATACTGTCCATAAGCTGTCTTCATAAGAGGTTCTGCAAGCTTTAATAACTGTTCTTTATTAATAAATCCTCGTTTATAAGCTATTTCTTCAATACATGAGATATATAAACCTTGTCTCTTTTGGAATGCTGCTACGAAATCAGCAGCATCAAGAAGCATATCGTGATTTCCTGTATCTAACCATGCAAATCCTCTGCCAAGTGTCTCAACCATAAGTGTTCCTCTGTTAAGATATTCATTATTAACTGAAGTTATCTCAATCTCACCTCTAGCTGATGGTTTAACATTCTTAGCTATCTCAATTACATCATTATCATAGAAGTATAGTCCTGGTACTGCATAGTTAGACTTTGGATTCTCTGGTTTTTCTTCTATTGATAATGCTTTACCATTCTCGTCAAATTCTACTACACCATACTCTCTTGGATCTTTTACATAATATCCAAAGATTGTTGCTCCGTTTGGTCTCTCTGCTGCATTCTTAAGTACCTTTGAGAAACTTTGTCCATAGAAAATATTATCTCCTAATACTAATGCTACATTATCTTTTCCAATAAATTCTTCACCAATAATAAATGCATCTGCAAGTCCTCTTGGTGATTCCTGTACTGCATAAACTAACTTCATTCCAAGCTGTGAACCATCTCCCAATAATTCTTCAAATACTGGAAGATCTCTAGGTGTAGAAATAATAAGTACTTCACTTATACCTGCTAACATAAGTGTAGATAATGGATAATAAATCATTGGTTTATCGTATACTGGCATTATCTGTTTTGAAATTGCCTTTGTTAATGGATATAATCTTGTTCCTGAGCCGCCTGCTAATATAATTCCTTTCATTTTGACCTCCATAATATGTCTTTTATAACGCACTTATGGGAACATGACAATAATTCATGTCCCCATTAGTTCTATTTGTACATGTCTGCGTAATATTTCTGATAATCGCCGCTTGTTACGTTCTTCATCCAATCTTCATTCTCAAAGAACCACTGAATCGTCTTCTTGATTCCTTCTTTAAACATAGTCTCTGGATACCATCCAAGATCAGCTTTAATCTTATCAGGTGCAATCGCATATCTCTTATCATGTCCTTTTCTATCAGTAACATAGGTAATAAGATTTTGATTGATATGAGCCTTTCTAGGGTCATCTGCTGGAAGCATCTCTTGTAATGTATCAAGGATTATATTAATAATCTCGATGTTCTGCTTTTCATTATGTCCACCGATATTATATGTCTCAAATAATTTACCCTGCTCTTGAACCATATCTATAGCCTTAGCATGATCTTCTACATATAACCAGTCTCTAACATTCTTACCATCTCCATATACTGGAAGATTTTTACCCTGTAGAGCATTATTGATAATAAGTGGAATAAGTTTCTCTGGGAACTGATAAGGGCCATAATTATTACTACAGTTAGTAATATTAGCTGGGAACTGATATGTGTCCATATATGCCTTAACCAGAAAATCTGATGAAGCCTTACTTGCTGAATAAGGGCTATGTGGATCATAAGGAGTTGTCTCATAGAAGAACTCATCATCTTTCTCAAGTGAACCATATACTTCATCTGTTGAAACATGAAGGAATTTCTTACCTTCTTTAAATGTTCCATCTTCTAATTCCCATGCTGCCTTAGCTGCATTAAGCATAACAAGTGTTCCTAATACATTGGTCTTAACAAACACCTCTGGATTCTTAATACTTCTGTCAACATGACTTTCAGCTGCAAAATGTACAACTCTGTCAATATCATTCTCTTCAAAAATCTTGCTAATTGCTGCACTATCTGTAATATCTGCTCTAACAAATGTATAATTCTCTCTGTTCTCAATATCTTTAAGATTCTCAAGATTACCTGCATATGTTAATACATCAACATTAATAATTCTAATCTCATTATCATACTTTTTAAACATGTAATGGATATAGTTTGAACCGATAAAACCGGCTCCGCCTGTTACTAAATAAGTTCTCATTCTATTAATTCCTTTCACTCTATCATCATTATTCAGTAAGATTTAAAATCTTTTTTGCATTATACCACTATTATCTCTATTAATCAACAAGATGATATTCTTCTATCTTAATAGTTGATACTCTTCTATCTTAATAGTTGATGCTCTTCTATCTTAATAGTTGATGCTCTTCTATTTTAATAGTCTGTCTATAGCACTAAAGAGCGCTCTGATACTTGCTTTTGTAATATTGGAGCTCTCTCCTACTCCAAAGGTTGCCTTACCTGTTGTAAGATCAAGTAACTGTATATATGCCGCTGCCTTAGCATGTGAACCTTCACTAAGAGCATGTTCTGAATAATCAAGAAGTTTAAAGTTCAATCCAGCAGTATCCTGTATTGCATTCTTAACTGCATCAATAGGACCATTACCAATTGCTTTAATATTTTTAACTTCTCCCTTATATTTGAATAGTAGCTGAACTTCTGTATCTTTATCGCCTGAATCGCTAATCTTGCAGCTTGTAAATTCAAATGGATATTCATTATCAGTCTTATAGATAAGATATTCTTCTTTAAACTTATCCATAATTGTTTCAGGTGCTACTTCGCCTTGGGCCTCTGCAATCTTTTGTATAACATCAGCGAATTCTTTATGCATTCCCTTAGGAAGCTTATATCCATAGTAAGTGTCCATAACAAATGCCACGCCGCCCTTGCCAGACTGACTATTAATTCTAACTATTGGCTCATATTCACGTCCAACATCCGAAGGATCAATTGGAAGATATGGAACTTCCCATGTCTTACTTCCTCTTTCAGTCATAGCCTTTGTACCTTTGTTAATGGCATCCTGATGTGAACCCGAAAATGCTGTAAATACAAGCTTACCAGCATACGGATGTCTCATGCCTACTGGCATCTTGCAGCATCTTTCGTATACTTCAATAATCTCATTGATATGCTCCAAATTCAGTTCTGGATTTATTCCCTGTGAAAACATATTATATGCTACATTAAGAATATCAACATTACCTGTTCTTTCGCCATTTCCAAAAAGTGTACCTTCAACTCTGTCTGCACCAGCAAGTAATGCAAGTTCTGTAGCTGCAACGCCAGTTCCTCTATCATTATGAGGATGCACACTTAATATTATCTTATCTCTGTCTTTAAAATGCTTATCCATCCATTCAATCTGGTCGGCATATACATTTGGAGTATTCATCTCTACCGTAGCCGGAAGATTGATAATAATTTTATTCTCAGCTGTAGGCTGCCATTCTTCCTGCACTGCTGTACAAACATCTAAAGCATAATCAAGTTCTGTTCCTGTAAAGCTCTCTGGCGAATATTCAAGCTGAATCTCACCTGGAAAGTCCTTAACATAATTCTTGACAATTCTAGTTCCTTCTATAGCTATCTTTTTAATTTCTTCTTTATCCATATGGAATACAACATCTCTTTGAAGAGTCGATGTTGAATTGTAAATATGTACGATTGCCTTTTTTATTCCTTTAAGAGACTCAAATGTTCTCTCTATAAGATGCTCTCTACACTGTACTAATACTTGAACAACTACATCATCAGGTATAAGATTTCTATCGACAAGCTGTCTTAAAAAATCGTATTCTATCTGTGAAGCAGAAGGAAATCCAATTTCTATCTCTTTAAAGCCAAGCTTAACAAGAAGATTAAACATCTCTATTTTTTCTTCAACAACCATAGGCTCTATAAGTGCCTGATTGCCATCACGCAAATCAACACTACACCATACTGGTGCTTTCATAATCTCTTTGTTAGGCCACTCTCTATCTGGCATATCCACAACTGGTACTCTTTTATATCTATTATAATCTAACATACTATATCCTTCTTTCTTAAAAATCCTATTAAGTTACTGACGTTCTTCGTTAACTTACCATATACTTTGCGCAATCTTTTATTATATATTAAAAGACTCCACTTATCACGAGCTTTGGAGTCGATATATCACGCTGTACTTTTTAAGAATTGTTATTTTAATTTTGTCTACTTTCTTAGCCCCATTGTGTTTCCTCACTTTCATAAATGCATTTATTTACATATAGTGGTCTAATTATATACATTAATATTTCAAAAATCAAGTAAAATACTTACTTTTCCCAATACG
>CAZNEZ010000029.1:0-25465 GCA_964572475.1 uncultured Lachnospiraceae bacterium
TCATAATCAGTCTCTTTTTTGTATATCCAATTACTTCTCTTCTATTGAAGTAGAAAAATAAGAGCCAAGACGAAAGCCAAGGCTCTTTTAAATTGAAAGGTGGTGAAAATAAATGAATAATGCAATAACAATATCTAAATACGGAAAACCGTATAATCATCCAGATGGACTTACAGAAGATAAATATTATGAACTTATGAATGAATTTGTAGATTTAGCAAAAGCAAAAGGACTTACCGTAAGGCAAGCCCAGTGTTTATTTAATGACTGTTCTGATGCCGTTTTATCAACAAGATTAGATTCCTCTATTTCTAATGAAGAATTAAAATCCATTTCTGAAAACATTGATAAGATTGCAAATAGAGGAATTGATGTATTTTGTTCGTGTGTTTCAACAAATACAGAATATTAATACATACAATTCACACCATGTAACGTGTTAAGCAAAAATTTGTATCCATTTGGAGTGATTCTCTTGATTGTTCCTTGTGAGATTTCTATATATCCAATTTGGTAAAGTAAAGATATAACATATTTTATATCGTTTTCCTTATATCTTTCAGATGAATTATTTAATGCGTTACAAAGTTCTTCGATTTGTATAGAACAAGAAATGTCATATGATTGAGATTCAGTTAGTCCTTCTTTTGAAAATTTTAATCTGAATTCAATAGCTGCAAGTAATTCTTTCATTATTGATATTTTAAATTCCGTAGTATATTCCCCTTTTGATTGGAGGTTTTAATGTGTATAATATAGAAACTGGTATGATTAATCTCCTGCCTGAAACCCAATCTTCCGTTTTGGAAGCTCTGGCTCGGATTTCTTACAAGCCATTAACAGAAAATTCAGTTGAGAAATGTGCTGTATCAACTCCAATGGATTGCCACTCGTGTCCTTACCGTGGAATGAAATCATGGTGTGTCCGATATAACCAATATTTTCAACAAGAATTGTAGTTGACTGATTAAATTGCACAAGCATCATCATTACATCTTCTTCATCAGGAAGATTTTGTTGGAATTGTAATATTTCGTGATAAAGCGATTGCGCTATAGTTATTGCTGTGCTTTCAGATTGGATTTTGGCAGCATTTATTTCTAGTTGTCTATTCTTATAATTAGTATCAAGTTGTCTTTGAATATTTGCTGGCATACCAGGATTAAAATTATCCATTGAAAAATTCCTCCTTTAGTTTGATATGGTAAATTGTACCACTCTATCTAAGCAAAGAATAGTCGGAACGTATGTTTTATTATTTTGCAAAATATTCAACAGGTTCACCAAACGCTTCGTCTCCATACAAATAATATTTATTGCCTATTTTAAAGAAATTAATGTAGTTTATCTACTATATCTTGTATAACAGTTGGATTTGTAATTATTGCATTTGCTACGCTCATAGCAATACTACTCAATGCTCTCATAGATACAAGACCAAGTTTAGATGCACTTTTCTTTGTTGCATTCCATATGTCAGTTGGACGAATTGTATTCAGAAAATCATGACCAGACCAAGTAATGTTTTGTATTTCGCAGAACATCATTTTATTACTACCTGCGTCATTTATTCGACCTTCAATAAAGCGTACTTCTTTGAGATTATAAACAGTATACCAAATATCTTCTTCTGTATATTTTTCTTTAAGAGATGGCTCTGTTCTTAGTTGTTCCAGTGTAATTTCAGAAAAATTATGATTGTCAAGTTCTATCGTTAAATTATCTTCTAAATACAGTAACACATCACGAATACAGTCAGGTTTTAATTGCATAATTTTTATCTCCTTATAGAAAGTAGGTGTTTAAATGTACAAAAATAATACTTTTTCATATGACGAACATATGAAGAAAATTGAAAAAGAAAATTATATTGCCAATATGCTTGTAAGAACTCTTTACTCAAATGATGTTAGTAATGCCGAGTGCTATAGGATTATTGAATTATTGAAAGAAAAAATTCATGACTAAAAGTCACTCTTACAGTTATTACAGTGCCATTCGTGTTTTCGCTTATTACCAAGTAAACCAAACATGGCTATATTCACTACTTTAGCCGTATTTGTAATCTTCTTAACGTTAGTTGAGTGACAGTATGGGCAATGTATCTGATTATCCTGTGTATGCTGATTGCTTTGTTGTGTATTTAACTGTGCCTTAAATTGTGACATCTTCAAGTTATATTCGATAATGTCATCTTCTTTAAGTTTTATCATAGCTTCAAGAAATGATGGATCTTCTGAAATATCTGCTATTGTAAGTAAATCGTTATCAGATATATTTATATCTGTCAATGTTCCATTACAGGTAACATCAGGGCAAGTATAAATATCGTCTTTTATAAACGGATAATAGCCACATTTACATAATCCGCCCCATTTTGTGTTATTATTTTTACATTTATTACACATCTTGACCATAGTTAATTTTTCCTTTTTTGTATTTTATTATACTCTATTCCTTATTGGAAGTAAAGAATAGCAACACTTATAGCTTGCAAGCTATAGTGAAAAGGATGGGTTTAGTGGCTTATTAAATTCCATTAGTAAACTAAAAGAACTTCCCAAAATAACAGAAGAAACATCTAAGGCATTATCTAATTTAGCTGGGAAAGATTTGTCTACATTTAGCGGAAGTATTGATGATATAGGAAAAGCATTAGGTTCTACCGATAAGAATTTCATTTCTTTCCTAACTACAATGCAGAAATCAGGAACAGTATACAAAACATCCGAAGAAGCTCTCGCTGGTTATCAAGCCTACCTTAAAACGACAGGGACAGCTACAACATTAGCAACTGTAAAGACAAAAGCACTATCCGCTTCAATGAAAGTATTATCTTCTATTGGATGGATGGTTGCTATTACCGCTGCCGTAGAGGTGATTAGTGCTGTTGTAAAAGGGATAGATTATCTTACAAGTGCAAATGAAAGATATATAGAATCCCAGCAAACAATTATTGATACTGCTAAGCAAAATATAGAAAGTTATGATTCTGAAATTTCTAGTCTTGAAGCATTACAAAGTAAATTAATCGAAGCCAAGGGAAATAAATCTGAATTAGCAAAAATTCAAGATGAATTAAATAGTTCAATTGGAGCAACTCCTAGACTTCTTTCTTCCGAAGGAGAAGGTTGGAGTATTGCCAATCAAAAAATTGCAGATAGACTTCGTTTACTTGAAGCTTTGAGAGAACAATCAATTAAAGATAAAACTACTGCTTCTAAAAATATATATAACAATAGTAAAGTTGATAATGACTGGGGTTTGGATGAAAAACTTAGTGGTTATTTTTCAGATAGCATATTAAGTAATCCTTCCGAAGCTCTAAGTGATGCAATTTCGGAGATCGAAGGACAGTTAAACAACAATAATTCTATGGCAGAATTATTAGCTGATTATATTGAAGATAATTTTACCGAAGAATTATTTGATGCTTTCCCAAATGCAGAGGAAATTCAAAAATTCTTTGACTCGCAATATAATATAATTAAAGATGATTATTCAGAATATATTTCAAATTTAGATACTATTATTCCCGAAGATGCATTATATGACATTTTACGAAAATTTGTGGAGATTAATCCCAACGATGCTCAAGGTGTTTATGATGATTTTACCGGGTTTATAAATGAATTAAAGTCAGAAGATATAAACGGTTTAGTTGATGATTATTACAAGTCTTTATCTGATGATTCTGTAGATTCGTCTGCTATCTATGAAAATATAAGGGAAGCAATAAATTCTATTTCAGAAGATTTTCCACAAGCACAAAATATTCTTGAATCGTATTTTAATAGTCTTTCTACAAGTATACCTGCTAATTCATCTGCACTTTCTGATAAAATTGCAAGTGTAAAGGAACAACTCGAATCTCTATCAAACCTAGATTTATCCACATCTGGTCTTTCGGAGTTAGAATCTGCATACTCTACTCTTAAAAATACTATGAAAGATGGTTTAACAACTGATAATCTTGAGTCTATTATAAGCCTTAATTCAGAATATGTTAACATTCTCTTTGATGAAAATGGACAAATGGTTGATAATGAAACAGCTTGGCAAAATCTAGCAAAAGTTAAAATAGACGAAGCTAAAGCAAGTGTATATCAACAAGCGGCTACTGAATTACAAAGAATTGCTACCTTAGATACAGCAGAGGCAAATAATGAATTAGCATTGTCTAATGGCACTCTTTCGCAGACTGAATATGAATTAGCTCATTCAGCATATGTGGCTGCCTTTAATATGGGTGGAGTAAGAGCTGAATTAGCAAATAACGTGTGGAAAGCAGCCGAAACTAAAGTTGGACTGTTAGATTCAAAACTTAATGATGTGTCAACCTCTACATATAAAGTTAAAGATTCATATACTAGTACAGCTAGTGAGTTCAGCAAACAAATAGACTTTTTAGAGACTAGATTAACCGAATTGGATGAATTAACCAAGAAAGTTTCTGCCTCTATGGATAATATGGTAGGCTCTGCAAGTAAAAATAATCTTGTAGACGCAATGTTTGCAATTGATGGTAATAGGAAAGAAACTCTCGAAAAAGGTATTAAGTTATATCAAGACGAAGCAAGTAAAGCACTCGCTAAAATCCCAGCAGAATATCGTGATATGGCTATTAATGGTAGTATCACTTTAGGAACTTTTGAGGGAAAAGGAAACGAAGATGTAGTTCAGGCAATTGAGGACTATCGTACTTGGTCTGAACCTTACTATACTCAATCCCATTGTACTACCTCCATCCATACTTAAAAGACAGCCTCTAAGAGACTGCCTTGGTTTTCTTTTTCTATTAAGAAACATCATACATTATTGCAGAATTTTCCATATTATTGTAATTTTAATTAATCTAATTCTACAGCTCCTGTATATAACTGATAATATCTGCCCTTCATATCGAGAAGCTCTTCATGTGCTCCTCTCTCAACGATTTCTCCATGTTCTAAAACAATAATACAATTAGAGTTACGAACCGTTGAAAGCCTATGAGCTATAACAAATGTTGTTCTGTCTGTCATAAGTCTATCCATACCATGTTCTATATGCTTTTCAGTTCTAGTATCAACTGAACTAGTAGCTTCATCAAGAACAAGAATTGGTGCTTTAGATATTGCAGCTCTGGCTATATTTAAAAGCTGTCTTTGACCTTGACTCAGATTAGAACCATCTCCTTCTATAACAGTATCATATCCATTGGCAAGCCTCTTTATAAATGAATGTGCGCTGGCAGTCTTAGCTGCTGCCTCTACTTCTTCATCTGTGGCATCTAATCTACCGTATCTGATGTTATCTCTAACTGTTCCCGTAAATAGATGCGTATCCTGAAGAACCATAGCTATATTAGACCTTAAACTGTCCCTCTTAATATCTTTTATGTCAATACCATCAATAGTAATTGTGCCTTCTTCAATGTCATAAAATCTGTTCAAAAGATTAGTAATAGTAGTTTTACCTGCACCTGTAGAACCAACAAATGCTATCTTCTGACCTGCTTTGGCATATACATTAATATCTTTAAGAATAATCTTATCTGGATTATATCCAAATGTTACATTCTTTAGTACCACTTCACCTTTCACAGGATAATCTTCAGTATTAATCTCTATCGCATCATCATTATCTTCCTGTTCAGGCATTGAATCCATCATATCAAATACACGTTCTGCACCAGCTAATGCTGAAAAGATAGTATTGACCTGCATTGATACTTCATTTATAGGTCTTGAGAACTGTCTTGAATAATTAGTAAAGATAGTAAGACCACCTACATCGAATTTACCGATGATACATAATATACCACCAACTGCTGCCGTAAGAGCATAACTAATCTGGCTTAAGTTCCCCACTACAGGTCCCATAATTCCACCATAAAACTGGGCTTTCATCTGTTTCTCCTGAAGGTCATCGCTTAACATTCCGAACTCTTCTATGGCTCTGTCCTCATGGCAGAATACCTTAATAACCTTTTGTCCAGTTACACTTTCCTCGGTGTAACTGTTAACAGCGCCAAGTGCAGCCTGCTGACCTTTATAGTATTTTCTACTTCTACCTGCAACATAACCTCCAGCCTTCATCAATACTGGAACTGTAATAATTGTTACAATTGCAAGCTGCCAGCTAGTATAAAACATCAAACCTACTGTTCCTATTAAAGTAATAGCTCCAGAAAATAGCTGTACCACCGTATTGTTAAGCATTTCACCAATAGTATCAACATCATTAGTAAATCGGCTCATCAAATCACCATTAGTATTAGTATCAAAAAATCTTATTGGGAGCCTCTGAGTCTTAACAAACAATTCATCTCTAATACTTTGTAAAGCTCTCTGTGATACTCCAATCATAATTCTTTGTTGTAAATACTGTGAAACCACTCCGACTGAATATATTAATGCCATTACTATCAAACCCGTAAGTAAATTAGCAATCTTTTGAGAATCACTTCCATCCCCTGCCAGATTATTAATAATAGGTCTAAGGACATAACTTCCCGCCAATGTTGATATAGTAGATAATACTACAAATATTAATACAAATATAACTTTTGCTTTATCTTTACCTATATAGCGCAATAATCTCTTAATTGAATTAATTGTATTCTTAGGTTTTCCGCCACCCATAGCTCCATGTCTTCCACCCGGACCTCCTGGGCCTGGACCCCCAGGTCCTCCAGCTCCTCCTGGTCCTGATGAAGCCTTCATATTGGAATTTTTGGAATACTTTTTAAGAAGCAACTCTTTTCGATACAGTCTTTCCTGCTCTAATTTTTCCTGATTTAAGACATTCTTATCCATTATGCAGTTACCTCCTTTTCCATTTGTGAATTATATATTTCCTGATATTCCTCGCAATTCATCATAAGTTCATCATGAGTACCAAGACCTGTTATTTTTCCATCATCAATAACAACTATTATATCTGCCTCCTGTACAGAAGAAATTCTCTGTGCAATAATAAACTTCGTCGTATCCTTAAGTGTTGTATTAAAGCACTCTCTAATCTTCGCCTCAGTTGCTGTATCTACAGCACTTGTAGAATCATCAAGAATTAATATCTTAGGCTTCTTAAGCAATGCTCTGGCAATACAAAGCCTCTGTTTCTGACCACCTGATACGTTAACTCCTCCCTGACCAAGTTCTGTTTCATATCCGTTTGTAAAATTTTTAACAAACAAATCAGCCTGTGCGCTGTCAGAAGCTTTAAATACGCTTTCGTCTTCTGCATATTCGTCACCCCATTTAAGATTCTCCATAATAGTACCGGAAAATAGTACATTTTTCTGAAGTACCATACCTACACCTTCTCTAAGATTATGTAGAGAATAATCCTTAACATTTATTCCATCTACCAGTACCTCACCAGCATCGGCATCATAAAGTCTTGGAATAAGCTGAACAAGGCTTGTCTTTCCACAGCCTGTCGAGCCAATAATTCCAACTGTTTCTCCAGCTTTTACTTTAAGGTTAATATTCTCAAGTACTAATTCTTCATTATCCTTGTAATATCTAAAACATACATCTTTAAATTCAACGTCGCCATTCTTAACAATTAATTCTGTATTTGTTGAATCGTCATCATTAAGGTCAATTTCAGTATCAAGAACTTCCTTTATTCTATCTGCCGATGCAATAGCTCTAGAGCTATTAAGAATCACCATAGAAACCATCATTAAAGACATAAGAATTTGTACAACATAATTTGTAAATGCAGAAAGATGTCCTACTGTCATTGTTCCAACAATAATCTGTTTTCCACCAAACCATACTATTGCAATAGTTGTAATATTCATAGCAAGTGTCATAACAGGCATCGTTGCAATAACAAGCTTCATCGCATTAAGCGTTTTGTTCTTTAAATCTGCATTGGCATTAGCAAACTTAGCATCTTCATATTCTTCTCTAACAAATGATTTGACTACCCTTGCATTAGTCAAATTCTCCTGAATTGTAGAGTTAACTGAATCAAGTTTTTTCTGCATAATTGTAAATCTTGGAAATGCTGTCTTCATAATTCCATAAAAAGTCAATGAAAGAACTGGTATTACAATAAGAATTATAAGTGCAAGACTTGCATTAATCATAAATGCCATTATAGTTGCACCAATAAGCATTCCAGGTGCCCTAAGCATCATTCTGAGTCCCATGGAAATAAGGTTTTGTAACTGTGTAATATCGTTAGTAAGTCTTGTAACAAGAGAACCTGTACTGAACTTATCAACATTGGCAAATGAGAATTTCTGCACTTTATTAAACACATCTTTTCTAAGATCATTTGCAAAGTTAGAAGATGCTTTTATTGCAAAATATGCACCTAGAACGCCTCCTACCATCATCAATAATGCAGTTACTATCATAAGAATTCCCATAAGAATTACATAATTAACGCCTCTTCCGCCTGTAACGCCATTATCAATAATCTCACTTAAGAATTTAGGCATTAATACTTCACCAATTACTTCAACTATCATGAATAATGGTCCTAATATAAATGCCGAAAGATATGGCCTGACATATTTCATAAATCTTTTCATTTTTCATCTTTTCCTTTCAAACTAAATTTTTGAAGATTATCTGTAATTCTGTCTAAATAAGAATTTAAAATCACTAATTCTTTCTCTGTAAAGCCATCAAAAGTTGCCTTGTCAAGCCTGTCAAATAACTTAATGCTGTCTTTGACAATATTTTCTCCCTTAGCAGTCATCTTAATCTGATTAAACCTATTATCTTCATTATCAATATTCTTTTCTATACAGCCACATTTTTCTAATTTTTTAATGGATACAGCTATAGTTGCCGTTGAAACACGCATCATATCTGCTATCTCTCGTTGCGATATATTCGTATTATCCGATAACTGCATTAATATTCTATGCTGAGCTGGACAAACTCCGGTATCCTCAAGTTCTCTTTCCAAATATTTTTTATGTGTCTGTACTGTATAAATCATCTTTCCAAATGTTTGTTTCAAAATACCTTCATTCTTTTTAAACAATATAATTCTCCTTCCTGATAAATGTAATCATAATAACCAGTCTGTATATAACAGCATATAATCTAGTTTTATTAGTTAATATCTTAACAGTTAGTTATCTAATCATTAGTTTGTTAATAGTTAACGTGTTAACTATTATTTATATAATAATCCCAATTTAACTTTTTTGCAAGCACTTTTTCAGCATTAATCTTTTATATATTTTCCACACTAACCTTTTACATATTTTGTACCCCAACTTTTTATATTGTATATTACTTGCACATCACTCTTCAGTCTTAACTTTGTACATAATACTATTGCCCTTTTTCCCAACTCTCTCAACAGCTCCAACATAATCAAGTATATTAAGAGCAACCCTTGCAAGTGATATATGAATATGTGCAGCCTTGGCAAATTCGGCTGAAACAAACCCATCTTCAAGCTGAATGGGAATAAACTGAAGATAATCTTCAATTCTGTCTATGCATACCTCATCAACCAGCTCCACTGGAATTCTGTCATACCTATTAGAGCCTTTCTTTTTATCCTTACTCCATCCATCTAAAAGTCTCATTTCAAGCACATCAAATAAAACAAATCTGAATTTAAGATTTGAATTCTTTAGATAACTTTTTATCTTATATAATTCAGGAAATGCCTCATATGCATTTCCTTTTTTAGGCGATTTATGTCTTTTCGATTGTTCTCCTGTTTCGCTGTCTATCCATATCAGCCATTTAGACGCAGGAATAGGATATACAATTGTCACTTCATAATCTGGCAAAAATCTATCTAGTTTTACACGCATTTTATTGAAATTACCATTCTGTATCTCAATTATCTTACCATCATAATATATATCTGCTATGCTGCCTTCTACAGGTATCTCATGAGTATCTGTATCCTCAGAGTAAAAATTCTTAAATATTACATGAACCGTTTTTTCTGCTAATGTACCTATGCCCATTTTTTCCCTAAGATTCGTAGTTACATATGTAGTAATTCTAGTAAATCTCTCTCTGTCTTTTGCTGAAATACTCATAAGCTGATAATACCTTTCTACAATATTATAAATCAAAAAGTGAAAGCTGATTACTTTCTGGAAGGTCACCTAATAACCCAAGATCATGCATCAAATCAATAACTGTCTTACTTACCTTTGTTTTTTCTCTAAAATCGTCGCGCGATAAAAATCTACCCTGTTCGGCCGCCTCAACTACGGCATCTGCCGCCTTATCACCAAGTCCTTCAATAGTACTAAGAGAAGGCATAAGTTTTCCATCAATAATCTGAAACTTATGTGCATCAACCTTATAAATATCAATAGGCATAAACTGAAAACCTCTTGCATACATTTCCTGAACAACCTTCATATCTTTCATGACATCCTGTTCCTTTTTTGTAGTCTCACCCAGGTCATCTCTTCGTTTAAAATCCTTCATATGAAATTCAAGCTTATCCTTGCCCTGACACATTAATTCATAGCTAAATGCCGAGGCCCTTATACTAAAATATGCCGCATAATAAGCAAGCGGATAAAATACTTTAAAATATGCAATTCTAAATGCCATCATAACATATGCCGCTGCATGGGCTTTAGGAAACATATATTTGATCTTCTTGCAGGATTCTATATACCATTCTGGAACTCCATGCTCCAGCATAACGTCAATCCATTCATCTCTTAGGCCTTTTCCCTTACGAACAGATTCCATTATAGTAAATGAAAGCTCTGAATCCATATTTTTACTAATAAGATATGTCATAATATCATCACGAGTACAGATAGCGGTAGAAATGGTTGCTTTTCCTTCAAGAATAAGGTCCTGAGCATTTCCAAGCCATACATCTGTACCATGTGACAGACCTGATATTCTAATCAAATCTGAAAATGTCTTAGGTTTGGTATCCAGTAACATCTGAATAACAAATTCTGTTCCAAATTCCGGAATACCAAGAGCTCCCAGCTTACATCCTCCTATATCCTCAGGTTCAATATTTAATGCCTTAGTGCTTTCAAATAAAGACATAACTTCTTTGTTATCAAGTGGAATATCAAGTGCATCAACACCAGTCAAATCCTCAAGCATTCTAATCATTGTAGGATCATCATGTCCCAGAATATCAAGTTTTAGTAAATTATGGTCAATAGAATGATAATCAAAATGTGTTGTAACTGTCTTGGTGTTCATATCGTTTGCTGGCCTTTGAACAGGAGTAAACCTATATATTTCTTCACCAATAGGAAGAACTATAATTCCACCAGGATGCTGTCCTGTGGTTCTTCTAACTCCTACACAGCCCTGAACGATTCTGTCAATCTCACAGTTTCTCTTACTTTCCCCACGTTCCTCATAATAATTCTTAACATATCCAAAAGCAGTTTTTTCAGCCAGTGTTCCTATTGTTCCTGCTCTAAATGTCTGTCCCTTGCCAAATATAACTTCTGTATAATCATGTGCCTTTGCCTGATAATCACCTGAAAAGTTAAGGTCAATATCTGGTTCCTTATTGCCCTTAAATCCAAGAAAAGTTTCAAAAGGAATATCAAATCCAGCTTTTACCATCTTTTCCCCACATTTAGGGCAATTCATATCTGGCATATCACAGCCTGAACCACCTGCATATGGCTTTACATAGTCAGAATCAAAATCACTATAGTGACAATGTTCACAATAATAATGTGGTCTTAATGGATTAACCTCTGTAATACCAGACATAGTAGCAACAAATGAAGAACCGACTGAGCCTCTTGAGCCTACAAGATATCCGTCTTCATTAGACTTCCACACTAGCTTTTGAGCAATAATATACATAACTGCGTATCCATTACTAATGATAGAGTTAAGTTCTCTTTCCAACCTCTCAGTAACCACCTCTGGAAGCTCATCACCATACATGCTATGTGCTTTATTATAGCAGATATCTCTTAACATCTGATCTGAATTAGGTATAACAGGAGGTGCCTTCAGCGGATCTACAGGTTCAATCTGTTCAATCATATCGGCTATCTTCTGTGGATTATTAATTACTACATCTTCACTGGTATCACTATCCAGATAATAGAATTCATCTAACATCTCCTGTGTAGTTCTAAGATATAAAGGTGCTTGCTTATCGGCATCTTTAAAGCCTTTTCCAGCCATTATGATTCTTCTGTATACTTCATCCTCTGGATCTAAAAAATGTACATCACAGGTTGCAACTACCAATTTATCAAACTGTTTTGCAAGCTCAATTATTTTCTTATTAATCTTTATAAGATCTTCTTTTGAATCAAAAAGAATATATTTTTTCTCCGCATCTGCTTTTTCATCATCAGTTTTTAACATAAACTCATTATTGCCAAGTGGTTGAATCTCAAGATAATCATAAAATCTTACAAGCCTTGCTATCTCTTTTTCATTACGGCCTCCAATAATAGCCTGATAAAGTTCACCAGCTTCACAGGCTGAGCCAATCATAAGCCCTTCTGAATATTTTAAATATACACTCTTAGGTATTCGCGGCTGATGATTAAAGTAATCTATATGCGAGTATGAAATAAGCTTATAAAGATTAATTCTGCCTATCTCATTCTTAATAAGAATAATTGCATGGTGCGTAGGCATTTTTTTTATATTATCAGTCGAAGATTTAGCCAGCTCATTTACAGCATCTAAAGTAATTGCATCTCTTTCTTTTAACATCTCTATAAACTTCATAAATATATCACCAGTACATCTTGCATCATCTACAGCTCTATGATGATTCTGAAGTGACACTCCAAGAGCTTTGGCTACTGTATCAAGTTTATATCTATTTAGAGTTGGAAGAAGAACTCTGGCTAAAGAAACCGTATCTGCAACTGTTTTTTCAACTTCAATTCCAAGCCTTTCAGCATTTTCCTCTATAAAACTCATATCAAAGTCGGCATTATGTGCAACCATTATACAGCCTTCACAAAATTCAAGAAATCTAGGAAGAACATCTTCTATCGTTTTAGCATCTATTACCATGCTGTCCGTAATCCCTGTTAGATTTTCTATCTTAAATGGAATTGGTACCTCAGGATTAACAAATTCACTAAAGCTGTCTACAACATGTCCATTTTCAACTTTAACTGCCCCAATCTCAATTATCTTATTATAAATAGGGCTAAATCCTGTTGTTTCCAAATCAAATACCACAAAACTGCTATCAATTGACTGATTCTTAGAGTTTTGTATTATCTCTTTCATATCATCAACAAGATAGGCTTCAACTCCATATATCATCTTAAAATCCAGAACCTTATCCTGCTTTTTATAGTCACCTTTTATATCTCTCAAAGCATGAAAGGCTTCTGTAAATCCCTGAACATTACCATGGTCTGTAATAGCAAGACCTTTGTGTCCCCATGCAATTGCACGCTTTATTATATCCTTTGCCTCACTAACACCATCCATATCACTCATTTTTGTATGGCAATGAAGCTCTATTCTTTTATCAATACTTGTATCCATTCTTTTGGTTGTAAAATCTGATATCTTTATAATACCTGTTACTGACGCTATTGTAAGTTCTCTATCAAACTTATCAACCATCGTTATACCTTTTAGCTTAATAAATGCACCCTTTTTAACTTCTGAGAGTATCTCTGGAAGCTGCTCATTCCTTGTGAACATTTTAACCATAATACTGTCTGTAAAATCAGTTACTGCAAACATTACTATCGTCTTTTCATTACGGATTTCTCTAGTATCAAGAGATATAATTTTACCCCTGATTACAACTTCACCCATCTCGCTTACAATATTTTTTATATCTATAGTTGCATCATCAAAATCTCTTCCATAAACACAGTCTGGATTATCAGATTTCTTGTATGAGCCATAATTTCCTGAATATCCACTCTTTCTTCCAGAATCTTTATTAAATCCAAATCCACTTCCTGCACTTTTACCAGATACTCCTCCTGAATTTTTACTTAAATCACCACTATTATCAACTTTACCTTTTATTTCTTTTCCATCATTAGATTTATTAGAAGAATCGCCAGTTGTAGTTTTATCAAATTCGTTTTCATCTTCATTACTCTTATGATTACGATTGCCTTGGCTTGCAAGCTTCCTATCCATTATAGCCTGAACTTCCAGCTTAATCTTATCGTCGCCCTGTTGTCTGAATTTACTTTCTGTTGCCTCTATGTACTTAAAGCGTACTTCAACTGGTATTCTGCATCTTTCACAGAATACCTTTTCAATAATTCTTTTTATCTCTGGTTCCTTAAGCTTTGTAATTACTATATCTTCTACAGTTAACTCCATAACCTTATCTTCAAACTTAATCTCAGCCTTTTTAACAATGTTATACTCAACTATACTATATCGTCTAAGTTCCATAAGAAAGCTATCTTTATATACATCCCATAGCTTTTCCGCGTTATATTGAGCTGATAATGTATAATTTTCAATTATTCTGACTTCTATATTACGATATCCAAATACCTGTTTTTTGATAGCATCCTCTATTGCATAAATACCAGCCTTAGGAATAAGTCTGGTACTTTCAATATATACTTTAATTATAGTTTTATCTCTATTGGTAGTTACTCTTACAATCTCTACCATTTTCATCAATTCTGTAAGTTCTTTATCTAATTTTACATCATTAAATACTTCAAAAAAATCTTTAGCATTTGCCATATTCTACACCCAATTCTTTAATTCTTCTTCAAGTTCACTAAGTAACTTTTCTTCTGGTACTTTTCTTATGATCTCACCTTTCTTAATGATAAGACCTTCACCTATGCCTCCTGCGACACCAAGATCTGCTTCCTTAGCTTCGCCCGGACCATTAACAACGCAGCCCATTACTGCAACTTTAATACCTAGATAATCATATTTAGTAACCATCTTCTCAACTTTATTGGCTAATCCAATAAGGTCAATCTGTGTTCTTCCACATGTAGGACATGATACTACTGATATTCCACCTTTTCTAAGCCCTAATGTCTTAAGAATAAGCTTAGCTGTCTTAACTTCCTCTATGGGATCTCCTGTAAGTGAAACTCTTATTGTATCTCCAATCCCTTGATTCAATATAATGCCTAATCCAACTGAAGATTTAACATTACCAGAAAATAATGTACCTGCTTCCGTAATTCCTACATGTAATGGATACTTTGTTTTATTAGATATTAACTCATGGGTTTTTACTGACATCATTACATCTGAAGACTTAATAGAGATAACTATATTATAATAATCACAGTCCTCAATCATTTTAACTTTTTCAAGTGCGCTCTCAACAATTCCTTCTGCCGTAACTTTTCCATATTTTTCAATAAATTTCTTTTCTAACGAGCCACTATTAACTCCTACTCTTATAGGAATATTTCTTTCTTTCGCTACTTTTACAACGGCTTTAACATTTTCATCACCAATATTACCAGGATTAATTCTTATCTTGTCTGCGCCATTTTCCATAGCGGCAATTGCAAGTCTGTAATCAAAATGAATATCTGCAACAATTGGAATTGTAATCTGCTTCTTAATCTCTGCCAAAGCTTTAGCAGCTTCCATAGTAGGAACTGCGCACCTAATTATATCACAGCCTGCCTCTGTAAGTTCTTTAATCTGACGAACCGTAGCTTCAACATTTTCTGTTTTAGTATTAGTCATAGATTGGATAAGAATATCATTTCCACCACCAATCACCTTATTACCTATTTTAATCTGTTTGGTTTCATCTCTATACATATTTTACCAGCCTTTCTATGTCTATTACCATGTCTTATCTATATAAATGCATTATGTCTTACATAACTAAAACAACTTTCTTATATCATTAAAAAGTACTACTACAGCAAGAATCATAACAAGTATCATTCCCACCATCTGAATGACTCCTTCTTTTTCCTTAGCAATAGGTTTTCTTCTTATAGCTTCTATTATCTGGAATAACCATCTTCCGCCGTCAAGTCCAGGAATTGGTAATAAATTCATTACTCCAAGGTTTGCACTTAACAATACTGTAAGGTTAATCATATTAAGTATTACATACAAAGAGCCATCCTGCTTTGCTGATTGATAGGTATCATCAACTATCTCTGCTATTCCAACTGGACCTGCAAGATCATTAATTCCTGCCTTGCCACTAAATAGCATTCCAAGACTCTTATATACTGTCGCAACCTGATATCTTAATTCAACAAAACTATATTTTATAACATTTAATGCCGATGTTTTTTCTCTAGCGGTATTATATGAATAACCTAAAGTATAATACTCTGTTCCTTCTTTAGGAGCCATTTTAAACTCTAGCTCTTCTCCATCTCTATCTACTTTAATTGTAACTTCGTCTTTTGTAAATGGATTTTTCGATACATACGAATTAAGAGCAGCACCACTTGATATGGCATTGCCATTAATAGCTATAATAACATCGCCTTCTTTTACTCCAGCCTTATCCATTGGACTATCTTCTACTACTGTACTAATTTTAGCTGTTACTGTATCGCTAGGTGTATAAACAAATCCTAATGTATATGGTATAATCTTCTGTGGTGTTATTGAAATATCATATTTTTGTCCATCTCCTTTATATGTTATATCAACCTTTTCATCTGTCAGACCGTTAACTGTCTCATCTAATAAAATATCTCTACCAAAATCAACAGTTGCACCATTATAACTTGTTATAATATCGCCTTCTTTAAGTCCAGCTTCGGCTGCTTGAGAACCTTCGGCTACACCTGTTACTCTTGCTGGATCATATCCTACAAAACTCATTACTATCATTGTAAGCACTATGGCTAATAAAAAGTTAAATATTGGTCCTGCTAATGTTATAGACATCCTAGACCACACTGATTTTGAACTAAATGACCTGTCTTTATCATTCTCATCTTCTGATTCATCTTCATAACCAAGCATTTGGCAATATCCACCAAATGGAAATAATCTCAATGAGTATACTGTCTCTTTTTTTCCAAATTTAAATAGTGCTGGACCCATACCTATAGAAAATTCTGTAACCTTAACACCATTCTTTTTTGCCATAAGAAAATGACCAAATTCATGTATAAAAATCAATATTCCAAATATGATTATAGTTAATAAAATACTCATTAATTCCACCTTCCCCTTATAAGTTCATATGTTTCTTGCTCTGTTTCAATTATCTGTTCAACTGTTGGATTCTCTATTACTTTATGCTTACTCATTGTATACTCAATTATGTCATATATATCTAAGAATCCGATTTTTCTATCTAAGAACATGCTTACAGCCAATTCATTAGCGGCATTTAAAACCGTTGGTAATGAACCTCCAACTCTTCCTGCTTCATAAGCCATCTTTAATCCCACAAATGTATCTGTATCAGGTTTTTCAAATGTAATCTGCGATATTTGTGAAAAATCCACCTTTTTAGTATCTAAGACTCTTCTATCAGGATAAAATAATGCATATTGAATTGGAAGTTTCATATCTGGAGAACCTAGCTGTGCCATAATTCCCCCATCTATGAATTCAACCATCGAATGTATTAGACTTTGAGGCTGTACAACAACCTCTACTCTATCTACTTCAACTCCAAACAGCCACTTAGCCTCAATTACCTCAAGACCTTTATTAACCATTGTAGCTGAATCTATAGTGATTTTTCTTCCCATAGACCAGTTAGGATGCTTAAGTGCATCTTCAACCTTGATATCTTTCATCTGCTCTCTGGTTCTTCCTCTGAATGGTCCACCTGATGCCGTCAATAATATCTTGTTTATCTGGCTTCTCTTTTCACCATTAAGTGATTGAAAAATAGCACTATGTTCACTATCAACTGGTAATATATTTACATTCATTTCCTTAGCTAAAGGTATAATTATGTGACCTGCTGTAACTAAAGTCTCCTTATTCGCTAATGCTATATCTTTATGTGCTTTAATTGCCTCAATTGTAGGAACAATTCCAATCATTCCTACTACAGCAGTTAATACTGTATCCGCTTCTTTTATCGTTGCAGCTTCAATAAGGCCCTCAATTCCTGAAACAATTTCAGTTTTAGTATCCTTAACATTTTCTCTAAGGAGCGCAGCCTTTTCTTTATTCCATACACAAACAAGCTTTGGAGAAAATTCCCTGATTTGTTTCTCCAAAAGTTCTATATTGGAACCTGCTGCAAGTGCTGCAACCTGTAAATCTTTATTATCTCTAACGATTTCCAAGGTCTGTGTACCTATAGATCCCGTTGAACCTAAAATAGAAATTATCTTCATATGATATACCTTTCCTTGTAAGCATCTATTATTTTAGCATAATCACATTACTTATTTTACAAATTTATCTGCAAAATACATTATAAAGTAATAGATGAGTGGTGCTGTAAATATTATACTATCAAATCTATCAAGTATTCCTCCATGACCTGGAATTAACTTTCCATAATCTTTGATATCGTAATTTCTCTTTATTGCTGATGCTGCCAAATCTCCTACCATGGAAATAAGCGCTCCAAATCCACATATTACTGCAAATATCACTACTGGATTATCAACTGTAACTATCTTATCTTTAAAAATATATCCATAAACAGCTCCTAAAATTATAGCTCCAACTACGCCACCTACTGCTCCCTCTATTGATTTCTTAGGACTAAGTATAGGCGCAAGCTTATGTTTTCCACATGTTACTCCTGTAAGATAAGCACAGGTATCACATCCCCATGCGCAAATAAATATTAACCATATAGTATAAAGTCCATCTTCACTTAATCTTACCAGATATATAAATGAAATCATTACTGCCACATAAAACAATCCAAAGAATGCCATAAGCACTTCCTCTGTTTTATGTTTAGGAAAACTGAATACATATACAAACATTATTATCATTAAGTATGCAATAAAGAATGGTACAATATACTGGCTTCCGGTAAATCTAAGAAGCAAATAATATATGATTGTTCCAATATATCCTGTAAGTCCTAAAAGATTAGCATTTATCTGAATCACTTTATAAAGTTCTCCAAGTCCTATAAGTGAAATTGCAAGCGTTGCTGCAAAAAGAACATCACCACCAATAATACTAGTAATTAGTACTATTATAACTAGAAGCGCTCCACTAATAGTTCTTGTTAAAAAACTTTTATTCATAAGTTTACTTATTGCCATTTTTTCTATCCTCCTCTATGCCCCCAAATCTTCTATTTCTGCTATTATATTTCTCAACAGCCTTAATTAGTTCTTTTCTATCAAAATCGGGCCATAAAACATCTGTAAAATAAAATTCCGTATATGCCAACTGCCACATTAAAAAATTAGAGAGTCTTTCTTCTCCACTAGTTCTAATAAGTAAATCTGGGTCTGGAATTTCTTTCGTATCTAAATAATTTGAAATAAGGCTATCTGATATATCCTCTACTGACAGTTTTTCTTCCTTACAATCTAATGCAATTCTCCTAACTGCTCTGAGAATTTCATCTCTACTGCCATAATTAATCGCTATAGTAAAATTAATACCTGTATTATCCTTTGTGCGTTCTTCAAGTTCATTAATTCTTACTATAATATCATCGCTTAGACGTGTTCTTTCTCCAATAACTCTTACTCTCATATTATTCTTATTGGATCTTTCAATACAATCCTTAAGATAATTCCTAAGAATCTTCATAAGAGCTTCTACTTCTGACTCAGGTCTATTCCAATTTTCTGTTGAAAATGCGTAAACTGTAAGATATTTAATTCCTATATCATGAGCATCTTCTAATATCTTCTCTACAGCATTAGCACCTTTCATATGTCCATAGTTTCTAGGCATATGCTTCTTTTTCGCCCATCTTCCATTGCCATCTAATATTATGGCTACGTGATTGGGTATATTCAACTTACTTAGGTCTTTCTTCATAAATTAACCATACCTTTCTATCAGTTACTAATCTTATTAAAGCATAAAGGGAACCCCATTTAATAAAGTTCCCTTTGCATACTTGATATAAATAAAACTAAACTGTAAGTATTTCTTTTGATTTATCTTCAACAGCCTTGTCAATATTAGCAATATATTTATCTGTTAATTTTTGAATTTCATCTTCTAACTGTTTTAATTCATCTTCTGTAACTTCATTAGCTTTGTTCTGCTTCTTAAATAAGTCATTTGCATCTCTGCGGATATTACGGATAGCAACTTTTGAAGCTTCACCCTTTTTCTTAATATCCTTAACAAGTTCTTTTCTTCTATCTTCTGTTAATTCTGGAAACATAAGTCTTACAGACTTTCCATCATTATTAGGAGTAAGTCCTAAATCTGAAGCATTAATAGCTTTTTCGATTTCTTTAATTAAACTTGATTCCCAAGGCTGAATAACTATCATTCTTGCTTCTGGAACTGAGATATTTGCTACCTGCTGAAAAGGTGTTGGTGTTCCATAATAATCAACCAATAACTTATCTAAAATATGTGGATTGGCACGACCAGCTCTAATTGTTGAAAATTCTTCAACTAATGCATCTACTGATTTTGTCATTTTCTCATCATATTGTACTAACTTTTCATTCATAGGGGTAATTTCCTTTCACTAATCAACTATTATTTTTGTACCGGTAAATTTACCATTGACAGTATTAATAATACTGTTCTGCTCATTTAATCCAAAAATAAGCATTGGCATTTTGTTCTCCATACATAGAACTGAAGCCGCTAAATCTATTACTCCAAGCTTCTTATCTACTACTTCCTTAATACTAATTGAATCGTATTTCTTAGCATTAGGATTCTTCTCTGGATCACTATCATATACACCATCAATTGATTTTGCTGACAATATGATATCTGCCTCTATCTCTATTGCTCTTAAAACTGTACCCATATCTGTCGAAAAATATGGATGGCCAATTCCGCCTGCAAAGAAAATAACCTTTTTTTCATTCAATGCTCTTAAAGCTTTATCCTTTGAAAATACTTCTGTAAATGAACCGCATACAAATGGTGTAAATACTTCTGTATCCATGCCTTCTGTTCTGAATATCTCTGAAACATAAATACAATTCATAACAGTTGCAAGCATTCCTATTGAATCGGCTTTAGTTCTGTCTATTTTCTCGCTTGTTCTGCCTCTCCAAAAATTTCCGCCACCAATTACGATTCCAACCTGCTTACCCATATCAACAAGTTCTTTTACCTGCTTAGCTACACCTACAACCGTAGCTTCATCAAATCCAGTCTTTTTTGCACCTGCAAGTGCTTCTCCACTGAGTTTTAGTAGTACTCTTTTTATCTCTGACATTATTATAATTCCTTCCTATTTTGCAAAAGTTTCATCAAATAATGTGTCATAGTTAATATCTGCATAACACTGTGAACAGAATCCGTCAATAACGGCTCCATTATTAATCTGAACTGATTTTGACTTAATGTTACCTTTAATTACTGCTGTAGCATCTACAATAACTGGTCCCTGTACATCAATATCTCCTTTTACAGCTCCACCGATAACTGCCGATTTACCCGACATATTACCTATAATTACTGCACCATTGCCAACTTTTATGCTTCCTTCGCTGATAACATCTCCATCAATTTTACATGAATTTGCAAAAATCTCAGTAGCTTTTGCTGTTCCCTTTATTGTACCCGTAACAACAAGCTTACCTAAACAGTCAACATCTCCAATGATTTTACCATAAAGATTAACTGATCCTGAAGACTTTACATTACCTTCAATAGTAGTTCCTTTAGTAATATCTGTTGTCTCATCACTAACTTCTTCATCATTAAAAGTATCGTCTAAATCTGTATTTTTAGTTGTGTCAACTTCTATATTATCTGAAATTGTGTCAATTGTTTCTTTTTCATCTACAACTGTTTTCTCTTCATCTGCCTGCTCCTGATTATTTAATAAACTATCAAGTTCAGCCTCTTCATCAATAGTATTAATCATTCCTGCTTCTTCTGAAATAGTATCTACTACATCTGAATTAACTATAGGTGCATCTGTTTTTGATACTTCATCTTCATTTACAAGCTCATTAACGGCCTGTGATAAATCCTCTTTGAATTCTTTTAAAAAGCTCATCTTAAATCCTCCATGTCTGTTTTCATTATGTAGCAATCTATGCTGATTTTCTTTGTTGAACTAACTTTGTATTATCACTTATTGGAAGCAGCTCACATCCATATTCCTGTAATAGCTCTATTATAACAGGTAATGCTTCGACTGTTGTCTGTTTACTTTTTGCATCATGCATAAGTACTATTGATACATCATGAGTCTCTATACCCGAAAGCACATTAGTAATTATCTCTTCTTTAGTAAGACCACCTTTAGAAGCATCACTACTTGAAACATTCCAATCAAAATATAAGTAATCATTATTATTAAGGTAATCAATAAGTGAATAAACACTAACTTTCATTGTAGTAGTACTACTTCCTCCTGGAAATCTAAAATACCTTAAATTGTAACCAGTTGAATTATATATAAGTTCCCTTAGTTTTGTAAGGTCTGCATCGAAATTATCGACACTTGCATATATATCCTTGTACTGATGTGTATATGAATGAGATGCAATTACATTTCCTGTATCCACAATGAGCTTATATCGGGAAATTGATTCTGCATCATCTCTTCCATTAACAAAAAATGTTGCCTTAACTTTGTACTTATCTAATATATTAATAATCTTTTCTGTATTGATACTTGGTCCATCATCAAAAGTCAGATACACTTTCTTACCTGTGCCATCAAACTTAGGAAATGACGAAATATCTATTGGTTCTGTACCATCTTCTGCTGTTGAATTATTATCGCTAACTTCTGCTTTCTCATCTGCAACTGATCCACTAGGATTATCATTCTCGGAGTTGATTAACTCCAAATCTTCTGAGTCTTCATCATTAGCTGAATTCGCATTCTTCTCCACATATTGGTACTTCACTTCACCACTTGCAGATGCCATAGCTACAATTACACCGCTATCTCTGAGTGTTAGTAAATTATCTACCTGCTTCTGTAGACTGCATACTCTAATAAATAAAATAATACATAACAATATTGGTATCATTATTAAAACCACACATGCTATAATAATTATCTTTTTATATCTATTAATTCGCTTGCGTCTTTGTGCATCAGAACCTATTGACTTATTTTCTTCCAAAATAGATTCCTCCTCTTTATTACACACACGACTGTATTATATCACATCACTATAATTATCGACAAGCAAAATATACAAATCTTATATGGAAAATACAATTATTTGTAAATAAGAGCTTAGGTACGGTTTTATTTCTGTTAATTAACAAAAATACATACTTCTTAGCCTAGAAATATGTATTTTGTTTTTTCTATTAACCTTACTAAAATATGTATTTATAAAACTACTATATCGCTCTTTTTTTCTTTTATATATTGTAAATACTGATCTCTTATCTGCTTTTTATTCTTCTGCCTAACTGGTATCTCTGTGCCATCATCTAGGACAAATGCTTCTTTAGCTGCAACTATATAATTCATATTAACTAAAAAGCTCTGATGTGATCTTATAAATCTTTCATCATCAATCTGATTCTCAAGGTCACTAAGCTTGCCATATAATATATGTTCTTTATCCTGCTTAGAGTGAATAATCAGTGCTGTATTCCTGCTCTCTATGTATTTTATATCATCATAATTGATGTTCTCAACTTTTCCACTCTTTTTAAAGCATAAATATCTATCCTGACTTTCAGTTTTCTCATGTCTTTTTTTCATATATCTATCCATGACCTTGCCAAATCTTTCCGCTGAAACTGGCTTAAGAATATAACCAAACGCCACAACATCATAACTATCAATCGCAAAATCTGGGGAAGAGGTAACAAATATAATGTCATTCTTTCTATTATTATCTCTTATCTCTTGCGCTATCTGAACGCCATTCTTTTCATGCATAATAATATCAAGAAATACAAGATCAAACTTTACTTCAGCCTGAATACTATCCAGAAGAGCCTGTCCATTCTCAAACATTGATATTCTATATTTTGTTATACCTTTGAAGTAAGTAACCAGCATACCTTTAATTATCTCACGATCAATCTCTGAATCATCACAAATAGCTATACTTAACATAATCTTCTCCTCGCTGTCTTAAGTAATATAATAAATATATTCTACCTTTTTTTGTCAAATTTTGCAACATCAAAATAATAATGATTATTATTTTGTACACAAATAAGGACACTATCTATTGCGTCTCAACAATAAACAATGTCCTTACATTAATATACAAAATTATTCTGCAAAATATTCTAACAATTCCTTATATTTGTCTTGTGCTGATAAACAAGTATCTATAAGATACCCTTTTTCGTTTTTAAATTCTTTTAAGCCACGATAATAGTATAGTTTGTGTGATTCCTCAATTATAAAAGGAATTATATTATACTTCAAACATTCCTTAAATACTATCAACCGTCCTACACGTCCGTTTCCATCCTGAAATGGATGGATTTTTTCAAACCTATAATGAAACTCTATAATATCTTCAAATGAAATATCTTCCTTTTGATTATAATCAAATAATAATTGTTGAATTTCTCTTTTTACTTCTTTAGGTGGTGTTGTTTTAGTATCTCCTACCATATTTGCTTTTTGCTTGTATTCCCCTACATTGAACCATTCAAGACGACTATCAGATGTATTAACTTTTAAAAGATAATGAATTTCTTTTATAAGACTTTCTGTTAACGTTTCTGTTGCATGGTCTATAATATAATCAAAGCATTGGAAGTGGTTTACAGCCTCAATAATATCATCAATATTAGCTGGCTCCTTTTCAAGTCCTATCGTATTGGTCTCATATATATATCGTGTTTGATCCTCTGTAAGCTTGCTACCCTCCATATGGTTTGAATTATAAGTAAGTTTAACTTGTGTTTGGTGATAAATACCACCTTTTAATTTAATTCTCTTTTCTTCCTGAAACTTATAGAGTAGCGTTGTTATATCTACTTCATCTTCCATTGTGATAATATCACCAGGTTGACAATTTAAAAAATTACAAATATCTTCGATTACCTTCATTGCTATTGTTTCATTTTTTGATAATTTTGCAAGGGTAGCCGATGATATTTTTATACTTTTCTGCAACTCAGTTTTACTTATATTTTTTTTGTCTAAAAGATTGAATAATTTGTTATATGAGATATTCAATATATCACTTCCTCTCTAGAATCTATTATATTATATATCTTTACTTTTGTAAATATACTTATGTTTATATTTATTATTATAAATATTTTTATGTAAATATGTTCCATAAATAGGAAGGCTATAAAGCTATAAAAAGTACTTACTGTCGTAAGAACTTATTTTTAAATCTTTAACTACTTGTAATAAGTCTCTATTATATAAAAAAGAAACCAGAAAACATTAATTTTCTGGTTTCTTAAAATATCTTCTAATATAAAATTAGTTGCCCATCTGCTTTGCAAGCTTCTTACGAAGAAGTTGCAATATACATTTTTAATTAGTTGCCCATCTG
>CAZNEZ010000029.1:25565-28888 GCA_964572475.1 uncultured Lachnospiraceae bacterium
TTTGCAACTTCTTCGGCAAAATTTTCTTCTTTTTTTGCAAGTCCTTCGCCTGTTTCAAAACGAACAAACTTTTTAATTGTAAGATTAGCTCCTGCCGCTTTACCAGCCTGTTCTACATACTTAGCAACTGTTAAGTCACCATCTTTAACATATGCCTGATCAAGTAAGCAAACTTCTTTTAATTCCTTGTTAAGACGTCCAACAATCATCTTATCAATAATGTTTTCAGGCTTATTAGGATTCTCATTCATAGCTGCTGTCTTAAGAATTGCTAATTCATGCTCTTTGTATTCTTCTGATATTTCAGATTGTGATACATATTTAGGATTAAGAGCTGCAACCTGCATTGCTACATTTTTAAGAATTTCTTTTACATCATCATTAACAACATCTGTGTCAGCTTCTACAACAACACCAATTCTTCCACCACCATGGATATAAGAAACAACTATACCATCAGTAACGATTTTTTCAAATCTTCTGATACTCATGTTCTCTCCAATAGTTGAAATCTGGCTTACTAATTCTTCTTTAACTGTTTTAGAATCATCTTTAATCCATTTTTCTTCTGTGAATTCTTCTATAGTCTTTGAGCTAGTATTAAGTACCTGCTCAGCTACATTTGCTACAAATGTTCTGAATTTTTCATTCTTAGAAACAAAATCTGTTTCGCTATTAACTTCAACGATAGCTGCTGTCTTATCTTCTTTAACGATAGCTAAAACTGTACCTTCTGCTGCAATTCGTCCAGATTTCTTTTCTGCTGTTGCAAGACCTTTTTTTCTAAGTTCTTCAACCGCTTTATCATAATCACCTTCTGTACTTACAAGAGCCTTTTTACAGTCCATAACACCTGCACCAGTCATTCCTCTAAGTTCTTTTACCATTGCTGCTGTGATTTCCATATAATATATACCTCCTAAGCTTCTACTGCTACATCTGCTTCTGCTGATTCAACTGCTTCTGCTGATTCTTCTGTGAACTGCTCACCCTGATTAGCTTCGATAACAGCATCTGCCATCTTAGCAACGATAAGTTTTACAGCTCTAATAGCATCATCATTACCAGGAATTACAAAATCTAACTCTTCTGGATCACAGTTTGTATCTGCAATACCGATAAGAGGAATTCCTAATGTATGTGCTTCCTGAATACAGATTCTTTCTTTCTTAGGATCTACAACGAAGATAGCATCTGGGATTTTTTTCATATTCTTGATTCCACCAAGGTTTTTCTCAAGCTTATCCCATTCTTTTTTAATCTCAATAACTTCCTTCTTAGGAAGTACATCAAATGTACCATCTTCTGACATTGTTTCAATTGCTTTTAATCTTGCGATTCTACTCTGAATAGTCTTGAAGTTTGTAAGCATTCCACCTAACCATCTCTCGTTAACGAAATACTGTCCACATCTCTCTGCTTCTGATTTGATAGCATCCTGAGCCTGTTTCTTTGTTCCAACGAAAAGAATTGTTCCACCTTCTGTAGCTATGTCTGATATAGCTTTGTAAGCTTCATCTACTTTACCAACAGACTTCTGTAAGTCGATGATATAGATTCCGTTTCTTTCTGTGTAGATGTACTCAGCCATCTTAGGATTCCATCTTCTTGTCTGATGTCCAAAGTGAACACCTGCCTCAAGTAACTGTTTCATTGATATTACGCTCATTGTATTACCTCCATTTGGTTAATTTTCTTCCGTATACTTCTTTTCCTTAGGGAAACCTGAGCCGGCACCATCCTAAGAATCCATATACGTGCTTTTTTACTGTTATATTACAGTACAGCCCTAACAGTTTATCACAAAAAATGTGTTTAAGCAAGCTTTTTCTTGTTAAATGCTTGACACTTGAAGATCCATCTTTATCTATAGAAGAAATAACTGAAACTTTTTGCTTACTTATATAACCAACACTTAGATATTGATATTAGCTTTACGTGCCTGTGAACATAATTGTCTCACATTTACCTTATACATTATTCCATCTTTTATAAAATTACTTCCACATTGTCGAAATTCAAACTTAATATGGTTTCTTATACATTGTTGTCTAATTGATAGTACCCAGTCATAATTCAAAGGTCTTGCGTTATGATCTGATTCTCCACCAACCACTACTAACTCTACCCCTTTTAAATGCTTCTCTATATTTGTCTCCTCAATGAGAGGCTGACAAATAATATTTTATTGTTTAATTGGAAATGTATCAAACAAGGAGAGTCTATAATCTGCAATGGCTTGATTTTCAACTGTACATCCTACTGTGACATTATCATAGCCACTTCCCCAATCATCTGGAATACATTGAGGAAATCGTTCTATTCTTTTTGTAAGAAATATAAAGTGTAAATCTGCTCTTTCCTTTATCATTTTCCAGCAGTCACTTCTCCATATATCTGCTTCAGGAAGCAAAAAATCTGAGGAAAAACATACATAAACTGTCTCTCCTGATTTAATTTTATATTGTCCTGCCTTTTCACCCCTTACATACTTTTCAATGGGTGCTTTAAATTTCTCCGTTTTTACAATACTATTCGTATCAATTCCTCGTTTTGCATCACCTTTATGTATGTAACAAAACTTACAGCCTTCACTATACTTATGGCACCCACGCCATGGATTCCAAATGCCCATATTTCACCTCAAATTATATAAATTATTTTCTATATAGCTTAACTACGCGCAAAGCCCAAATACCTAGTTCCTTGAAAAGAAAGCTTTCCATAATCACCTTGTGCCAACATTCCATAATCTGACCCTGAAACAGAGAATTCCATTCTATCTCCACTTTCCACTTCAAATGTTATGTAATACGATGTAGAAGAACTTGAGCTGTAACCATGTGCCCCTGTTATATCTCCAGCATTTGCATGATTAGAGTTGGAAACTTTTGTTCTTTTTGATACCACTGTAGCATCAACCACCAACTTTGGTGAATTATTGTTTTTGTTCCAAGTACCAATTCCTTTTACGATCATTACAATAAAACTTGCAATAACAATGATAAATATAATCGGCACCATGATGTTGATTAATTGAAATCCCATATTGTTTTCTCCTATTCATTTATTAATATATGCTTAAAATTGCTCCGTTTTTACAATATTTTTACATTTTGGACAAATACTAAGCATAGTCTACATTCTTATTATAAACTTTGCAATTTACTTTATCTGTCACTAACATAACAAAAGCCTTGTCTATTTTGGTCAGTAGATGAAGGCTTTTTTTACTAATATAAGGTAAATCACTTTGTTGCCGTTTTTCCTCCTGCATTCTTTGAACTGCCTCAATCTGTTCCAGCATTTTCTCACCTCCTATA
>CAZNEZ010000030.1:0-28353 GCA_964572475.1 uncultured Lachnospiraceae bacterium
ATAATATTATTCATATTAAACTCCAATCATAATCATATTCTATTATTAGTTTAACCTTTATTTTTATATTTATGTATTGACAATTTATAGGATATACAGTAAACTAATAAAGATGTTTACATTAGCGTCCGCACAGTCTATGTGTAAACAATTAAGATAATAATAGTGATTTCTTACTCTCTCATAGAGATCACCAATAGACTATTCTGGAGGAATAAAAATGGCTAACATTAAATCAGCAAAGAAAAGAATTTTAGTTACAGAAACAAAGGCTGCAAGAAATAAAGCAATCAAATCTAAGGTTAAAACAGTAGTTAAAAAAGTTGAATCAGCAGTTGCTGAAGGAAACAAAGAAGTTGCTTTAGAAGCATTAAAAGCTGCTACAATCGAGATTGACAAAGCTACTACTAAAGGAGTTTTCCATAAGAACACTTCTTCTAGAAAAATTTCTAGATTAACAAAATCTGTTAATGGTATTGCATAAGACGTTTTAGTTAACTTAATAATATAAAAAAACTTCCGTTCTAACCCATCGGAAGTTTTTTTATATCTATAATTGTATAGTGATTTATTATATAGTTGTTTATACTTTTTCTGAGCATTTAACTATCATAACCTCTACTCCTGTTTTATCAGCAATTCTACCACTTTTAATATCTTCTTCAAGAGTTAACCCCTCTTCAAGTATCTGTTTAATTCTATTATACTTAAATAATTGTGCCTGTTTAAGAGATTTTGTTGCAACAAACCCCTGAACTCCCATCTTAGCACCTATATCATTAACCCCTCTTTTATTAAGATCATAAGCCTGTAACATAAGATTAAATTGTCTTAAAATCATAAACAATATTTTAAGCGGTGCCTCCTTAGTCTGAACAAGATCATAATAAAGCTCTAATGCTTTCTGCTGATTTTTCATTCCCATCGCATCTACCATATCAAATATTTTTCCTTGAATCTGTCCAGTACACACTTCTTCAACATCTTCTTTTGTAATAGTATCTCTGTCTATTGCATAACATATAACTTTTTCAAGCTCCACAATCATATTATCCATACTAGTTGCAGCCATCTCTTTTATACAGTTCAATGCTTCATTATTGATATTCTTACCTTCATGCGCTAATTTTGCTTTAATCCAGTTATTAAGCTCACCATCTCTAAGCATAACAGCTTCACAAACATATCCACTGTCCTTTACTCTCTTATACATCTTACTTCTCTTATCTATCTCATCTTCCAAAAATAGAAAACATGTTGATTCTGGAATAGTAAGCATATAATCAGCCATAATATCACAGGCATTTTTAAAGAAACCAGAGTTCTTAATAACAATTAGTCTCTTATCCGCAAAAAATGGTAAGGTTTCTGCCACATCAATAACCTCATTAGGATTAATATCATTATTCTCATAATAATTGTAATTCATTGACGCGTCTTCTCCGATTATTGCCTTTTTAAGCTTATCTTTATATACTCTTTTAAGAAAATTTTCTTCTCCATATATAAGATAAACACTTTTTAAATTATTATCTTTTATATCTCTATCTATATTCTTCATTATTCACCGACCTGTCTAGTAACATTCTTAAGCCATTTACCACTTCTATACCTATATATACAAAATGGAATCTTGAGAATTTCATCACAAAGCAATATCATATATACTATAGGCACACTTAATTTTAACACAAATGCGGCAATATATCCAAGTACAATTGCGCCACACCATAAAGTAGTGACATCCACCATCAGTCCATATTTTGTATCTCCACCTGACCTAAAGATTCCCACAATCATCTCCGTATTAAATGCCTGTGCAATAACAAAATATGCCATAACCAACATCATAAATGACAGATATTCTCTAGCCTCAACTTCAAGATTCATAACATTCATAGCAATTGGTCTGACAATAAGTACCACTGCACTTGCCATTAGTCCTGCCATTAAGCTAATCTTAATAAACTTTCTAGAATATTGCTTTGCTTTTTTTAATTTATTCTCTCCGATAGTTTTACCAAGAATAATTGCTGTCGCTGAAGCTATACCAAATGACACAACTGTAGAAAGTCTTCTTGTAACCTGAACAATAGAATTAGCTGCCACAACATTACTGCTCATCTGCCCCATAATCGCGGTAACTGCAGCACATCCAGCTCCCCATGCTAGTTCATTCATTACTACAGGTGCCGAATATCTAAGGAAATCTGCAAACAATATCCTGTTTTTAGCAAATATATACTTGATTTTAAACTCAATAACATTATTAAATAATTTATCATAAATCAATACCATAACAAATTCTAATATTCTGGCACACAGGGTTGCAATTGCAGCTCCCTGTATTCCAAGCTTCGGAACACCAAAAAGACCAAAAATCAATATAGAATTCAAAATTACATTAGTGATAAGTGATATAAGATAGATAACTGTAGAGACTACAACTCTCTCCACGCTTCTCATTACATTCAGATATATAAGTGTTACTGCCGTAAATATATAGCTAAAGCTAACAATTCTAAGATAATCTATTCCCTCTTTAATAATTATATCCTCTGAAGAAAATATTCTCATTAACTGATATGGAAATATCTGTGCTATAACTGTAAAAGTAATTGCCGCCAATATAGAAACTCTCATTGCTATACCCATAATCTTAGCAATTGTAGTCTTGTCATTCTTACCCCAGTATTGTGAAGTTAATACTAATGCGCCTGACGTAATGCCAAAGAAAAACAAATCAAGTATAAACGATATCTGACCTGCTAATGATGATGCAGCTAAAACATTTTGATTTACTTTTCCAAGCATTACAACGTCAGCTGTCTGAACCCCAACATTAATTAAGTTCTGAAGCGCTATAGGAATAACCAATGCAAGAACCATTCTATAAAAACCTTTTTCTTTGTTCATTTTTGTCTCCATTTCTCTGTTGTATAATCATAATTGAGCAATAGAATAATAGTAGCAGACAATCTGTTATTTTTCAATCACAACAGTACTTTTCCATCTTAATACTGTTATTATTTACAGTAAATGTAATAGCTCCACAATCTTTTGTAAGGCTAATATCTATATTCTTATCGGTCAATCTATTAATAAGCTCATCATGAGGATGCCCATAACTATTATCTTCACCACATGAAATTATCGCATATTCTGGTTTTATTAAATCTATAAAATCTTCTGTAGTGGAATACTTAGAGCCATGATGAGCAACCTTTATCACATCATAATCTTCCTTTTTGACATATTCGAGCATTGACCTTTCTCCACTTTCTGTAACATCTCCAGTCAGTAGAATCTCAAACTCCTTATAGCATACTTTAAGAACTGTAGAATAATCATTTCTATCAACTGCTATAAAGTCAGAATCCGGATGAATACATGTAATACTAAAATCCATACCGCTGGCAATAACATCACCTGCACAAATATATATAACCTCAGTACCTGCGTCTTCTGCAAGTTTGACTATTTCGTTATAAGCATCATCTACCAGATTAGTCACCGGCATAACAAGAGTCTTAATCTTAATATCATCTCCATTTAATATCTCTTTTAGTCCATTAATGTGATCATTATCTGCATGTGTCATAATTGCATAATCAATCTTTGATACCGCTTCAGACTTCAGATATGGAATTATTCTGTACTTACCAACCTGTGAAACATCTGTACTTCCTCCATCTATAAGATACGTTGTATCGTTTTCTCTCATGAATATTCCATCACCTTGTCCAACATCTATAAATGTAATCATAAAATCATTGCTCTTTTTACTAAGTAATACAAATACTATACAAAGCATAACAGCAATACCAATAGCTCTCTTTCCATAACGTTTCTGCCAGATTTCGATATCATTTATCTTATTCTTAAACCTTAGACACATCAAACAGAATACTACTAGGATTACATAATATATTACAATATTTATCAAAGGTGGTTGTCCTGTTCTTATTGAATTAAAGGGCATTTTTTCATTAATTTTGCATATTTCCTCATAAAATCGAATAATAAAACAACCTGTTCCTATTGATATTTTACCTGCAAAGTTTGATATTATTCCAATAAATGCTCCCATACCACCTGAAACTAGAACAATACCCATAAGTGGAATGACAACAATGTTTAATAGAATAGAGTATGTAGGTATTTCGCAATAATTATATGCAATTAAGGGGAGATTCACCATTGTAATAACCGTGCTTGCTAACAATGACTTTCCTATCCTACTATTAACAGCCAGAAAATCTTTTATAGGATTATAAAATATGCCTATGCCTGCAACTGATGCAAATGACATCTGAAATCCAGAATTCATAAGCAGTAGGCCATTATCCATTAGCATTAATATTCCCGCGCAAGCTATTGCTGATATCATATCATAAGTTCTTCCCGATATCTCAGCTCCAAGCCTGATAATCAGCATAATAATTGCCCTTCTGGCAGATACTCCTTCACCAGACATTATTCCAAATAAAATTATAACTATAATTGTGACCATAGATGCGCTTAAAGTTTTAGTGAATTTTCTAAGAATATTATATATACACATACCAATCATAGAAATATGCAGCCCTGAAATAACCAAAATGTGCGAAATCCCACTATCGCTAAAAAGCTTCTTAACTTCACTATCTATACCCTTTTTATTACCAAGCAGCATTGCATCAAATATGGAAGCATCACCTTCATTACATATACTGTATATAGATTTCCTTATTTTTTCACTTGCATCAGACAGGAAAATTTTAATATTATCTACAGAATGATCCAGCACTTCTATCTTTTTAATCTCAACTCTCCCTGAATATCCTATAGAATTGTAATACCACTTTTCATCAAAATTTCCCTTATTCCTTGAATTTTGAAACTCTTTATATACTCCTCTAATAATTACTTCATTACCATACTCCAGATTATGCGTACTAAAAGAACTGCATATATATGAAAAATCACTTTTAATAAAGTAATTAAAGCCATATGCAGTCTCTTCTATCTTATCCACTATACCAGATATAGTGACATAATCATTATTATTAAAACCATCTTCAGGCTGATACAGCGACAGAGCCAGCTCTCCAAGCACAAATGCCACAAGCAAAATCAGCAATGGTCTTTTAATTATACACCCTACTTTCTATTCACTCTCTGATGTATTAACAACAATATCCAGATTCCTTGAAAACGCTTCATTCAGTGAAATACTATTGTGAAATTTAACATTTGTTTCACTATCCACGCTTATCTGTACTTTATTGATATATGTTAATTCAGATAGTGAATTAACTATTGAATAAATTGCAACTTCATCACTAATAGATGATATCTCCGTTAAAAATTTAGAATCAAAATTAACGTAACATACTCCATCCTTAGTTATTATACTTAATATCTTAATGTCTTCTGGAAGAGTTCTTTGAAGTCCATCAACTGTAGGACCTTTTATTAATCGCTCAACAATATACTTCTCTAAAGAAACATTATTAGAGTATACACCATCATATGTTTCTGTCTTAAGTTTATCACCCTTTGAATTGGCATAATACAATGTCACAGTAGCACTATAATATGAATTAATCGAAGAACTTGTACTATCAACAAAATCGGCTGCTTTCATATTGCCTACTACATTTCCCTCTGAATCAGTAAGTGGCTGGTCATTAATGTTAATTCCTACATAGTCAATACCAGTTATCTGAGAAAGTGTAAGTACAAGTGCTGCTCTATATAATAATTCATTAGACTTTTTAATATTTGTATATGCCGCATCAAATGTAATGTATGCTGTATTATCTACTAATTCTTCTTTAAGAATAGATACACTGTCTGGCTTAGCCTTAGCGCAGTCCAGATTCTCTGTATCTTTATTCATTGCATCAATCAACTCAGTCATTAGCTCATCAACATTCGTAGTATCTGTAGTATAGCTAATAGTCTCTAGTTTAGTTCCCTCTTTGTTAATATAGTATAATTCATAATTACCATCTTCAGTATTATCATCGTTTGAACTACAGCCAGACATTGAGAATACCAGAGTTAACATCATAGTAATAATAAGTATTAGTGATATGATTCGTCTTTTCATTCTGTAGCCACCTTTCTACGCGATATGGTTAAGGGGGATTCTTACCGTAAATGTAGTTCCCTCCCCTTCTTTACTGTATATCTTAATAATTCCTCTATGCATTGCTATAGCGTTCTTAGTAATAGCAAGTCCTAAACCAGTTCCACCAGTCTCTCTTGACCTTGTCTTATCAACTCTATAGAATCTCTCAAAAACATGTTCTGCACAGTCTTCTGGAATACCAATACCAGAATCTGCAACTTTTATATAAAAATACTTATGATCTGCATTTAGTGATACTCTTACCCAGCCATCAGTAACATTATACTTAATAGCATTTTCAACGAGATTAGATATAGCAATAGTGAGCTTGACCTCGTCAATCTCAGCAATAATAGGCCTAAAGCTTTCCAGAACAAGCTCTATATTGCGCTTTGCCGCTATAGGTCGAAGTCTCTTTAATATAAGTTCAACCATCTCATTAATATTAATCTCTGTAACATGAAGTTCAGCATTCGTTTTATCAAGCTTAACCAGATCAAGTAAATCTGTAATAATCTTATTCTCTCTGTCAATCTCATCAACTATATCACTTAAGAATTCTCTATATAACTCTGCTGGAGCTTCTTCCTGAAGTAACAAAGAATCTGCTAGAACTTTGATAGAAGTAATAGGTGTTTTAAGTTCATGAGATACATTTGATACAAACTCCTGCCTTGAATCATCAAGTTTTTTCATACGTTCAAGCATATGATTAAACGCTTCAGCTAGTTGTTCAGTCTCTGTATACCCCGTAGCATCCAGTTTTTCATCAAGAAATCCCGCACTCATACCCTCAACTTTAGTCTCAAATTTCTTAAATGGCTTTATTGCAAAATATGAGTAATAAAGAGCAACAAGTGCAATTACAAGATACATAACTATCTCAATTATAACCGCTTTCCTTGTAACAACAGCAATATTCTCTTTAACATCCAATGTAGATATTGTAATAAGCATAACACTGTCAATGTCCTTATTGTCACTGTTTTTAATAGCCAAAGTAAGTTCAATGTAATTATTATCGCTATTATATGTAGAAATATTCTGTCCATTAAAGCACTTAATTACATTCTCAGAAATACTGATTTTGCCTTCATCCATAACATAAGTGTCTTTAACAATCTTATAATCCTGATTAATAAGAATAACTCTTCCATCATACATACTTGAAAACTGAGATAACTCATTGGAAATAGAATCGGATATATTGTTCTTATCATATCCTTCTTTGATTAGATTATCCCTTATTATAACGCTCTGACTCTGGATACGTTCTATTTTTTGCTCCACTAATTCATCTGAATAGCTCTGAAGAAGTGCATATTTCATAAACATTACAGGTAGCATTCCAACAATAAGAATAACTGCAAGCATTCTAAACCTAAGGCTTCTTAAGAACTTATTCTTAATTCTAACCTTTAAAATAGTAACCAACTCCCCACTTTGTATGTACATACTTAGGTTCGCCAGGATTACTCTCAATCTTCTCTCTAAGTCTTCTTACATGTACATCAACTGTTCTTACATCGCCTGGATACTCATATCCCCATACGATATTCAAAAGGTTTTCTCTATTGTAAACCTTATTTGGATTCTTAACTAATAATTCTAAAAGATCAAATTCTTTAGCTGTAAGATTAACTTCAACAGCATCAACAAATGCCCTTCTTCCATCAATTTCAAGCTTAAGTCCATTCTTCTCTATAATATTCTCAGGCACTTCTTTAGCATTATTCTTAGCATTTCTTCTCATAATAGCCTTAATTCTTGCCTTAACTTCTAATATATTAAATGGCTTGGTTATATAGTCATCTGCACCATACTCAAGACCAAGAATCTTATCCATATCATCACCCTTGGCGGTGAGCATAATAATTGGCATATCAGAGAATTCCCTGATTGCCTGACATACTTCAAAACCATTCAGTTTTGGTAACATAACATCTAAAAGTACAACATCATATTCTTTTTGTTTTGCTAACTCAACTGCTTCTTCTCCATCATATGCACAATCTACTTCCATACTATCCTGTAAAAGACTGAATTTGATACCTTTTACAATCAGCTTTTCGTCGTCTACTACCAGAACTTTGTTCCCCATTCTTGCACCGTAACCTTTCTACTTAACTATACCTTGATATTGTCCTTTATCTTGGCAAATGCAGCTTCTTTAATTCCTGATATCTTCATAATATCCTCAATACAGGTAAATTTACCTATATTCTCTCTGTAATCAATAATACTATTAGCCTTAGATTCACCAATTCCAGGAAGAGTCATAAGTTCTTCTTTAGTGGAAGTGTTAAGGTTAACAAGATTATTTTTTTCCTTCACATGTTCTTGATTGCTAGTATCCATACTAATAATTCCATTAGCTATATCTTCTTTGGATGGAATTACTATCTTCTCAGAATCACTAACTACTTTAGCTCTGTTAACATAATCGATAACAGCCTGCTCAGTAAATCCTCCAGCAAGCTCTATCACCCGATAGATTCTTGCTCCCTCTTCTACCTCGTACACACCAGGATTAATCACTTCTCCTGAAATGTCCACATATATTGATTGACCTTTAGTACTTTCTTTAATTGCATCACTAGCATTGTAACTATCATTTTCATTCTTTGTAGCATTATCTTCTCTTGAAAATGTAATCTCCTGTGAGCCTTTTGGTGCAGAACAGCTATATAGCAATCCACACAATAAAAAAGTCATAATAATTAGTAGTTTTTTAATAGTTTTGTTTGGCATTTTATCTCTCCTTTTCATAAAGAGATTCCCTCAAAACACCGTACTTTAATACTAACCCAAACAGATTAAATTTACAACTGTTATTTTTTAAAAATAACAACTCCAATGATGGCAATAACCATACCTACTATTTTTCTCCATTCAAAGCCTACTTTCTCTACTCCAAACAATCCGAATACTTCTATTAGATACGCTGCAATTAACTGTGAAATAACTATAATCATTACAGCTTTTGCAGGACCAAGACTTCCCATGCTCTTAATTACCGTAAATGTGATAAATGCACCAATAACTCCTCCTAAAAGCATATATTTTGAGTCTACTTTAGCAAGAGCTGAAAAGCTTTCTCTTCCAGTAAAAAACCATGCAGCCAGACACACTATTAATGCTGTAAGCTGAACAAAACAGTTGCTCACCCATATACTTGTTGCTTTAGTAACCCCAGTATTAAACACTCCCTGAACGCTCATTAGTGCACCTGAAACAAGTGCCATTACAAATCCAATCATAAAAATACCTCCACTTGGTCTTATATAGTTAATCATATGCTACACAAACTATATTTTATCCAAAAGCGGAGGTATTTAATCAATTATTTGAAGCAATAAGGTCTTCTTCTAATTTGTTCATAATAGTATCTGCATCTTCACCCTTCCAGATATTCTTATATGCATTTTCTATAAGAAGCCAGTAATTGCTTGTTACTCTTAATTTAGGAAAACATTTTGAATTCTCATATATTTTCCACATAGTATTGAGTACAACTGAATCTGTTTCATATTCTCTTGATGGAATTCTGTCAGTCATCTCATATATTTCATTAGCATGATCATATGACAATGCTTTTGCAAACATTTTAGCAGCTTCCTTATTCTGTGAATATGGATTGACTGCTATATTCTGGCTTACTGACAAAGTCTTAGTCTCTAGCTCATTTGTCAGATTAGGAATTGATGTAACTCCAAAATCCAGCTCAGATGCTTCAACTTTCTTAATTCCATCTACTCCAAGAATTGTAAATACTGTCTTTCCATTTATAAATTCATTAATCATTGTATCATAATTAATTGTGTTTATATCTATTGAAAAATATGAATATAAATCATGAAAATAATTAGCAGCAGCTTTTACTCTTTCATTATTAGTATCCACCTTTGAGATATCTTCGCCCTTATCTCCTGCAAGATCAATATATTTTCCCATGAAGCCAAAGTTATAAAATATTGAACTTACATCCCATTGAAGTATATTCTCAACAGTACTGTCACCTGTCTCAAATTCATCTGCAAATGTCTTAATTGCGTCAAAATTATCAGGTACCGTTGTAACATATTTTTTATTATAGACTAATGCTGACGTAGTAAAAAACATAGGATATGAAACAAGTTTGTCCTTAAATGATGCCATATTAATTGCCATTTTAGAATAATTTGCTTCATTGTATATATCTGTATCCGTATTTTCTTCAGTTACGCCTAAAAGTACCGCCTGCTCTAATCTGTCACTTTTCATAATATACAGATCTGGCCTTCCTTCTTCGGCATTCTTATTAGCAGAAATATTATTAATATATTCTACATCTGGCTGATAAATACAATTAATTGTTATGTCATATTCATCCGAAAATTCTGTTGCAACACTCTCGACATAAGCCTGAACATCCTTGTCAGAATACCATAGATTTAGCACACCGTTTGGTCTGTATGAGTTATCAGTTGAATTTTGAATCTGCTTATTTTTCTCATCTGTTCTATTCTCTTTATATTCTTTTCCAAGTATCACAACTACTACTGTCAAAAGAATCATAATAATAATTCCCGGTATTTTTCGTTTCATATTATATTTCCTTTCACAAATCAGTCAAGTATCGAATCAAGTATATCTATCATCTCATCTACATTTTCATTTGTGATAATAAGCGGAGGCACCATACGAAGCACATTAGTACCTGCTGATATAATAATAAGTCCTTTTTCATGAGCTTTGAGAATTATTTCTCCTATTGGCTTATTAAGAACAAGCCCCTGCATAAGACCTTTTCCACGTCGAGCTTCTATGCAATCATGTTTTTTAATAAGTTCATCAAGCCTTTTTTCAAGATATGAGCTTACTTCATTAACATGCTTTAGCACTTCTGGATTAGCAAACATATCCATCACTTTGTTAACTGCTGCTGTTGCAAATGGATTACCACCATATGTAGTTCCATGGTCCCCTGGTACCATAGCACTTGCAACTTTATCTATAGCAAGAAATGCTCCAACAGGAACTCCACATCCAAGTGCTTTTGCTACTGTAATTACATCTGGTTTAATCCCATAGTTTTCATATGCAAACATCCTGCCTGTACGTCCAAGTCCACATTGAATTTCATCACAAATCATAACTATATCTTTTTCATCACAGATTTTACGGATTCCTTTTATAAATTCATCTGTTGCTGGATATATTCCACCTTCTCCTTGAACTGTTTCTAGGATAATAGCACAAGTCTTATCATTTACAAGGGATTTTATACTGTCAAGATTGTTATATTCTGCAAACTTTACTCCACCTATTAGTGGCTTAAATGCTTCCTGATATTTAGCATTGCCTGTAACTGATAAAGCTCCTAAACTTCTGCCATGAAATGAATGATTCATGGCTATAATCTCATGGTCTGTTTTTCCATCCTTATTATATGCATATTTACGTGCAAGCTTAATGGCTCCTTCTATTGCTTCTGTACCACTATTTGTAAAAAATACACGGTCCATTCCCGAAATCTTAGTAAGTTTTGTAGCAGCTTCAATCGAAGGAACATTATAGTATAGATTTGATGTATGAATCAGCTTATCTATCTGCTCTTTCATAGCATCATTTAATTCCTTATTACCATAACCAAAAGCATATACAGCTATTCCTGCTGCAAAATCAAGATATTTCTTGCCATCAGTATCATAGAGATACACACCATCTGCTTTATCAAGTACTATCTTATAGCGATTATATGTATGAAAAAGTACTTTTTCAGCCTGGTCAATATATTCTTGTTTATTAATTTTCATCACGCTTTCTAAATATAAATAATATTATACTTGTATTATTTGTATTATTAATATTTTCAATATCACGAGGGTTACTTTTCTTCCTTATAGAACTTTGTCTCTTCTTCGCCAAGTATTGCAGTTCCAATGCCCTTGTTAGTAAATATCTCAAGTAAAAGACAATGAAGAATTCTTCCATCTAAAATATGAACTCTGGATACACCATTTTCAATTGCATCTATACAGTTATTAAGTTTAGGAAGCATTCCACCGCCTATTGTTCCGCCACCTATCAGCTCTTTAGCTTCATCTACCGTAAGCTCTGAAATAAGTGTAGACTTATCTTCTTTATCTCTGTATACACCTTCAATATCTGTAAGAAATGCCAGCTTTTCAGCATGTACTGCTGTAGCTATAGCGCAAGCTGCATCATCTGCATTAATATTATAAGTCTGAAATTTTTCATCCATTCCTATTGGGCATACTATAGGTAAATAGTCTTTTTCAAGTAAATCGTAAAGAATATCTGCATTAACATTAGTAATCTCTCCTACAAATCCAATATCTTCACCGTCAGATAACTTCTTTTCTACATTGAGAAGTCTTCCATCTTTACCACTAATTCCTATTGCTTTAACACCAAGTTCTTCTACCATCTGAACCAGACCTTTGTTAACCCTGCTCAGAACCATCTCTGCAATCTCCATAGTTGGCGCATCTGTTACTCTTAATCCATTAATGAATTTAGGCTCCATTCCTGCTTTTTTTACCCATGAGCTGATTTCTTTTCCTCCACCATGAACAATGATAGGTTTAAAGCCAACCAGCTTAAGCAGCGTAACATCTTTAATAACATTTTTCTTTAATTCGTCATCAACCATTGCACTTCCGCCGTATTTAACAACGATAATCTTTCTATTAAATCTCTGAATATAAGGCAAAGCCTCTATTAATACATTTGCTTTTTCAAGCCACTGTTCCATTCCCATTATAACATTTCCTTTCTAGCTGCGATAATCCGCATTTATTTTAACATAATCATAAGTAAGATCACAACCCCATGCTGTTGCTTCTTTGTCTCCCATCTTAATATCTGCAATTGCAGTTACCTCAGGTTCTGAAAGAATCTTAGTTGCTTCTTCTTCACTATAGTCTGTAGCTGTACCATCTTCAACAATCTTAATCTTTCCAGCTTTACTTTCAAAGTAAATATCTGACTTTTCAGGGTCAAAATCAACTCCAGAATATCCCATTGCACATAGAATACGTCCCCAGTTAGCATCATGTCCATATATAGCTGCTTTAACCAGACTTGAAGTTACAATTGATTTACTCATTGTTACAGCATCTTCTTTGGTCTTGGCATTTATTACCTTAACTTCAAATAATGCAGTTGCACCTTCTCCATCTCCTGCCATCTTCTTAGCAAGATAAGTGTTTACTTCATTAAGAGCTCTTGCAAATGTATAGTAATCTTCATTCTTTTCTGTAATCTCTTCATTACCGCATAATCCATTAGATAATGCTAGTAATGTATCATTTGTTGATGTATCTCCATCAACTGAAATCATATTATATGTATCTAAAACATCTTCGCTTAATGCTGTCTGTAACATCTTCTTAGAGATATTAACATCAGTAGTTACAAATGAAAGCATTGTACACATATTTGGATGAATCATCCCTGAACCTTTGCACATACCTCCAATAACTGCCTTTTTTCCTCCGATTTCAATTTCAAATGCTATCTGCTTTGAAACTGTATCCGTTGTCATAATAGCTTCTGCTGCAAGTGTTCCATCTTCTTTGCTAGTTCCAAGATTCATCGCAAGCTTGGGAATACCTGCAAGCATCTTATCCATTGGCAACTGCTTACCAATAACACCTGTAGATGCTACTAGAACTGACTCTGTAGGAACTTTTAAAGCCTTGCCGACTTCTGCTGATAAATCATGACAATATCCATATCCTTCAGTACCTGTACATGCATTAGCAACTCCACTATTAATGATAATTGCCTGTGCAAAGTCACTATTATGAACAACTTCCATATCCCATTTTACTGGAGCAGCCTTTACTTTATTAGTTGTAAATGTTCCTGCAACCTTGCAAGGTGCTAAACTATATACCATAGCCATATCTTTCTTACCTGAATGGCCTTCTTTAATCCCTACTTCAATACCAGTTGCACTAAAACCTGTTGCAGCGGTAATACCGCCATCTATTTTCTTCATATAAAATCCTCATTTCTGCGTTGCCTTTTATGAATAATAGCCTTTGTGTCAAACAACGCGCAGACACAAATCTAACTAGTTTTATGGGAACATTGGTACCTGCATTAATCCTTCTGTTTCCTCAAATCCAAACATAAGATTCATATTCTGTACCGCCTGACCTGCAGCACCTTTAATTACATTATCAAGTGCGCCCATCATAATAATTCTATGTGTTCTCTCATCTATTTTAAAATTAACATCAACGTAATTACTACCTTCTACCCATCTTGTCTCAGGTGGTACATCTTTATCTAATACTCTTACAAATGTCTCATTTGAATAGTATTTATCATATACAGCCTTAACCTCATCATATTTCACATCTTTTTTCAGTGAAGCATATGCTGTAACAAGAATTCCTCTATTCATTGGTACAAGATGAGGTGTGAAATTGATTACTACATCAGTACCAGATGCATAAGATAACTGTTCTTCAATCTCTGGTATATGTCTATGAGTTGTAACACCATATGCTTTAATATTCTCATTAACCTCGCAGAAGAGATTATTAACTTTAGCGCCACGTCCTGCTCCTGATGTTCCTGATTTTGCATCTATAATGATTGTGTTCGGATCAATTAGACCTTCCTTAACCATTGGGTATATAGATAGGAAAGAACAAGTTGGATAACATCCAGGATTAGCTACAAGTCTGGCATTTTTAACTTTATCCCTGTTTATCTCACACAAGCCATAAACTGCTTCCTCAATAAACTCTGGACTCTTATGTTCCAATCCATACCATTTTTCATATGTAGCAACATCCTTTATACGGAAATCTGCACTAAGATCAACAATCTTTACCTTTTTAAGAATCTCTTCATTAACAAGTGTTGAACATAAGCCCTGTGGCGTTGCTGTGAATATAACATCAACTGCCTCTGCAAGTTCATCCATATTATCATCCATGCATTTTTCGTCAACTATCTGAAACATATTGTTAAATACTTCATAATATTTCTTATCTATATAACTTCTTGAACCATACCACTTGATTTCTACATATCTATGCTGAGTAAGTAATCTTACTAATTCAACGCCTGCATATCCAGTTGATCCAATTATTCCTGCTTTTATCATATGACCTCTTTTCCGTATGCCTATGCACACTAAAAATTCTTATAATACTATAATGTATCTTATTTAAAGGCAATTGTAAATACCTTCTTTTTTTAATGTTAATAATTATACATCCATTTTGCATAATATGCAATATTTTTTTGTATTTTTTTAAATACGTTAAATTCCCCATTGATTTTTGTTTCCTTATGATGTATATTTATAATATCTTGCATAAAGCAATTGATTTTATGCATAAATATTAATAATATACATTTTGAATGGAGGATTCTCATGAAAGAAAAAGTTATTTTAGCTTATTCAGGCGGATTAGACACAACAGCAATTATACCTTGGTTAAAGGAAAACTACGATTATGATGTAGTTTGCGTATGTGCTGATGTTGGACAGGGCAATGAATTGGATGGTCTTGAAGAAAGAGCCAAATTATCTGGTGCTGAAAAATTATACATAGAACATCTTACAGATGAATTTGTAGATGATTACGTTATCCCTTGTGTACAGGCTAACGCTGTATATGAGAATAAATATTTACTTGGTACTTCAATGGCCAGACCTGTTATTGCCAAACGTCTTGTAGAAATCGCAAGACAAGAAGGTGCTGTTGCTATCTGTCATGGCGCAACAGGCAAAGGAAATGATCAGGTTCGTTTTGAATTAGGAATTAAAGCTTTAGCTCCAGACCTTAAGATTATTGCTCCTTGGAGATGCAATGATACATGGAAAATGCAGTCACGTGAAGAAGAAATAGAATACTGCAAACAGCACGGAATCGATCTTCCTTTCTCTACAGATTCCAGTTACAGCCGTGACCGTAACTTATGGCACATCAGTCATGAAGGCCTTGAACTTGAAGACCCAGCTAATGAGCCAAACTATGATCACCTTCTTGTATTAGGTGTATCACCTGAAAAAGCTCCTGAAGAGGGCGAATATGTTACAATGACATTTGAAAAAGGTGTTCCTACAAGTGTTAATGGCGAAAAAATGAAAGCTTCTGCAATTATTGAGAAATTAAATGAACTTGGTGGCAAACATGGTATTGGTATTGTTGATATCGTTGAGAACCGTGTTGTTGGTATGAAATCACGTGGCGTTTATGAAACTCCAGGCGGAACAATTCTTATGGAAGCACATACCCAGTTAGAAGAATTAATTCTTGACCGTTCAACACTTACAGTTAAAAAAGAGATTGCTAACAAATTTGCAGATGTAGTATATGAAGGTAAATGGTTCACACCACTTCGTGAAGCTCTTCAGGCTTTTGTTGAATCAACACAGCAGTATGTGACTGGAGAAGTTAAATTTAAGCTTTACAAAGGTAACATCATTAAAGCAGGAACAACTTCACCTTACTCATTATATAGTGAGTCACTTGCAAGCTTCACTACTGGCGAATTATATGATCACCATGATGCTGAAGGATTCATTAATCTTTTCGGACTTTCACTTAAAGTTCGTGCAATGAAGATGGCAGAAATCGAAAAGAACAAATAATATTTGATTTAGTAACTTTAGAATATTAATAATAAGCATTCTTCTTAAATGTTTCATGTTGCTGCGCGATTTTCTATGGAGTAAAAAAGCGCTTGTCAGCACAAGCGCTTGGAAGAATGCTTCGCATTCTTCTTAAATGTTTCATGTTGCTGCACGATTTTCTATGGAGTAAAAAAGCGCTTGTCAGCACAAGCGCTTGGAAGAATGCTTCGCATTCTTCTTAAATGTTTCATGTTGCTGCACGATTTTCTATGGAGTAAATATAGGGTAGGTATCTTTTTAGATACCTACCCTATATTATATAATAGAAACTTACTCCAAATCTTCGCTCTCTAGATTTGCTTCTTCTTCATCAATAATTGAATCAACGCTCTCTATTATCCGTTGTTCTTCTAGTTGCTGCTCCTCTACCTGTTGTTCCTCTATCTGTTGTTCCTCTATCTGCTGTTCCTCTACCTGTTGTTCTTCTAATAATGTTTTCTTATTTTTCTTTACTCTATAATAAATTATTATTCCAATGAGTAACAATACAAAGAATACTGAAATGCAGATTCCTATTACCAATCCTGGTGGTGTATACTTAAATTCAACTTTATGAGTTCCAGCCTTTACTGGTACAGCTACAAGTGCATCTTTAAAAGCTACAATATCTGTTTTTTCACCATCTACATATGCGGTCCAACCTTTATCGTAATTTATAGATGTATACATAAGTCCATCTTCATCAGCTGTAATATCACCACATATATAGTTATCTTCAAATGTTGTTATATCATATGGATGAGCATTAAGCTTCTCATAAGCGGCCTTAAATGCATTGGTATCAAAATTATATGCATATAACTGAAGATTTGTTAATGATGAATCATCTGGTGTTATTGTAATTATCGAATTAGCCGGTACCTCACCAAGGTCAACTACGTGCCTATGTTTGAGTCCTGAATAATTGTTATTAGAAACATAAGTACCATCGGCCTGAGCTATATTAGTATAAATTTTCTCAGTATACGTTGTAAGATAAATAAATATATGTCCTGCATTTTCTGTCTCTACTGTTACTGTAGAACCTGAAACTGTTACTCTTACCTGTTTAAACAAATCAGAAATACCTGTTGTTTCCTCTACAAACTGATTCTGTATAGCAAATGGATTATTACCTGCAACTTCCCATGTATCATTCAAATCTTTAGGAACCATAAATCCTAATGGCAATGTATAATTATTCTTATACATATATCTTGAAGCACCTTCATCAGATGCATACAAGCTGCACAAGTCTGTATCTTCAAGTAAATAATTGCTAAATACATACTTTACTGAAAACATTGATGAAAACAATGGTGTTGCCCCAAAATATGAATATGAATTAGTAGATTTTTCGGTTCCCATATATCCGAGGAAATCAGCTAATGATGCATTAGTAGTAGATGTAAATGTAGAAAGACCTCTATATTGATGCCATGCAGCATCATTCTTAGTTCTTCTGCTTCCTTCTACTTTTTCAATTCTAAAGAAAGAGTTATCTCCTTCATCCTCATTTGCCTTAGCAACCATATTTTCAATAGCAGCATTATCTTCTACATAATATGTCCTGCTTGTCTTACCAACTGCAGTTTGTTCAGTATTAATAGCCGTCTCAGCTATAGCAACTACAAACAGAAGATATATAATTACACTTTTCTTAGTATAATTCTTTCGATATAACGTTCCTACGAGATAATATAAACCAATAAATGCCAAACTTGTATATATAATTTCAAAACTATAATCATCACTAACATACAGTTTTTCTATTATAAGAATCAGACCTACAGCACCTGCTACTGCCGCATTAAACTGTCTTGATGTAAATGACTTCAAGTGAAGCATTGCTTCATATCCCATAACAAGAATTAAGAATATATATATGAAAGATTCTCTTGCTGGAAGACTGTTTGGAAAATGAAATCCATGCCAGATATAGTTAGGTATATTAGTATTAAAACTAATAAAGAATAGAATAATTAATCCAATCTTGCATGCTTTCTCTTTTTTATCCACTTTACTGCAAATTGCATAAAGAGGAATCAATACAAATACCGCAACTGTACAATATAGATTAGGATCGTGTGCAGAAAATATTGCCGTTTCTACATTAATCAAAGACCTGGAAAGCATATCTAATATTGAAAAATAGTTAACTAATGTATCTGGAAAGTTCATATCCCCAGACACCGTTGTCTGCAATGCCAAAATCTCAGGAATAAGAATACATGCTGCCATTCCTCCTGCAATAACAGAATATAAAGCAAAATTCTTAAATGTAGTAATGTAATATTTCCTGTCTTTCTTAGCATTATCACATAATAATAAAACAATAAAATATAACACGCTAAATATGCAAAGCATAATAGCTATATAATAGTTGGAAAATATTGCTATTCCAAGTGAAATACAATATAAAAAGCATTTACGCTCTTTAACAAGTCTTTCAAGTCCCAAAATAATAATTGGAAGTAAAATCATGCAGTCGAGCCACATTATATTCCAGCTAAAAGCTGCAAAATATGAACTTAATCCATAGAAAACACCAAATACTGCAACACTTAACCCTTTAACATTAAAGTGTTTTTTAAGATAGTAAGTACATGCTGCACTAGAAAGACCAATCTTTGCAATTATAATTGCACTCATAATTTCTATTATGTGTCCTTCTGGTGCGAGTCCCAATAAAAGGTTAATTGGACTTGCCAGATAATATGCATATAATGCTGTAAAATTAATACCTCCGCCAATATTCCATGAATACGTAAGACTTCCGCCTGATGTTAATTTACTATATAATTCCTCATAAAATGGAGCATATTGATGATACATATCACTCCGTAGATACATCTGATCACCAAATGGATAGATTTCTCTAATAATATAAACACCAATCATAATGACTACTGGAATAATAAATGCAAGCAATATTGCCATATTATCCTTAATCCAGTCTGAAAAAGTTCGTTTTTGTTTTAACATTCCTCCGTTTTTTCCTTTCCTTTTCTAAAAATAATCAGTTTACTAAATACATAATTTAATAACACAACCACTACTGCAATAAGTATCTTCATAACATTAATACTAAATCCAACAGCTCCTGCAAACCATAATGCAGCATCTTCAATCAATAGTGAAAATATTCTAGCTCCTAAGAAAGATGGAATCTCTTTTACCAGAATCTTAGGTGCAAAACTCTTCACATCAAATACAAATAGTTTATTAGTAATATATGCAAACAACACTGAAATCGCCCAGGCTATATTATTGGCTAATAATTTACCTATTCCTGCGCCATCCCTATATAGTAGAAAGAATGCTATCCAATTAACTACCGTAGTCAGAACTCCAAAGATAAGATATGATATTGTCTCTTTATTAAGATATTTCTTAAGTAATTCTATAAATCTATTCATATTGGTAAAACTCCTATTTCTTGCATTATATAACTCTAAGTTATACTTTTAGCAAATTCTTTAATATTTCATATATCTTAGAACATTCTAAAATCAAACGTCTATGCAACATTGTACTATAATTACGATACAGTTACAATACAGTTTTTTCCTTTTTCCTTTGCCTGGTACATAGCACTATCTGCTGCCGTAAATAAATTTTCTGCTGACATTCCACTTTTCCAATATGCAAGTCCACAGCTAAAAGTAACCTTTTCTTTTTCCATTTCAAGAATACTAATATCATTAAAATCTTCCCTGATTTTCTCCATAATATAAGCAGGGTTCTCAGCTGCCACCTCTGTAAATATTATAGCAAACTCTTCTCCGCCGTATCTTGAAGCACTTATCATATCACTACAGTATTTTTTAAGTACACCTGTAAATGCCAAAAGTACTGAGTCTCCTGCTCTATGCCCATAATAATCATTTACCATTTTAAAGTCATCCAAATCAATAACTGCAACAGCAAGCGCCTTACCATCTTGCTTTATTCTGTCTATTTCAAGAGCAAGCATTGAATAAAACGCTGTATGATTATATAACCCAGTAAAATTGTCATTAAGCAGTTTTTTTCTCCAAATCTTCCTTTTCCTCTATACTGGCGGCAAACATCTTACGTTTAATACTCTCGTATTTTATTATTTGAGGAGTAGCATAATAAGATGCTACAACCATTGCGAAACTAATCAGGTAATTAATGCCATAATCCAAATTATCAAATCTTCCATCAATCATCGCCTTACCTGTGCTTATTATCATAAATACAAATCCAATTCCTGTTATTCCTCTTGTCAGTTTTCGGTCTCCATAGACAGATGTAAGTATTATAGAAATAGCATATGCCACTATTACTACTGGAAACAGATTATGTACACAGGCTATACTCAAAGCCATAATCAACGAAACCAGATTAGGTATATAATTTTTAATACTATCTTCTATTCTATCGTTATTTATTAAAAAATATCCTATCACTATTGCAATTATATTTAATATACTTGGCAAAACAATGTATACCATAACATAAAACAAAACTCCCGTTTCTATCTTACCCTTATATAAAAACGTTAAAAACGCAATCATCTCTACAATAATACATATCAATGTCAATGCAACATTTACATTCATTACGCATCTTTGCCACTTTTCATATGCCTGTTCTGTTTCTTTGTTATCCATCTTGTTCTCCTAATTGCTCTGCGTAGCATTTTCCTGATATACATCAAATAAATTAGATGTATTTATATCTTCTTTATATTCAAATACTATCTTCTCCCATACATTATTATTAAACTCAGAAGTAACCTTTTCCATAAATGGATTATATTCTTCTCTAAATTTCTCTGCCTTCATATTATTTGCTACTATTTCCTTATTAGCAATAGTCCTATCTTCAATATAATCATTAGTACATTTAATTATATAAAATGCTGATTTTGATTCTATTACCTCGCTAACTTCATTAGTGCTAAGCTTAAATGCTGAATCAGCAAAATTTTCATCTACTTCTGAGCCTTTTGCTACTTCACATTCTGTTGATTCATCATCGCTTTCCTGACTTGCAAGAGTATTAAAATCTGTACCCTGTGAAACAAGCTCTTTAATATTATTCATCTTAGCAAGAATCTCTTCTTTATTAGTATCATTATATTTTTTCATAATATATTTAACTTTAATGACTTTAGCATCTGCATCACTAACTTCAAACTTATATTGAGCTGTCATATCATTATATACCTTTTGAGCTAAGGCCATATTGGTATATAGCGAAATAATCGTAGCTTCGTCAACTCCCATATATGAAATCTCATCATCATTTAGAGAAGTATAATATATAGATGCAGCATCTGTAACCTTGGTATTTTCAGCTTCTGTAAGTTTAATATTCTTTTCTTTTGCAAACTCTGCCATACATTTTATTGTAGATAATTGAGTCTTAACAGTATACATTATCCTGCTCTGAAGACTTTCACCATCAAAATATTTACTCCAGATATCACTTCCAAATGCATTCTCATATGTACACTGTTCATTAGTTAAAAGAAGCATAGCTTCACCTTTTGAACAGGTGCTGCCATTAATCTTAAGAATCTCATTTGAGCTAAGACCTGTTGTAAGATAAATCTTCTTACCACACCCGGATATATTAAATATAATTATTATCATTAGTATAATAGTTGTTAATTTATATGATATTCTGCGCATTAACTCACAATCCTGCTTCCTATATTTGTTTTTTCAATTATTATCTGGTTGTCAATTCTCTCTTTTAATTCACTCACATGAGAAATTATACCAATCAGTTTATTATTTTCTGTCAAAGATGTCAAGGCTTCTATTGCCTGTTCTAAAGATTCCATATCCAGCGCACCAAATCCTTCATCCACAAATAGAGTATCAACTTCTATTCCACCTGCATTTTGCTGAACTACATCTGACATTCCAAGAGCCAGTGACAATGCTGCCTTAAATGTTTCTCCTCCAGACAAAGTTTTAACAGAGCGGTTCTTTCCAGTATAATTATCCGATACTACAATATCTAAGCTTTCCTTACTTTTTGCGCTTACCGCTTCCTTAACCCTGTAAAGTTCATAACGTCCATTAGACATAGTGTCTAAACGCATATTAGCTGCCCTTAAAATATCATCAAAATATGCTGATAAAACATATTGTTCAAAAATTATATTTTTATTATTATTACCCTTAGATACCAACTCTAGATCCTTAATAATTCCATATTCATGAGCAAATCTTTCTCTTAACTTAAACTTATCTTCTATAGAAGATATCAGATTCAAGTTACCCTTTAGTCTTCCTGAAATGATTTCTTTATGATTAATAATTTCATCCCTCTTTTGTTCAGCAATAGTAAGCCTCTCTTTAGCCTCTAAAAGATCAATCTTCTTGTTTTCTCCCACTTCTGCATTTAGAGTTGTAACATAATCTTCAAGAGATTTTCTTTCAGTTTTATAGCTATCAACTTCCTTTTTCAGCCTTGTTAATTCAGCGCTTTCAATAAATGAAAGCCTATATTCCTCAATACTTTCAAAATCATTGGCATGTAGAAAACGTTTAAATTCCTTTTCTGTAGATGCTATTTCATCTTTTAGTTTATTACAGTCATTTTCCGTTTTAATAATCAAGATTTTATAATTTTCCGTTTCAAGATTATATTTATCATAGTTCTTCTTAATATTATCTATACTTTGGTGTAAATCATCTCTAAGCTTAACCGTATTAGCAATCTTACTCTCTAATTCAGATGTCGTAATATTGGCTATTTTAAGATTGTTTAAGTTTTCCAGCATCGTTTTAACTTTTTTATTGCTAAGAACGGCCAATTCATTCTTAGTACTCGCATCATTCATGGCTGTAACATAATCCTGCTCTAAGGCTTTAATCTGAATCTCTGTTGGAACTTCCTCCGTAATCTGGGCAGGACTTGGATGTACTAAAGAACCACACACTGGACAAGGTTTATTATCCGTTAAGTCTTTAGCTAAAATACCTGCAGAAGCTCGTTTAAATTCTCTATCCTTATTCTCATAAATCTGTCTTTTAACTGTTGCATTTTCTTCAGCTTCAATATATTCTGCTTGAAGCATTGACAAATTATTATTTTCATCATTATATTCGTTTACAAATCTAATATACTCTTTTAATTCTAATATCTTATTCTCATATCCTTGTAAATCATCTTCTTTTTCATTAAGCCTAACATATTCTACCATAACCTGATTCAGATGAACTATCATTTCAGCTGCTTCTTTATCAATATTATTAAGTTCTTCTTCTTTTTTCTCTAATGTCTTCTTTAAAGACTCAAAATGCAGCTCCCTCTCCCTAACTAATTGATACTTAAAACCCTGATTATATCTTTCTTCCTCCATCTGCATTATGTCATTCTTATCAATAAGCAGATTTAGCTTATCATTTGATTCTTTTAACTTATCTATCTGTTCATTCATATGTTGTCCATTATTAATAAACTCAATATTCTCTTTTACTATAGCATTATACTGAGACAGTTCATTAAATGCTGACTTTTCAGCAGCTTTATCTGATTTATTCTGTTCTTTTAACAATGCAATGATTTTCTCGTATTCTGGTTTCTCCTGATTTTTAAATACATTAATATCTTCATTATCAGAAGTAACCGAAGCAAGTGCTTCCTCAAGTTTATTATCTAGCGCACATATCTTAATATATAGCTCCTTAGACTTCTTTGCCATAATATTCTGCATATCATCATAGATTTCTGTATGAAAAATATCTCTAAATATCTTAGTTCTGTCTTTGGACGAAGCAATAAGAAGCTCTTGAAATTCTCCTTGAGCTATCATAGAAATCTGCTTAAATTGATGATAATCAAGTCCAATTACACTATGTATCTTATCAGTTACTTCCTTAGAGCCATCAGCCTTAACAACATATGTATCCTCTTCTAAAACAGACAATACCGCTTTTTCTTTTTCTAATATGTATTCATCAGTCTTTCCTCGCTTAAGTCTCATATATTTAGGATTACGTCTGACACTATATATAATATCTCTATGTGCAAATGTAAGTTCCACATATGAGGATTCCCCATTTGTTGCAAAATCGCTTCTAAGCTCATCTTTATCTCTTATATTACCACTCACCTCACCAAAAAGTGCATATGCGATAGCATCAAATATTGTTGTTTTCCCTGCCCCTGTAGGACCTGTAATAAGGAAAAGTCCTTTACTTCCAACCTTTTTGAAATCTATTAACTCCTTATCTTTGTATGGTCCAAATGCTGATATTTCAAGTTTTAATGGTTTCATCTTCTTACACCCTCCGCTTCTTCTACAATCTCACTTATAACTGTTACATGCTCATCACTCAATTCTCTGCATGTAACAAATTCATAGAATTCCAAATATAGTTCCTCTGGCGATTTACTCTTAACTCCATATTCCCTTTTAGCAGATTCTTTTAATTCTTTCTGTTTCTTTTCTATTGTAACCTGCATAATATTAGGATATCTGTTGCGAAGTACTGACATTGGTTCAATTAATTCAGCACTATCTGTTAACACTGCCCATATATAGTCTTCATTATTAAATGCATTTACTACCTCATCGGATATAAGATTATGTAATTCTCCTATTATTTTTCTCATATCGTGATATATTGGCAATTCAATCTTTTGAACATCAACGCTGCCTTTTTCTAATAGCTCGACAATATATACACTTTTAATATGGGAAGTCTCTGAAAATGAATACTTTATTGGCGAGCCTGCATAATATACATTATTCTTTCCAAGTCTGCATGCCCTGTGAATATGTCCCAGTGCAGTATAATCAAACTTATCAAAGCAGGAAGCATCAACATTTTCAGCCCCTCCTACATATAATCGTGTCTCTGAGTCACTGGTTATAGGCTCCTCATCTCCATTTACCACAAAATTATGAGTTATCATAATATTTCTTTTTGTTTCATCTATATTCATATCGTTGATAATGCATCTCATTGCTTCATCTGCACTATCTTCTGATACTTCATAATAATTCTTAACATATGATGGCTTGGTAAATGGCAGTAAATATATGTTTACATCTCCAAATTCATCATGGAACCTATCCTTCATTACCCTTCCATCAAACATACCAGATATTGAAATCCCATTCTTACTCAAAATAGAGCTGACAAAATTAATTCTTTCAGGTGAATCATGATTACCCGCTATTGCATATACTTTTATACCTTTGTCCACAAGTTCTGTCAAAAAATCATTCAACACAACTACTGCTTCGGCTGGTGGAACTGACCTGTCATATAAATCGCCAGCAAGAATAACACCATCTACATTTTCTCTAATGGCTATATCCACTATGCTCTTTAACGCGAAGCGTTGGTCTTCTAACATGCTCATTTCATTAACAACTTTACCTATGTGTAAGTCTCCAGTATGCAATAATTTCATTAAAGTTACCTCATTTCCCTATCATTTTAAGTACATCAAACATTATACTTTCAACCGATGGTGTAACATATCTGGCGGACGCTCTAATCTCAGATACAGCGCTGGTCATAGCATAACTGAAAAATGCTTCCGAAAACATCTCTATATCATTGTAATTATCACCAAACACCATTGTTTCTTCAAATCCAATATCCATCTTCTTCTTAATACTGGATATTGCTACCCCTTTGTTAACCTCAAGTGACGTAAAATCAAGCCATCTTTCTCCTGATATTACAGCCTTAACTTTATCGCCCCATTTATTTATAAAATAATCAGAGTGCTTGTCTATTCCTGACTTGTTATATACCGAAATTTTAATAAAATCCTCTGGAACTTCGTCAAAATCATTTATAATCTTAATATTATTCATTACATCAATCTCTATGTGCCTTGCATATTCAGAATCTTTAGGTATCAGATAAGATGTATCTTCTCCTGAAAGTAAAATCTCACATTCTCCTGTATCCTGAATATCCTTCATTATACTGATTCCAAGTTCCCTATCGATTGGAGATTTAGACAATACCTCCCCTTTGTACATTACAAGCGCACCATTCTCACAGATATACATCATCTTATCTGCAACTGGGGCAAAAAGACGTCTAAGACTTGAATATTGTCTTCCGCTTGCTGCCGCAAATATTACATCTCTCTTTTGCAGCTCTTCAATCATCTTAAGTGCCTCTTCACTAACTGTTCTTGAACCATTTTGTAATAGTGTTCCATCCAAATCACTCGCCATTAGTTTTATAATCATATCTTTATCCTTTATTCTATCTCAAAAGAAAATACTTTATATTAAGCATTTACTATTCTATAATATTGATAGTATCTCTTCTGGTTTGTCTATTATCCCATCTGGTTGCTGTTCTCTTAATTCCTCATAATCTCTAAATCCCCAGGTAACACCAATAGTATACATTCCTGCTGATTTTCCTGTCTTCATATCTGTATTAGTATCACCGATATATATGCATTCTTCCGGTTTTACATTTAATCTTTCAGCAATTATTAACGCGCCTTCAGGGCTTGGTTTCCTTTCAATACTTTCTTGCTGTCCCATAACAATATCAAAAGAATCTTTACCAAATATCTCATCAATAATGTATATAACATTAATATGTGCCTTATTAGATAATACATTTACTTTAATGTCATGATTCTTAAGTTCTCTTAACAACTCTGTTATTCCTTCATATGGCTTTACATGGTAAAGGCAGTCATTCTTAAAGAGTTTAATATATTCTTTCATCACATTATCAACATCTGTTGCATTATTGCCTCCAGATGCCTTAACACATCTTCTAATCAGTTCTAACTGTCCATCACCTGCAAACATCTTATACTCTTCTATAGGATGTTCACTGAATCCACACTTCTTCAATGCCCTATTCGCTGAATATGCTATTGACTCCACTGTATCAAGTAATGTTCCATCTAAATCAAAAATACATGCTTTATACATTCTACTATCTCACTTTGTTATTGAGAAGCCTATACATAGCATACATTTTATGTAGCTATATGGTATCTGCTTCAATCCTTAGTAACTCTGGATAGCAAATTAACCTTATCCAGATTATTTAATTATAAAACATTTTTTGCAATTCTTCAACTTACTTAAAAAAAGTGTTCACCAGCGTGAACACTTGGAAGAACTGCGTTGCAGTTCTTCTTGAAATTTTCCACTCTTCTGCATAATTTCTTATTATTTAAAAAAGCGCTTGTCGGCACAAGCGCTTGGAAGAACTGCGTTGCAGTTCTTCTTGCAGTGTTTAACTCTTCTGCGTAATTTCCTATCATATAACAAAGCGCTTGTCGGCACAAGCGCTTAGAAGAATGACTCTAACTTTCATAGAATCATTCTTCCTATATTATACTAGTTATTTGTCATTGATGTAAATGTCTCATGTTCTTTACCTGATTCGGCAGCTTTCTTTGATTCTTCTTCCTCAAACTTTTTATTATATTCTGATACATCTAAATCAAAATCAATGTGAGCCTTATCTATGAACCAGTTATAAAATTCTTCTGTAACTAATAATTCTGGATACATAACACCCGGATATGTATCATTTTCAAATGCCACTTCAAATCGAAAATAGTCAATTTTAAAATATATCTTCTT
>CAZNEZ010000031.1:0-27029 GCA_964572475.1 uncultured Lachnospiraceae bacterium
CACAGTTAAACAATACTTTAAGATTATCAGCAAATGAACCATTAAGGCAACGAATGGAAGCGTATTCACGAACACAGTGAGTGTATCACGAGCAACGCGAGTTATTGTGAGCAGAGCGAACTATTCGTGAACGACCTTAGGGGAGAGAGAGTATACCGGAGGGAGGAACGATAGTGACGGCGAAAGTTATGTGCCGTATCCGGCACTTGAATATGCTTCAAGATGATTTATAAAAGCTTTTTTAGAGAAGAAGGTGATGAAGATTGAAGAATGACAGAACAGAGGATTTGCATTTTAGGGTAACTCCTGATGAAAAAGAACGGATAAGAGAAAGAGCTGAGAGGGCAGGCTTATCAGTATCAGATTATCTCAGGAGACAGGCATTATCAAAAAAAGTAACAGTTGTTTCGTCAGATTTATTTATGGAATATCACGAGATGTGCGGCGACTTTGGAAGATTTGGGAATAACCTTAATCAGGTTGCAAGACATCTGAATAGCGGTGGCAGTCAGGATATGGTAATTCAGTGGTTGAATATGAATAAACGTGATTTTGATGATATTGTAATGAAACTGAAGATGATGTATGAGAAGAAGCTGGCGGCATAACCGCCGCTCTTCTATGGAATACAATACGATGTTCATGAAGAGTAAGGGCATTGTTAGGAGGTAGACAAGTGGCAATTTTAAAGCATATTGCAAGTAAGAATAAAATATATTCTGCGGCAGAACAGTATCTGTGTTTTGAGCATGAGGAAAGAACAGGAAATCCAGTTCTTGATGATGCAGGAAGAATGATACCAAGAGCAGGTATTATTACAGACTCAATTAACTGTAATTTTGCAACATTTGCAGCTGAAAGTATGGAAACAAATCATCTTTATCATAAGAACAGAGGGCGGTCCGATATTAAGAGCCATGATTATATTTTAAGCTTTGATCCACGAGATGATATTACCGGAGAAGAAGCTATGGAAATAGCCAGAAGATTTGCTGAGAAATTTCTGGAAGGACATCAGACAATTATTGTTGTTCATCCTGATGGTCATAATGGAAGCGGAAATATTCATGCTCATATTGTTGCTAATTCTGTAAGAAAGAATCAGTGCATTAGAAGATTCCATTTCAGAAGTAGAAGACAGAATGCTAAATATCCGTCAGCAGAAAATATCTGGTGATAATGTCTATGAAATTCTGCTTCTATTTGATAAACTATATGATAGGTTTTCCGATAAAGAGAAGAAAGAGTTTCTAAATAGCTTTGTGGAGCGTGTTGATTTATATGAGAAAGAGCAGGAAGATGGCAGGTTCTTGAAGCATATAAAGTTCGGATTTCCTGTATTTTATGGTGGAATTGAAACAGAGGAACTATGTTGGGATAATGAAAGTACAGTTGAGAGTGTCGTGTTAATGTCAAGGGTTCAGAAGTAATGTGTGAAAAAGGCTTGAAATAAAGGACTTTCCGAGAGTTGGGGGTTAAACTCTGACTCTCGGATTTTTTGCGTTTAGGAAATGACCAAACATATCCACGGTCAAAATGCCGTAGGGACCAAGCATATCGAGGAATATGATGAAAACTTAATCAGAAGAATGGTAGAGAAGATAATGGTTTATGAGGATAAATTCATGGTTGCAGTTTAAGTCCGGCACAAGCGTGGATGTGGAGAGATAAAATAATACTGACGGTCAGCACCTTGCAGAAATGCAGGGTGTTTTCTTTTGAATTGAAAAAGTCGATAGCATCTATTCAAAAGTCAATGATGGAGGTGGGGCAATGAATATCAATCAGACGATTTATGATGAAATTAAAAAGAACAATAATATGATAATCACATCTCAAGTGCTTTCATTAGGATATTCAAAACAATTGCTGACGAATTATGTAAAAGAAGGATTGCTGGAACGATGCAGACATGGTGTCTATACGCTTCCAAATGCTGTGCATGATGATATGTACACATTAATGCTGCGCTCTGAAAAAATTGTTTTTTCACATGATACAGCATTGTTTTTGAATGGATTATCAGAACGAACACCATTTGTGCATACAGTTACGATTTCAAGTAATGCAGCACTGCCCAATTCTCTGAGAGGTGAATGCGTTTGCTTTTATGTGAAGCCGGAGTTGCATGATATTGGAATTATAGAAAAAAAAACGACATTCGGAAACTTTGTCAGATGCTATAACATGGAGAGAACAATTTGCGATTTTTTAAGATGCCGTAATCGCTGTGACGAAGAAACGGTTATTAGTGCTATCAAAAATTATGCTTTGTATGATAAAAAAGATTTAAATCTCCTGTCGGTATATGCGAAGCAGTTCAAGGTTGCAAAAGAATTGAAAAAATATCTGGAGGTGTTGCTATGAGTTCAAAAGCAATGAGTTTGAAAGCAAAAATAAAAAACTATGCAAAGAGCAGTAATATCGCTGCACAGGTGGTTCTCCAGAATTATATGTTTGAGCGATTCTTGGCAAGAATGTCTGAATCAGAATACAGCGAGAAATTTGTTATAAAGGGCGGTATGCTGATTGCAGCTATAGTAGGCTTGGATACCAGATCGACAATGGATTTGGACACTACATTAAAAAATCTCCCTCTGACGGAAGAAAAAGTTATGGAAGCAGTGAAAAATATATGCGAAATCAATCTTGGAGATGATGTAAATTTTGAAACAGTATCCATCGCATCGATTCGTAAGGATGACAGATACGGCGGATTCTGTGTGAGGCTTAATGCAGTATATGATACGATAGTTACCCCACTTTCAATAGATGTATCTACAGGTGATGTGATTACTCCATCTGCGGTACAGTATGAATTTGGTGGGATTTTTGATGACAATGTGCGCATCAAACTGTGGGGCTATAATATCGAAACGGTAATGGCAGAGAAAGTAGAAACCGTTCTGAGCCGTGGCATTTTTAGTACAAGACCGAGAGATTATTATGATATTTACATTCTTGAAACTGCTCGAAGTATCGTAAATCAACTGCAAATGCGTCAAATGTACGCAAAATTGGCAAAAATACAAGAATTTCAAACATATCAGTTGGAAAAAGACAGAGACAGAGACATTATCGTTCCGTTTTTGGATGCGAGGTCATTGGTACTTGAGGCAGAAACCAAAGATATGGAAGAAGAACGTATTCAGTTGCTTAAGGAGGCCGATGGGAAAATCAGAACGGCTCAGAACGGAGCCTATGCCAATGAGGTTTATGTGGTTTCAGTGGAGGATATAGTAGATGAAGAAAAAGAATGAAACTGAAAGAAAATGTCCGTGTGGAAGAATTATCACGGATCCTAATAATAAAACAGGATTATGTCCTAAGTGCCAAAAGGGTGCCAACGGTATATTTGTTGGACTTGGATTAACAGGAATAATTATTGGCGCTAAAAAATTCGCTCCTAAGCTTATCAAGGGAGCGATTAATATCATAAAAAAATAAAAGAATTGAGGAGATTACTTTGACAGAGCGAGAATATAAGAAATTGCTGATAGAAATGGCTTCTATTGGCGAGTATGAAAAAAAGGACGAAGTTATAGACTTGCTTAAAGCATGCAATATTTCTTTTGAGAAGACGGGAATCTTTGCTTATAGTGGTATTTGGAATCAGTGCAAGGAATACATTTATTTGAGTATCACTCCAGATAAATTGGTTCAACTCAAGGTGCATTCAAAATATATAAAAAAACTGTGCTATGAGATTTATCCTGTGAGTGATGAATATGCACTGACTGATGTGCTTTTTAAACCAGGAACATTATCTGATTATGAAGACGTTAGTCAAGAAGTATTGTTTGAGAACATTCAAAGACAAATTGTTGAAGAAATTAGAGCATCCAAATACATAATATGGATTGCAATGGCTTGGTTCACTGACCCAGTCTTATATCTATAAATTAAGAAAAGGGTTTGATATGAAAAAACTTAGAAGAATAGAACCTGCTAAAGCAGAAAATAAAAAGTTGAAGGTTGCTGCATATTGTAGGGTTAGCACAAAATTTGAAAGCCAACAAAGTAGCATTGATTTACAAATATCTAATTATAAAGACAAATTAAAGATTGTAGAGCAGATGCAAGGAGTTTCGGAGAAATCACATTAGTATTGTTAAGAGAATTTTTGACAATTTGTAGGATAATAACAAGAGAACTCTGTTGATTACATAGGCATATTATGATATAATTTTCATATAATATTATTGGAGGTGATAAAAATGTTGTCATTGCAAGAATCAATAAGACCATCCGCTGACTTAAGGAATCATTATAATGAAATTTCAAAGCAGTGTAAGGAAAATAAAGAAGCAGTAATAATTACAGTAAATGGCAGAGGTGATACAGTTGCGCTTTCGTATGAAGAATATAAAAATATGAAGGCACGAATAGAATTACTTGAAGTTTTAGCTGAAGCAGAAAATGATGTGAAAAATGGTCGTGTTTCTCCAATATCGGAAACATTTGATGATTTACGAAAAATGCTTCAGGAGGGCTAAGGATGAAATATGCGATACTAAGAACAGATGTAGCAGATGAGGGCATTAGAAAGATAATCTTATATGTTGCTCAGAATTTTGGGAATGATATTGCAGTTGAAAAATTGAATGAGATAGAAAAAAGAATTATTGAATTGGCGGATAATCCGTATATCGGTGTAGAACCAAGATATCAGGTTTTAAGAAGACAAGGCTATAAAGTTCTTATTTTAGAAAAAGATTTAGTTTTTTATAAAATTGATGAAGATAATAAAAAAGTTATTGTATATGCGGTTGTTGATCAGCGACAAGATTATTTAAATATTATACGAGGATTATAAAGTTTGACGCGACAGTGATAAACTAATATTGTATTATTCACGGTATTTGAGCATACTCTGGAGAAATGAAAAATAGTATTGTAGTACACTATATAAAACTTAGTTAGAATAATAGAGGCGGAGCATATTAAACGATATGCTTCGCTAATTTTGTTCGTAAAATGGTATAATTAATTTTAGAAATAGAAAGTACAACTACATATTACAGGATTTTAGGGCGCATGATGTCCAGTGGACATCAGCGCTGCGCGGACCGAAGCGGTAGAGGAGACGACTTCTCCCTAACTAGAGGGCAAATTGGACGGATATCCAATCTGCATATCTAGCCATGCACCCTGAAAAATTGTCTTCTCATAAAATATTTTTCAATAAATTTTAACTAAAAGTACTTTGGTCGCAAATGATACTATAAGGATGTAGGAATTATGGCAAATAAAAATGTCATAATTCCTACATCCTATTGATTATTTTAAACACATAAATAATAAAATCAGTAGCGACATACTTCCACCCACCTATCAACTGTGGCAAAGTATGTCGCTTAGTTTTTAAACTTGCAATATATGCTAGAGATGCTACATATAGTTGTAGGTTTTTTTCTTGATAATCAAAAATGAAGTAGTAACACCCAATGCAAATAACTCTGCTATGACGATGGATAGCCAAATCCCATTTAATCCCCAAATTAGAGGTAATGTTAAAACAATAACAATTTGAAACACAAAAGTTCTTAAAAAAGAAATGGCCGCTGAAATTATTCCATTATTTAATGCCGTAAAGAAAGAAGAACCCCAAACATTAAAACCCATAAAAAGGAAAGAAAGTGCATATAATCGAAATCCCTTAGATGTCATTTCAAACAACTCAACATCGTATTTTGTAAAAATTCCAATTAAAGGTCTTCCGAAAAATTCTGATAATACTACTAGAATAATAGCCGTTAGTGATAATATAGTAATACTTTTCTTAAACAGGTTTTTCAATTCCGAATTATTTTTTGCTCCGTAGTGATAACTTACGATTGGTGCACTACCAAGTGAATATCCCATAAAAACAGCCATAAAAATAATATTTATATACATAATAACACCATAGGCGGCAACACCATTTTCACCAGCAATTTTCATGAGCTGAAAGTTGTATAAAACATTTATAATTGAAGTTGATAAATTTGTTACTAACTCAGAAGAACCATTGATACAAGCCTTCAATAAGATGCGCCCATTGAATTTGGTTTTAACAAATCTTAAAAGACTGTCATTTTTTCTTGAAAAATATATAATTGATATGATACTTCCTATTATTTGTCCTACTGCTGTTGCAACTGCTGCTCCTGCTAACCCAAACGGAAATATTATAATTAGTACATAGTCTAGAACAGCATTTGTTATACCTGCAATAATATTTATTTTAAGGCTTAACCCTGGTTTTTCTGCCGTTATAAAAAAGCTTTGAAAGACAAATTGCAGAATAAAAAAAGGTGCTGAACAGAATAAAATACGAGCATATAAAACACAGTATTCCAACAGTTCATCTTTTGCACCAAGCATAATAGAAATAGGTCGTACAAAAATAAATCCTAAAATTGAAATAAATATTCCTAAAACAGCAGATGTTGCTACTAACATAGAAAAATATTGGTTTGCCTTTTTTTGATTGCTTTCACCCATTGCTACTGAAACAATTGCGCTGCCTCCCGTTCCAATCATAAAGCCGATAGTGCCTACTCCCATTAGAATGGGCATAATTAAATTAATAGCTGCAAAGGGTGTTTTACCAACAAAGTTTGATACAAAAAAGCCGTCTACTATACTGTATACTGAGGTACATATAATCATCAAAATAGAAGGTAGCACAAAACGAAATAAACGTCTGTAAGTAAAGTGGTCAGATAACTGTATTCTCATTTTTATTTCTCCTATTACATATTTATTATTTTGTTTATCTCCACATGCAGTAAATCATTATGCTTTTGTGTTAGGTTTAAAAATGCGTCGAGGTCTTCTTTTCCTAATTTAGAAAAAGCTTTTTTTTCAGCATCGATTAATGGAATTATTACTCTCTTAGCAAGCTCATTTCCTAACGGAGTTAAAAATATTTGCTTGTTTTTTCTATTATCACAAGCTGGTATAAGTTGTATAAGCTGTTGCTGCTCAAGATTCTTAAGAGCAGAATTTACTGTTTGCCTGCTATAAGACCAATTATCACAAAGTTCTTTCTGTGTATATGCATCTGACCGTTCCTGAATGGAATATATAATCCAAAACGCAGTATCTGATAGCCCACTATACTTTGCATAATTATGATATAGCAGATCAAGTTCTTTAAAAAGTTGATTATATATGATTAACTTTTCAAACATTTTATCTTTCATAACGTATCTCCTCGCAGTTTACTATAATCCGATTTCGGACAAAAGGTATTATAATCTGATTTCGGATTAATGTCAAGGCATAAAATGGGCAGTAAAATAAAGATGTAACATAGTTGTAAATGTATCAGATAGAGGTCAACAGAACCTATACAAATCAGATGTTGATAATTAAGGGCTTTTATGATAATCTTTAGCAATAAAATGTATTAATTAGATGAGTCTGTTACAACTTTAAAGGACAGATTACAAAGTTTTATAAACAATAATTTATTATAGAAAATGGAGAAAAGTAAAATGGCAATAGAAAAAGTAAAAGCATTTTTCAAAAAATACGATATGGAAGACAGGGTACAAGAGTTTGAAGTGTCAAGTGCAACTGTTGAGCTTGCAGCGGCAGCATTACATTGTGAGCCAGATAGAATTGCTAAAACACTCTCATTTATGGTAGATGGAAAAGCCATTCTTATTGTTGCTGCCGGGGATGCCAAAATAGACAATCCCAAATATAAAGGGCAATTTGCAACAAAGGCAAAAATGCTCACATTGGAAGAAGTGGAGGCTTTGGTCGGTCATTCAGTTGGTGGAGTTTGTCCATTTGCTATTAATGATGGTGTTTTGGTCTATCTTGATGTGTCACTCAAACGGTTTAAAACTGTATTTCCAGCTTGTGGAAGCAGTAATAGTGCAATAGAACTAACTATTGATGAATTAGAAAAATACGCAAACCCTGTTTCATGGGTTGATGTTTGTAAAGGCTGGCTATAATTAATTTATGAAAAATGATGCTGTCAGTGGATAGTGTAGCTAAATTATAAGAGTGTAATGAAAAAGTAGATATCAAAACATTTCAGGTTATTCAATAATAATAGCAACTATATGTGTTTGTAAGCATAACATAAAAGTACAATAATATAAGAGGTGTGTTATGAATCAAATACAGGTTTCAAATGCAACTATAGATGATATTACAAGAGATGGAAGAGTAAGTTATGTTACCATATCATATAATGAGCCAAGGCAGCCACAACAGGTAGTGAGATTGGTTGTAACACAGGGTACAATAATTAGAGATAGTAACGGATGTATTATTAGCGCAAGAGAATTGCAGCGTGGTATGATTGTAAATGCAGGATTTTCGTCAGCAATGACAAGGAGTATCCCTCCACAGGCAACGGCATTCTGGATTCAAATAATAAGACGTCCACAGGCAGTTCAAACAACAGTTGGAAGGATTGCGCAGATTGATAATCAGAATCAGAGTATTACGACAGTTTGTTCAAGAAATGCATCATCAGTGATTAGGTTTAATATCTCGCCAGATACAGAAATTATTGGATTAACAGGAAGAAGAATTACACTTAGAGATTTGTGGATTGGAGCTCAAGTCAGAGTAGAACATGCAAACTTTATGACTGCTAGTATACCTCCGCAAACTACAGCATTTGTAATTAGAGTAATAGGCTAAAAAGGAAAAATAGAGTAATAGGCTAAAAAGGAAAAATAGTAAAATATTTTATACTATGATATACTAAATAAATTAGGAGGTACGCTGAATGTCTGATTATAAATTTCAAATAGCATCTTTTGCAGTTATAATAATTTTATTAATCCGGTATTGCCGAAATAGAAAGTTACCACTTGTATCCACTAGGATATTTACTGCATTTATGGTTATGTCAGTACTAAATATTGTGTGTGATGCAATTACAGTGTATACAATTAATCATATAGAAGCAGTATCTCCTTTTATTAACAGATTTGCGCATCAATGGTTCATAGGTTCATTAGATGCAATAAGTGCGTCTTTATATTTTTATGTACTTATTATTACAGATTCACAGCGTCAGCTTAGATATAGAAGTATTCTTACAAGAGCCATTCCATTTTTTGTATCCATTGTGATAGTTATTTTTGCACCACTTTATTATTATGTTAGCGATGCAGGAAGCTATTCGTATGGACCTATGGCATGGACAGTATACGTTACAGTTACTATCTATGTAATTCTTATTGTGCTTAGATTACATAAATGTTATGCCAATATTGCTAAAGAGAAAGTAGTTCTTATAATATGGGGAATTTCTATATGGATACTCATAATGTTGGTTCAGATGTTTAATCCGACCATATTGATGTCATCTACAGGCGTTATGCTTCTAGTATTACTAGTATACTTGTCATTTGAAAACCCAAGAGATTATGCCGATGAAGAAGTAGGAACACTTAATAGAATGGCTTTTCATAAGATGATACCAGAGATGATTGCTTCTAATAAGAAGTTCTATTTAGTTAATTTTGTTGTAGATGATATACAATATATTCAGAATGTAATGGGATATTCAGAAGCCCGTAATATTCTGGTAAAACTAAGCGAACATATAAAGAAGATTACATATTTAAGAATATTTCATTCAAGAGGTAATACAGTATCCCTTATTGTGACAAAAGAAAGCGAATTAGATAAGCTTAAAATAATGTCCGATAGCTGGAAGATGGAGTATAAGAATGAGCGTGGTATTAATTACATACCTAAATATCATATGGATATATTAGAATGTCCTACATATGCAAAAACAGTAGATGAAGTATATAACATAATGGATTATATGATAATAGAAGGTTCATTAAGAAGCAAAATTAATATTATTGATGAACGTATAATATTAGATAATAATCATTTTCAGGCGGTACAAAAGTTAGTAGAAACTGCAGTTTTAGAAGATGGATTTGAAGTGTTTTATCAGCCGATTTATTCAAATGATACACATAAATTTTCCAGTGCTGAAGCACTTGTAAGACTTAAAGATAACAAAACACTTGGGTTTATTTCACCTGAGATATTTATACCTATTGCGGAGCAAAAAGGTCTTATAAAAGAACTAGGCAATATAGTATTTGAAAAAGTATGCATTTTTGCTAGTACCCATGATTTGAAATCACTAGGAGTCAGATATATAGAAGTTAATTTATCCGGAGTTCAGGGTGTGGACAAGAACATAGTGTCTACTTTGAATGGATATATGAATCGATATGGAATAGAGCCTGGATTTATTAACCTTGAAATTACGGAGACAGCATCTGTTGAAGCTGGAGACAGCTTGTTAATTAATATGGAAAAGCTTAGAGATATAGGCTGCCATTTTTCAATGGATGATTTTGGAACAGGTTACTCTAATCTGTCACAGATAGCTAAAGTAAAGTTTGAGTTAATAAAGCTTGATAAGAGCCTTATATGGCCATGCTTTGAGGATAATAGAGAAGATGCGGTAGTAATACTTAATAACTGTATTAATATGATTATGCAGTTAGGAATTAAGATTGTCGCAGAAGGTGTTGAAACCAAAGAACAGATGGAAATGCTTACAAAACAGGGAGTAACATATCTACAGGGATACTATTTTTCACGCCCAATATGTGAAGAAGATTATATCAAGTTTATATGCGAAAAAAACTTATAAAATAAAAAATTCAAAAAATAAAATAAAAAATACAACTTTTTTTTTGGAATATTAAAATTTTATTAAAAATCTAAACTTAATCAATAAGAATTTGAATGGTAGTATGTGTTAAAAAAACTATAATATAACTATCAAAACAAAATCTAATTAAGGAGGATTTTAAAATGAAAAAAATGAAGAAGGTACTAGCGTTATTAATGTTAATCTGTGTGGCAACAGCAGGTTTATCGGGATGTAAGTCATCAAGTGATTCAGATAAGTCAAAATCAGATGGTGATGGATTAATTACAGTCGGATTCTCACAGGTAGGAGCTGAATCAGATTGGAGAACAGCAAACTCAACATCAATGAAAGAGACATTTACAGAAGCAAATGGCTATAAATTAATATTTGATGATGCTCAACAGAAGCAGGAAAATCAGTTAGCTGCAATCAGAAACTTTATTCAGCAGGATGTAGATTACATAATCCTTGCACCAGTTACAGAGACAGGCTGGGATACAGTATTAGAAGAAGCTAAAACAGCAGGAATTCCAGTTATCATCGTTGACCGTATGGTTGATGTATCAGATGATAGTTTATACACAGCATGGGTAGGATCAAACTTCAAACTTGAAGGACAAAAAGCAGCAGAATGGCTTAATCAGTACTTATTAGCTAAGGATATCAAGAATGCTAATATAGTTAATATTCAGGGAACAATAGGTGCATCAGCACAGATTGGACGTACAGAGGGATTAAAAGAAGCATGTGATGCTAACTCTAATATGACATTACTTGCAGCTACAACAGGTGAGTTTACACAGGCTAAGGGTCAGGAAGTTATGGAATCATTCTTAAAACAATATGACAATATAAATGTTGTTTACTGTGAGAATGATAACGAAGCATTTGGAGCAATTGATGCAATTGAGCAGGCTGGTAAAAAAGTTGGTTCAGATATTGCCAATGGTGAGATTATGGTAATGTCATTTGATACAGTAAAAGCTGGTATTGAACTTACATTAAAAGGTAAAATTACACTTGATACAGAATGTAACCCATTACATGGACCAAGAGTAGAATCCATTATTAAGAAGCTTGAAGCAGGCGAGAAACCAGATAAGATTGCATATGTAGAAGAGGGAATTTATGCAGCTAATGATGTAGTAAAATCAATTACAGTTGATGGTAAAAAATATGATGTTACAACAGTTACAAACGATGTAGTAAAGGCACGTGCATACTAATACATAGAATTACGAGAGTACAATTTAATTAATATATTTAATGAATAGCGTGATATGGAAAATTCATGACGGATTGACGTATCACGCTATAAAAAAATAATAATATAGACAGCAAAAATGGAAGTAGGTGTAATGTAAATGGAACAGAATGTTATATTGACTATGCATAATATAAGTAAAACTTTTCCTGGTGTAAAAGCACTATCAGATGTAGATTTCACATTACAAAAGGGTGAAATTCATGCTTTGATGGGAGAAAATGGAGCTGGGAAATCTACGTTAATTAAGGTGCTTACAGGAATATACGGAATGGATACAGGAGAAATCCGTATGGCTGGTAACGAAAAAGTCATCGTCAATCATTCACCTCAGGAAGCACAGAAAAATGGAATAAGCACAGTTTATCAGGAAGTTAATTTATGTCCTAATTTAAGTGTAGCAGAGAACTTATTTATTGGAAGAGAACCTAAAAAATTAGGAATGATTGATTGGAAGACAATGAATAAGAAGTCAGCAGAGCTTCTAAAAGATTTGGATATAGAGGTATCACCAACCCAAATGTTAGAGGAATGCTCACTTGCAATTCAACAGATGATTGCAATTGCACGTGCAGTAGATATGAAATGTAAAGTATTGATTTTAGATGAACCAACTTCGTCTTTAGATGAAGAAGAGGTAGAAAAGCTGTTTAGTCTTATGAATAGACTTAAGGGTGAAGGTGTAGGAATAATATTTGTAACACATTTTCTAGAACAGGTTTATGCGGTATGTGATAAAATTACAGTTCTCAGAAATGGACAGTTAGTGGGCGAATATGAGACAGAGAAGATGCCACGAGTAATGTTAGTTGCAAAAATGATGGGTAAAGATTTTGATGATCTGGCAGAAATTAAAAGTGAAAGAAAGATGCAGGTGGAGGGAAAAGCTGAACCGATTATTGAAGCAGAGGGAATCGGACATAGCGGAACTATTAAACCATTTGATATAACAATAAATAAAGGTGAAGTAATCGGACTTACAGGATTATTAGGCTCAGGCCGTTCGGAACTTGTAAGAGCGATATATGGCGCTGATAAAGCAACATCTGGCAAACTAAAGGTTGCAGGAAAAGAAGTAAAAATAAATGCACCATTAGATGCTATGAAGGCTGGAATGGCTTATCTTCCAGAAGATAGAAAGGCAGATGGAATTCTTGCAGATCTTTCAGTTAAAGAAAATATTATAATAGCAATGCAGGCTCAGAGAGGAATGTTTAAATTGATGAGTCGTAAGGAAATGGAAGAGGCAGCAGATAAGTTTATTGATTTACTACAGATAAAGACTGCAAGTAGAGAAACACCTATTAAGAGTTTGTCAGGTGGAAATCAACAGAAAGTAATAATTGGAAGATGGCTATTGACTAATCCAGATTTTCTGATTTTAGATGAACCAACAAGAGGTATAGATATAGGTACAAAGACAGAGATTCAAAAGTTAGTATTAAAACTAGCTGATGAAGGGAAAGCAATTGCATTTATTTCATCGGAAGTTGAGGAAATGCTCCGAACTTGTTCAAGAATGGCGGTTCTTCGTGATGGTAAAAAAGTCGGTGAAATAGAAGGCGATAATCTGACACAGGAAAAGATTATGGAAACAATTGCAGGAGGTGAAAAAGCCAATGAGTAAGGAACAGACAAAACTAATATCAGGTATAAAAAAAGTAACACAGAATCGTTTATTTATGCCAATTATATGTTTGGCGATAGTTTTACTTGCAAATGTAATTAAAACACCAGATTTTTTTAATATATCAATGAATAATGGAGTACTTTACGGATATTTAATTGATATCATAAATAGAGGTTCTGAATTAGTAATTCTGGCAATAGGTATGACACTTGTTACAGCAGCTTCAGGAGGTCAGGATATTAGCGTTGGCGCAGTAATGGCAGTTGCCGGAGCAGTTTGCTGTCAGATTCTGTCAGGAGGAGAAGTTAGTGTATCCTCATTAGCAGCACCTTTGATATTTGCAATACTTGCGGCTTTGATAGTATCAGCATTATGTGGAGCATTTAATGGATTTCTGGTTGCAAGACTTCATATTCAGCCAATGATAGCTACGTTAATACTATTTACGGCAGGAAGAGGAATAGCACAGCTTATAACAAAAGGACAGATTACATACATTCGTGTAGATTCATATAAGGTAATAGGTGGATATATTGGTAAATGTCCAATTCCGACACCAATATTCCTAGCGATAGCTACGGTAATAATTGTCTATATTATTTTGAATAAAACGGCACTTGGACTGTATATTGAGAGTGTTGGTATTAATGGTTCAGCATCAAGATTAGTTGGATTAAATTCTAAGAGAATCAAGTTTTTAACATATGTTATATGTGGAGTTTTAGCAGGAATAGCGGGAATAGTAGCATCTAGTAGAATATATTCAGCAGATGCTAATAACATAGGACTTAACCTTGAGATGGATGCAATTCTTGCAGTTGCTCTAGGTGGAAATGTATTAGGCGGAGGCAAATTTAGTCTGATAGGATCAGTAATAGGTGCCTATACAATACAGGCCCTTACTACAACATTATATGCAATGAATGTATCTTCAGACCAGCTTCCAGTATATAAGGCTGTTGTAGTTATTGTTATTGTTGTTCTTCAAAGCCCAGTATTTAAGAAACATATAGAAGAATTGAAGCTTAAAAAAGCTATCAATAAACAAACTATGGAAGGTGGGCATTGACTATGATTAAACAGAAAAAGAAACTAGGAAGTAGTACATTTTTATTGTTAATCACAATTGGTTTATTTATAGTGATGTATGTCGCAGGAATGATAGTCTTTCAAGATAAAGGGTTTGCAAATCCACAAATGTTTTTAAACTTGTTTATATCTAATGCGGGACTTATAGTAATCGGATGCGGTATGACAATAGTAATGATAACAGGTGGTATTGATATTTCCGTTGGTGCAGTAACAGCACTGGTATGTATGTCAGCAGCATATACGATGGAAAATAAGGGCATGAATGCCTATGTGGCAGTTATATTGTGTCTTGGAATTGGTATATTATTTGGTGTGGTTCAAGGTTATCTGGTAGCATATCTTAATATTCAGCCATTTATAGTTTCACTTGCAGGTATGTTTTTTGCCAGAGGATTAACGGCTGTTATCAGTACAGAGATGATAGCCATAACGAATAAAGTATTCTTAGGATGGGCTAAATATAAGATATATCTCCCATTTGGAACAACGAATAAAAGGGGTGCATTTCAGCAGGCATATATTTATCCTACGGTTATTATAGCAATAGTAGTTGTAATCATAATTACGGTAATGCTCAAATATACAAAATTTGGACGTAAGTTATATGCAATAGGCGGAGACCAGCAGAGTGCATTAATGATGGGACTTGATGTTAAGAAAACAAAGATGCAGGCATATGTATTAGATGGATTTCTGGCAGGTCTTGGCGGACTTCTCTTCTGTATGAATAGCTGTTCAGGATTTGTAGAGCAGGCAAAAGGTCTGGAAATGGATGCAATCTCGGCAGCAGTAATAGGTGGAACATTATTAAGTGGAGGAGTTGGAACTGTAGTAGGAACTTTCTTTGGTGTATTGATTAAAGGAACAATAACAAGTTTAATTACAACTCAGGGTACGTTGTCAAGCTGGTGGGTTAGAATTACGTTGTCGGCGTTGCTGTGCTTCTTTATAGTTCTTCAGTCTATCATTGCCTCAACTAAGAATAAGGCAGCAGGAGACAGTAAAAATGGATTTAGTCAAAGGCTGAAAGCAATTGTGAGGGGTAAGCCAAGTGAAACATAAATAGATTAGTATATAAGTGCTTGCTTAATGGCAGGCACTTTTACGTTAACAGGATAACATTTAATGAATATAAACACATAAAGGATAGTATATAAAACAAAAAAGTATTATAATAAAATCATATTTGCAAGTAAACATGGATAGAGTTAAAATATATTATGACATAAGTGAATATGAATTGGGAAGGTTTTTATAGGAGCAAAATTATGATAAAAATATTTTTAGTAGAAGACGAGGTTGTAATCAGAGAAGCAATTCATCAGATGATTTCATGGAATGATTATGGTTTTGAATTCGTAGGAGAAGCTGGTGATGGAGAGCTGGCTCTGCCTATAATTCGTAATGTTAAACCAGATGTTATTATTACGGATATTAAGATGCCATTTATGGATGGATTATCGCTAAGCAGGCTGGTTTTAAAGGAGTTTCCAGCCACAAAAATAGTAATTGTTAGTGGTTACGATGATTTTAAGTATGCACAGGAGGCTATATCATTAGGAGTTGAAAAATATTTGCTAAAGCCTTTTAGTAAGAATGAGTTTATTAAAGTATTAGAAGAGATAAAAGATAAATATAATCAGGATAATATTCAAAAGACATACTATGAGAAGTTTCAAAGTGAGATTCAGGAATATGAAAAAAATACCAGAAGAGATTTTTTTGAAGGATTAGTATCAGGGCAGATGAGCTTACAGGACATATATGAAAGAGCAGAAAAGCTTGAGATTGATATTATGTCACAATGCTACAATATAGTGTTATTTTCGGTAAATGACAGGGAACAGGTATTAAATGATATTTATTCACAAAAAAGTGCCGATGTTATAACTAGACTTAATGCAATACTAAAGGATGGAGATTCGTACCTGATTTTCAGGAATCAGATAATAAGCTATGCTGTAATAGTTAAGGGTGATATAGACAAGATTAATGATTTGACAGACCAATGTGTTAATGAGTTACACAGCCTGTTTATAGAGAATCAAGATGATTTAGAATGGTTTATTAGTACAGGAAAGCCTGTAGAAAGGCTAAGCAGACTAAAAGAGTGTTATGAGGCTGCATGTAAAGCCTTTGTACATAGATATATGGAAGGTTCAAGAGTATTTACTTATGAAGATATGAAGAATCAATTGCTAGGAGAAACAGTATCAGTTAATCTTCAGAATATTAATATTGAGGTTGCTAATGCAGACATGATACGCAATTTTTTGTGTAATGCACTGGAAGACGAAGTTGAGGGTTTTACAGATAGTTACATAGAGATGGTTGGAGAAGAGGCATTAAATTCAAAGATGTTTAGACAGTATATAATTCTTTTTATTCATTTTTGTACAGCTTCTTTTATTCAGCAGTTTGGATATGGAAAAGAAGAACTCAAAGATTCTGCTAACATAGCTGATATAGAGAATTATGGAGATATAGTCAATATTAGAAAAGTTATTAATAATATTTTGAAAAAAGGAATTGAATTAAGGGAACAGAATCAAAAAAACAAATACAAAAATATGATATTTGCTGCAATTAAGTATATTGATGAGAATTTTGCTGATGACAGCATGACGCTAAATTCAGCCGCCAAAGTAGCAAATGTAAGTGCTAATCATTTTAGTGCATTGTTTAGTCAGGAAATGGAGCAGACTTTTATTGAATATCTGACTGAAGTAAGAATGAATAAGGCAAAAGAGCTGCTTAGATGTACGGATAAACGCTCTGGTGAGATAGCTTTTGAAGTGGGATATAAGGATCCACATTATTTTAGCTTTCTGTTCAAGAAACTACAGGGATGTACGCCTAGTGAATATCGCAATAAGAAAGTGAGTGGAAAATGATAGGAAAAAAGGAGAAAGATTTTAAGATTAGTAGGGCAAACAGGCTAAATAATAAAAAATCAAAAAGTCTTAAGGATAAGTTACATTACATCATAATTAGTATGCTTATAGCAATGGTCGGATGTATTATTTTAATTCTTTGGCTTTTAGGATTTTATGCGTCCCGATATAGCAGGATAACACATAATGTCAATGTTTGTAGTAACTTCAATATTAATTTTAAAGAGAATCTGGATCTTAAAATGTATCATTTTTCTATAGGCAGCAACGAGCAAAAGGAGTTGCCAGTTACTGATGTAGACGACGCAATTATTATAGCAAAATCATTGTCAGAGACAACAGAACGCAAGGAAAGTAAGCAAGCTATAGAAAATGTAATTGATTATTGCAACACATTAATCGATAGAATGTATACACTGGAAAAAACACAGGAGTATGATATAAGGCAAAAACAACTGGATAATAATATTCGAGTGCTGACAAAGTTAATTCAGAATCAGATGATGGATTATATTTACTATGAGGCTGGAAATATGGCACTTGTAGAGCAAAGTATGGCGCAGAGTGTTAGAATTCTTATTACAATTTTGACAATTCTAATTACATTGGTAGTAGTATTCCTAATGCACAGATCACTAAAGTTATCAGATGGAATTACAGTACCAATAAGCAAATTAAGAGAGAATGTAAGACAGGTTGGGCATGGTAATTTTAATATTCCAGAGATAGAGTCGGAAGACTATGAGATTGCTGATTTAGATGCTGGAATTCAAAAAATGGCTAAACGAATTAATAGATTAATAAATGACATCAAAGAAGAAGAAAATCTACAACATAAGATGCAGCTTCAGCTTCTTCAGGCACAGATAAGTCCACATTTTCTCTATAATACATTAGATACTATTATGTGGTTAATCGAATTAGGAAAACAGCAGGAAGCTGTTAAGATGGTAACAGATTTATCGGTATTCTTTAGAACGGCATTATCTAAGGGAGAGGATATCATCAGACTTGAAGAGGAAATTATGCATACCAAGAGTTATCTTGATATTCAACACGTCAGATATGTTGATATCTTAGATTATACTATTACATTACCAGAGGAGCTAAAGAATGTAATGCTTCCCAAACTGACATTACAGCCCATAGCCGAAAATGCATTATATCATGGTGTTAAAGAAAAACGTGGTAAAAGCAGTATAGATATAGAGTGTATTAGTGTAGGGGATAGTGTTAAGATTACAATAAAAGATACTGGAATAGGTATGAGCACAGAGAAGCTGGCAGAGATTCAACAGGCCATTAATAGTGGGACAAGAATAGGATTTGGAATGTCAGCAGTTCAGGAGAGAATTAAATTGTACTGTGGTGAAGAGTATGGAATGACAATTAATTCATGCTATGGTATGGGAACTACGATTCAGATTATAATACCTAAGGAATGTACAAAGGGAGGTGTAACAAGTGAAAAATAAAGCAATAATTCTGGCTATAGCATCGTGTATTACATTGGCGCTGACATCTTGTAGTATATCAGGAAGTAAGAATGATATATCCGATAATAATGAGCTAAATGATAATATTACCATTGGATTTTCTCAGGTAGGGGCTGAATCTGATTGGAGAACCGCAAACTCTAAGTCTATGAAGTCAACATTTACAGAGGAAAAAGGATACAATCTATTTTTTAATGATGGTCAGCAAAAACAAGAAAATCAAATAGCAGCAATTCGAGATTTTATTCAGCAAAAAGTAGACTATATCGTATTAGCACCAATAATTGAAAAAGGGTGGGATGAAGTATTACAAGAAGCTAAGGATGCAGGAATACCAGTAATTATAGTAGATAGAATGGTTGATGTAGAAGATAATACCCTTTACACCTCATATGTAGGCTCTGATTTTCAATTAGCGGCTGAGAAGTCTGCTGAATGGCTTAACCAGTATCTTATAGCTAAGAATATTGCAAATGCAAATATTGTGAATATTCAGGGAAATATTGGTTCAACTGCACAGATTAAGAGGACAAAAGAGTTGCAGAATGCTTGTAGCAATAATTCCAATATGACATTACTGGCAGAAGAAACCGGTGAGTTTACACGTGCAAAAGGTAAAGAAATTATGGAAGAATTCTTATTAAAATATGATAATATTAATGTTGTCTGGTGTGAAAATGATAATGAAGCATTTGGGGCAATAGAGGCAATAGAGCAGAGTGGCAAGAAGGTAGGTATGGATATTGAGAATGGCGATATTATGATATTATCATTTGATGCAGTTAGTGCGGGATTGTCACTTGTTATGAAGAATAAGATTGCACTTGATACAGAATGTAACCCATTGCATGGACCAATAGTAGAATATGTAATTAGAAAAATTGAAGAAGGTGAGATACCAAACAGATTTATATATGTTGATGACGGATTATTTGCAATTGATAAAACGGTGGAATCGGTAAAAGTTCGTGAAAATGAATATGGAATCAATATTGTAACTCCGGAAATAATTGATAGCAGAGGCTATTAAAATCATTGGTCACTTTCGCTGATGACGGTATTCACTAGGGGTACACCCGGTAATAGCCAAAAATGTTCGGTTAAAGTAGCCGATATTATTAAAACCACATAAAGACGCTATCTCCATAATAGTCTTGTCACTAATAGTAAGCAGCTCGCAGCTTTTCATAATTCTATATTTCATAATATAGGATATAGGTGAAATATGAAATATTTCCTTAAAAGAGCGGCAAAACTGGCCTTCACTTAAGGGAATTAGGTCTGCAAGATTAGATAATTCAATTTTATAAGAATAATTACTATGAATATAGTCTAAAACAGGCTGCATTCTTTTTGCATTAGTTTTATCAGTAGACTGAAAATGTGAGCTCCACAAAAAATAAAATTCATTCCATACTTCCAACAGTATTCCCTTTTTAACCAATTCAGACTCAATTGAATTACTAAGGGTAGTAATTCTTATTAAAGAGTTATATATTGAGGATTCACAGTTACTGTTATCAGAATAAAAAGCTAGAGCTTCGTGAATACCTTCTTCAAAAACAGGTTTGATATATTTGGAATATAAATATTTGTTAGTTCTATCGATAATGAATTCAGGCTGAAATACAAAAGCATAAAAATCACAATCATATTCGCTAGAAGATATTGCGTAATGTAGAGTTTCAGGAGCAATAAATAGACCGTCCCCCTGTTTTAGAAAAAAAGACCTGTTATCTACAATAAATGTTGCGCTTCCTTTAGTGACTATAAGCATTTCGGCTTCTGTATGCCAATGAAGATATAAAATTATACCACTATTAGACTTACCATGGTTAGGGTACATCGAAAATGGCATATCTGGGGTTCCATGAATATAAGGTTCCTTTAAGGATAATTTTTGGTTTGCAGACATTTTATACCTTTCATAATGGATATAAGTTTTTTGAACAGAAGTTCATCATATATATCAAAATAGTGTTAGATTTAATTAATATAGTGATAGTATTATTACATAGATATCACTATAATGCAATTATAACAGAATTTAAAACAAATGTTTTGTTAAAAAAGGAGGAACATATGAGATTTTATATTGAAAATAATAAACTTATTGGAAAAAATGAAAACGAGACTCTCCTTATAGAGGGCTGGGGAAAGAATGCTCTTCGTATTAGAGATACAATGTATAAGGAGATAAATGATGAGGACTGGGCCCTTGATTATATCGAGCCAAAGGAGGTAAAAGTTGAGATATTACCTGATAAAGCTGTAATATCTAATGGAAAGATTAGTGCGCAGGTAAGCAATTTTGGTAAAATAACATTTTTTAGAGAAAATAATATTATTCTTACAGAATATTACAGAGCCTTTTGTATGGATAACCCACATTCTCCTAGTATGAAATTAATGGCAAGAGAATTTTCACCTATTCACGGTGGAGACTATGCACTTACAATGAGATTTGAGAGCAATGATAATGAAAAAATATTCGGAATGGGGCAGTATCAGGAGCAGTACTTAGACCATAAAGGCTGTGTACTAGAACTTGCACAGAGAAATTCACAGATAAGTATACCATTTGCAGTATCCAATCTAGGATATGGCTTTCTATGGAATAATCCTGCGGTTGGTAAGGTGACATTTGGTAAGAACTTTACGGAATGGCATGCAGATGTAACTGAGCAGCTTGATTATTGGATTACCGCTGATGATACACCTAAGAAAATAGAGGAAAACTTTACAGAGGTAGTTGGAAGAACTCCTATGATGCCTGAAAACTTATTGGGATTATGGCAGTGTAAACTTCGATATAGGACACAGGAAGAGGTTCTTGAAGTTGCAAGGGAATATCACAGAAGAGGAATACCACTAGATGTTATTGTAATTGATTTCTTTCATTGGATTAGACAGGGAGACTGGTCGTTTGATCCTGAATATTGGCCAGATCCTAAGGCAATGGTGGATGAACTCAAATCAATGGGAACAAGATGTATGGTTTCTATTTGGCCAACAGTTGACAGACAAAGTGTACATTTTGAAGAAATGCGTGATAGAGGCCTTTTAGTAAGAACAGAAAGAGGATCAAGACAGAACTTTGATTTCCTTGGAGATACAGTAATATATGATGCGACTAATCCGGAAGCCAGAGAATATATATGGGAAAAATGTAAAGAAAATTATTATGATAAGGGTATAGACTTGTTTTGGTTAGATGAGGCAGAACCAGAATATGCGGAATATACATTTGATCATTTTAGATATTACGAAGGACCTAATGTTAAAGTAGGTAATATTTATCCTAAGATGCATGCAAAAGCATTTTATGATGGAATGGTCTTGGCAGGAAGAGATGATATCTGCAATCTGCTTCGCTGTGCATGGGTTGGAAGCCAGAAGTATTCAGCACTTGTATGGTCTGGTGATGTAATTGGCAACTTTCAGTCATTGAGAGACCAATTTGCAGCAGGACTTAATATGGGATTGGCAGGAATTCCTTGGTGGGTATCAGATACGGGTGGTTTCTTTGGAGACGCAGATCAACCAGGATTTAAGGAAATGCTTATAAGATGGTATCAGTTTTCTACATTCTGTCCTGTACTCCGTATGCATGGAGACAGAGGACCTCACAATATCTCACCACTAGCAGAGAATACAATGGTTGGCGGAGGATTCTGTTTTACAGGAGGTCCTAATGAATTGTGGAGCTATGGAGAGGATGTTTACAACATTTTAAAGAAGTATTTAGATATAAGACTTGGAATGAAAGACTATATTATGTCACTAATGAAAGAAGCCCATGAAAATGGCTCTCCTGTTATTCGTACTATGTTTTATGAGTTTCCAGAGGATAATGAATGTTGGAATTGTACACAACAGTATATGTTTGGAGCTGATTATCTGGTTGCACCTGTTTTGTATGAGGGAGAAAGAACTAAAAAGGTTTATCTTCCAGTTGGTAAATGGACTAATATTAATGATAATCAGGTATATGAAGGTGGACAGACTATAGAAGTAAAAGCACCTCTTGATGAGATACCAGTATTTAGATTAATGAGAAGACACGATTAATGTTAAAGTAAATATGAAAGAAGTAAAAATTGAAAGTTGAAGAAAAGCTGAACTATAATAAATATTTTAATAGCTGTAACCTTTGCCCAAGAGGTTGTAATGTTGATAGAACGCATGGAGAAACAGGCTATTGTGGACAAACTGATAAACTAAAGGCGGCCAGAGCAGCTCTGCATATGTGGGAAGAACCATGTATATCAGGTGAAGCTGGCTCTGGAGCAGTATTTTTTACAGGCTGTCAGGTGGGATGCGTATTTTGCCAGAATTCTAAAATTGCTGCTGGAAAAAGTGGAAAGATAATAACAATTGATAGATTAGTGGATATATTTATGGAATTACAGAATCAGGGGGCAGCCAATATTAATCTTGTCACTCCAACACATTTTGTACCAATAATAGCAGAGGCACTTAGACGAGCTAAGAATAGGGGATTAAGTATTCCTATTGTATACAATACAAGTTCATACGAGAACATTGAAACACTAAAGCTAATGGAGGGGTTAGTGGATATCTATCTTCCAGATATGAAATATTTTGAGGATTCAATTGCGATAAGGTATTCAAATGCACCTGACTATCCTATAATAGCTAAAAATGCAATATCGGAGATGGTAAGACAGGTTGGAAAAGCAGAATTTGACGAGGCTGGAATGATGAAAAAAGGGGTAATTGTAAGACATCTGGTATTGCCGGAGCATATAGACGATTCAAAGAATGTAGTTAAATATCTATATAACACATATAAAGATATGATTTATATTAGTATTATGAATCAATATACACCTATGGAGGGGATGAATAAATATCCAGAGATAAATAGGACATTAACTGAAGCAGAATATGATGAGGTGGTTGATTTTGCAATAGAAATAGGAGTAGAAAATGGATTTATACAAGAAGGGGAAACTGCAAAAGAAAGTTTTATTCCAGATTTTGATAACTTAGGTATTTAATACTATAATTATTTAAGGAAATGTGATAGACTTTATTTGAATTTATTTACATTATCGTAATACATTATAGAAGAAGGGTACTACAGTGAATCCAGTACATTATTTGTTAACACCTGATATAATAGCCATAATAGTGATTCTATTTACTATAGAGGTAACTTATTTGTTATTAATATAATAATAACAGTATATAGCTTCATAGTATGGATAATAGCAACACAGCGTGCAGCTAAAAGATATGACAGACATGAGCAGATATTTTTATATCTTATTTACGGATTAGTTGTTTTTGGAGGATTAACGCAGGTTCTCTATCCTAAGTTAATGTATATGTGGTGTGCAGTAGCAATAGCATTACTTTTATACTATATTTTTCTACGGGAATTGCAGTTTAAATATGATCCACTTACTTCACTAAGGAATAGATACGAATTTGAAAAATGGCTTAAAATTCTTGAAAATGAGGATAAAGTAAGTATTATTGTATTAGATCTTAATAATCTTAAAAAGTTAAATGATGCTTATGGACACAGACAGGGTGATGAAATTTGTATATTCTGTATAAATATATCCAATGAGACCATAGAAGAAATAATCCAGACATTTACAAGTAAGGTACAACAATTAGGTGTCATACTTGATAAGCCATATAGTGTAGCTATTGGATATGCAACAAGAAATATCGAAGAAACGATAGAAAAATGTTTCTCCCGTGCTGATGCTGAAATGTACAATAATAAGATGAGCTTTAAGAAACAAGAACAGTGTAGAAAGGTCGAGAACTGATATGTATTATTCTATCAATAATGATACAATTAATCCTGTAGATGAAGAAGAATTCTATAATATGAATGATACCATATGGGTAGCTACGCTTGAGGAATGGAACAAGAGTAAGGCCAGACAGATTTTTGATATATCTCAGGTCGTTGAAAAAATGCATTTCTGCAAGATGGAGAGTCATTCAACATATCTGTATGGAACATTTAGAATTCCTGATGGAAATGATGGTAAAGACGTAAAGAAATTCGCACTTTATATCTTGGAAGAAAGAATTATATTTATTGATAATACAACAGCAGTAAATGAAAAAATTAATGAACTAAAAGGTAGCAGACTTAGAAAGGGATATACTCTTGAAAGATTTTTATATGATTTTCTTGTATCATTTTTTAATGATGATTTAATGATGCTTGAGAATCTTGAAAGGAAGATATCTAAGCTTGAAGAAGATATGCTTCATGGCTCAATGAGTGAATTTAATTCCAGAATGATTCTGCTTAAGAAAGAAATTGCAAGGCTTTATAGATATTATAGTCAGATGACAGAGGTAGGTCAGGAGCTTGTTGATAATGAAGAAGATTTTTTTGGGCGTGAAGAATTAAAAAACTTTTCTATGTTTAAAGAACGTGCGTCACGACTTGCAGAAGAAACGCAGATTCTTAGAGAATATGCTATGCAGGTACAAGACGAGTATCAGTCAGAGATAGGAATAAGACAGAATGATGTCATGAAAATTCTTACTATTGTAACTGCGATTTTCCTGCCGTTAACATTAATTGTAGGATGGTATGGAATGAATTTTCAATATATGCCAGAACTCTCATGGAAATATGGATACCCTATAGTATTTGCAGCAAGTGTGATGGTTGTAGTTGTATTGCTGATAATATTTAAGAAGAAAAAATTTTGGTAAAAAAGCGCTTGTCGGCACAAGCGATTGGAAGAACTGAGTTGCAGTTCTTCTTAAGTGTTCTACTCTGTTGCGTAATATGCCAATACAATTACAAACGAGTACCTTCTACCTTCTAATCCTATTATATAAAATAAGTTGACATATATTTTTTAATAATATATAATCCAGTCAAAACAAAGGCGTTGTGGTCAACCACAGCGCCTTTGTTTTATTCTATTATAGGAAATTACGTAGCAACGTGAAACATTTAAGAAGAATGCAAAGCCGTCTTCTAATACGGCAGGAATGGAGATGCATTATGGATACAAAAACTTTTTGCTTAAATGACAAGGTTAAGTTTAATGAAATAATACTTAAGGATGGAATATTCTCAAAGTTATATGAGATTAACAATCCGGAAAAGGAAGAAATCTTTTCTATTCCTGACGGAACTGTTGACATTCAGTGCTTATGGAAAAATGGAGAAATTAGCACACACATATGTGGAAGCCTTACGCATGGAGGAATATCAAGAATAGGTGAATATGAAAGATGTGTTGGTATGAGATTTAGAATAGGAGTAATACCTAAAGAGCTGGAATGTGATATCGAAACCATTACTGATAATAGAATAAGTATATATGAGTTTTTCAAAGTAAATGATATTGACCGAAATGTAAGTATAATAAGCCCAATGGAAAATATTGCAGATTTTTTTATTGAAAATATTAAGGACTCATATGTGATTGAAAAACATGAAATAGTTGAATATCTTATAAAAGAAATTAATGAAAACAAAGGCAATTTAAGCGTAGCAGAAGTAATTAATCATCTTGGCTATTGTCATAGATACACTGACAGGGTGTTTAAGAGTAGCACAGGTTTTTCTATTAAGAAATTTGCAAATATTATCAGACTGCAGGAAGCAGTTCAGTATCTTAAGGCTGGAGAAGAAAATGAAATATATGAAAGTCTCGGATACTATGACCAGGCACATTTTATACATGAATTTAAGAGGTTTACAAGTCTGACACCCAGCAAATTTAAGAAAATTCTTAAGACAATAGAAATATGTTAGAATTCTTCAAATCGACCTCGCCGGAGGTCGATTTTGTACAATAATTCTGAGTCGCGAATGAAGATAATCGAAGTTAGGAAGAATTCTGTTAGAATTCTTCAAATCGACCTCGCCGGAGGTCGATTTTGTACAATACGCCTATTATCATTTGTATTACAATATGTTTATAAATAAAAGATAATATGAAGTGACCTCACAATTGTAGTTTCGTGGATTTACCTGTAC
>CAZNEZ010000032.1:0-26999 GCA_964572475.1 uncultured Lachnospiraceae bacterium
TTCTTTTGTGCTTCTGAGTTCTTCTCGACTTCCTTTTGAAGTCGATTCTGCAAATTATAGGCATCCTCCTTTCGCCGTTTTCGTTTCCTTACATAGTTGCACATAGGCGTTACCTCTTTAAAAAATTTATATCCCAACCCTTACGGATTGAGATATGTAAGCACAGCCATTCCATACAGTTCCACGCTTCTCTTGAAGCAGCGTTTTCTCTGTCGGTGCTATGCACGGATTAAGCAGCGGGTGCGCTCATATCGTGGCACACTGTCCGCTGCGGCAGGTATCCCTCTGGCGGCTGCTATTCAGTTTTTATGTGTTGTGGCTGCTATGATTTCACGGAACAAAAAGGGCGGGAGGTTTTGTCCTCTCACCCTATAGGCAGTGGAAAAGTGCGTTTTTCCCCTCGTGTTCTGATTTTTTGGAATATTAAAAACACCTGCCGATTGACCGCTTTAATCAGTCATAGACAAGTGCTTCACTTTTCGATATTCAGTTTGAATTTCCTATTCTATATCTCTTGTGTTCTGTAATGGAGGTTTACTTCCATATAAGAACCATGATAAATAATCACACAAGCACCCCCTCTGACTGCATATATTCAATAATATCTGATACAATATATTCCTTACTCTGTGTGTGCAATATCTCATAATTTGGCAGTATATAGTTCTTTAAAATATTATTCTTTGTAGTTAATAATTCATATGCTTTATCTCCGCTTATGCCAAGCTTCAAGCCAATATTTTCTATGCAGAAAACCATAAATTCTAATTCATCTTTATTAATATCTTCCAACATATTGATACCTCTCTACTTCCATCGAACATACTATTTGGTATTGATTTGTATACCTTACTTATTCCTAAACACATTACTGTAATAATACCACTTCAACAAATTGTTTTCAATAAAAATCAAATTTATCTGTTCGTATTATCGAAGTTTCCATTTAAGATATCTATCCGTGAAATTTTACCGTACGCAATTTTAAACATTAAAATACAAACCACATTATAAAAAGCCAACACTATATAGCATCAGCTTCATATTTTTATTCTATATTCAGGTCTTAAGACCGCTCCAATCTCAAGATTTTTTCTATATATTTCTCGAAACCAGAGTTACGCATTTGTTGTCAATTCACTTCAAACTGCGGAAACAATATCTATAACTCCTAATTCTTCTATAATTTATTACTTTATATCTCTTCCACCTGTCTGTAGATATCTCATCCTGTCTGATTCTCTGGTTGATTTTTTATCTTCAACTATAGTCTTTTTTGTCTCATATGCACTTCTCAGAGTATGTGCCATCTCGCTCTTACATTGATCACAATATCTTCCTGTTCTAATTGGTCTTCCACATTTTTCGCAATCAATTGTAACCATTGAGTCAGGTGAAAATATAAGTCTTTCTTCTCTTACCCAATTATTAATCTGCTGAATTGATACATCATTCTCTGCTGATACCTCTGAAATAGTTGCCAATGGAAACTCTCTTATGTATTCTTTAACCTGCTGAAACTTCTCTTCTACCTCTGCTCTACAAGCTGGACAAAGTCTCTGATTAGATATATCATTAAATATTCTTCCACAATTCCTACAATTTCTAACTTCCATATGTTCCTCCATCTTCTTTCCGACATATTATACACCAGTCCCAATTGAAAGGCTAATATAATGAACACTAGAAACACCTGAACTTAAAAGTACTTTTGTGCATTCATCTATTGTGCTCCCTGTTGTATAAATGTCATCTATAAGTAGTACGTTTTTATTTATTAATAATACACTATCTTTACATATTTTAAAAGCCTTTTCAAGATTTTTCTTTCTTTCAATACTGGTAAGTTCCTTCTGTGGAACAGTAAACCTTACTCTTTCTATTGCATTAGGCACATATTCAATATCAAGATTCCTACAAATATGTTTTGCAATAAGTTCGGCTTGATTATATCCTCTAATACGTTTTTTCTTCTTGTGTAGTGGCACAGCAATAACTTTTTCTATATTCCACTCTGATATCTTATCTTCCAAATGCTTTGATATTTCGTCTCCAAAAAATTTTGCATATTCTCTTTTATTATGATATTTGAATCCATATATTGCATTTTTAATGGCGTTGTTATATATGTATAAAGCCGCACCGCTTTCAAACACATGATGTTTTTTAGTACAGTCAAAACAATATTCTTCTTCAAATGCACTTACTTGTTTTCCACACTTTTTACAAACAGGCTCTGCTGTATATAAAAGTTCTTTTTTACATTCAATACATGCATTTTCTCCGTATTCTTTAACAATACCACCACAGATAGGACATCTTCGTGGATATATAATATTTAGTGCCTTATCCAAAAACAAACTTATCTGCAATGCATATTTACTTATCTTCTTTCCCTTTTTATAGTCCATACCTATATTCCCCCTAAAATGTTTTAATTATCTCTGAAAGTCCTGAATATCGCCTTTGTTCATTAACATTTTCAATCATACCGCCTACTGCCTCTTCAATTCCTACAATACATACACATTTTTTAGCCCTTGTAACAGCAGTATATAAAAGATTTCTATTCATAAGCATTCTTGGTCCTGAAAGAAGTGGCAGAATAACTGCTGGATATTCACTACCTTGTGACTTATGAATGGTAACTGCATATGCAAGTTCCAGTTCTTCTAATTGCTTAAAACTATAAGTTGCAAACCTATGTTCATCAAACTCAACTTCCATATTCTCAGCATAAGTATTAATAGTTCTTATAATTCCCATGTCACCATTAAATATGCCAGAACCGCCTTCTACAGCAATGCCATATCTGCTCCTGACTTCCCATTCAAGCTGATAGTTATTTTTTATCTGCATAACTTTATCACCTTCTCTGAAAAGTCCAGAATTAGTTTCTTTTTCCCTTTTATCATCAGATTTAGGATTTAGATACTGTTGAAGAATTTCATTAATGTTTTCAACCCCTAAAAGTCCCTTTTTCATAGGTGTAAGCACCTGTATATCCAGCATATCAGCTTCTACATACTTTGGTAATTTATCTTTAATAAGTGTAATCATTGCATTAATAACAGCATTTGCATCCATTCTTTTAAGAAACAGAAAATCTTTGCTAGATTTTTTAAGGTCAACCTGCTCTCCTTCATTAATCTTATGCGCATTTACAATAATGTCACTTTGACTAGCCTGTCTAAAAATCTTAGTCAGCATAACAACATTGAACTTGCCAGAACTAATTATATCCTTTAGCACATTGCCAGGTCCAACAGAAGGAAGCTGATTTACATCTCCTACCAGAATTAACCTGGTTCCTACACTGACCGCCTTAAGTAATGAATGCATTAGAAACATATCAACCATAGACATTTCATCAATTATAATCACATCTGCCTCAAGAGGATTCTGTTCATTTCTTTCAAAATGAGTACCTATACTTTCATCATCAGGAACCCCCGTAATTTCAAGAAGTCTGTGGATAGTCTGAGCCTCATATCCCGTTGCCTCTGTCATTCTTTTTGCTGCTCTTCCTGTCGGTGCTGCTAACAGAATATCTAGTCCCTCAGATTCAAAATATTTTATTATTGTATTAATTGTTGTTGTTTTACCTGTACCAGGTCCTCCTGTTATAACCAAAAGTCCACTAGATACAGATTCAACAACTGCCTTTTTTTGGCATTCATCAAGCTCTATATTCTCGCTTGACTCAATTTTAGTAAGTTTTTTTCTTACTGCTTCCTCATTTATTTCAGCTGTAATACTCATATCTAAAAGCATTCTTGCAATATTTAATTCTGTATAATAGTAATTGCTTGCATATACTGCCTTATCTCCAGCAATTTTTTTTATAATTAATTTTTTATCTATAGAAAGATCCATAATGTGTTTTTCTACATCTACATTTTGTATTCCAAGCAGTCCATAAGTCTCCCTAATTAGTTCTTCAATCGGAAGATATGAATGTCCGTTGCTGCTTGCCTGCAATAATGCATATAGACATGCACTTCTAATTCTAAAATCTGAATCCGTATTTATTCCAACTCTGGCAGCTATTTCATCTGCAGTTTTAAATCCTATTCCTTCAATATCTTCAGCAAGTTTATATGGATTTTTCTTTAGCATCTCATATGATTCCTGTCCATATTGATTATATATTTTAATTGCAAGAGACGCCGATATCCCATAATCTCCAAAGAATATCATTGCCTTTCGCATATCTTTTTTCTCTTCTATCTGAGTCGAAATCTCCATTGCTTTTCCTAAACTTATTCCCTTAATCTCAGCGAGTCTTTCTGGCTCTTCTTCTATTATTCTAAATGTGTCCTCTTTAAATCTTCGTACTATCCTTTCAGCCAGCTTACTTCCTATACCTTTAATAGCACCAGCTGATAGATATCTAATAATAGATTCCGTATCTTCTGGTGCTTTAATCTCATACTTTTCAACAACTAACTGTTCACCATATAGCTGATGTTCTGTATAGTGCCCACTAAGCTCAACATATTCACCCTCACTGATATATTGAAATGTTCCTACACATGTAATCTCATCATTATCATAAGTAACACTTAATACTGAATAACCATTCTCCTTATTTCTGTATACTATTCTGTCTATATAGCCTGTAATTGTATCCATACATCATGTCCCTTCGCCATTGTAAGTTTATATATCCACAAACTGTTGCAGAAATAATCTGCAACAGTTTGCGTTTAAGAATGTATTAACATTCACATATTCATTTATTCCTGTGTACCATAATTTCTCTTCATCTGTTCATATAACATCTGTGCCAGGCCAAGACCTGAGCCTTGTTCTGTTGACTCTGATGCATATTTTGTTGTAAGTTGCTCTTTTGCATAGTCAAGCATACTTGTAGATGATGATGACATTGTATTATCCTCATTCTCAGGTACCATCTTTTGCAAAGCCTTAAACACCTGTTCTGTAAAATATGATTCAAACTCTTTACAGGCATCCATTAACTCATCATCTGTAGCATTTGAAAAATCCTTAGATGTTGCGCTTTCGGCGGCACTAGTAGTTTCTGAAGTATTATTTGAATACATATCGCTATATGTTGATATTCCACTGAGGTCTAAGCTCATATTTGCCTCCATGCTACGACTATTTAGGAGTCGCTATGCACAAGCTTTGCGTAGCACAAACTTGTGTATGAAAGATTTATCTTTCACTCCTGTATTTTATTCAAAAGTTTCTATCGTTTTAACTGATTGGCCTGACTAAGCATATCATCAGCTGCCTGAATTGCCTTTGAGTTCATTTCATAAGCTCTTTGTGCAACAATCAGATTAACCATCTCATCTACAACCTGAACATTTGAAGCTTCCAACGCGCTAGATCTTAAATTACTTTGGGTAAGGTCCGGATTATCAACTTCTAGCATAGCATCACCAGAAGCATCTGTAGCTTTATAAAGAGAACCGCCTGTTTTTTCAAGTCCTGAAGGATTAGGAAACTGAGCAATACCTATCTGAATTCCTATCTTTTGTGGATTGTTAGTCTCATCTGGATAGCATAGATTACCATATGTATCAACTGATATCTTGTCCGACTCATATTCATTTCCAAGCTCTATAGGATTACCATTAGTATCTAATACTGGAAGTCCATCTGAATTACATAACATTATTCCGTTAGTTCCAGTAGAAAAATTAAATGATCCATTACGAGTATAATATGTCTCTCCATCAGTACCCATAACAGAAAAGAATCCATTACCTTCTATTGCAAAATCTGTATCACTATCTGTAGCTGTAATTGTTCCCTGTTTAAACACCGTCGTTATCGATGAGTTTCTAACGCCAAGTCCAACCTGTGCTCCAACAGGTTTTGTATCTCCGTTTGCACTTGTTGTCTTTGACTGAATTGTTTGATAAAGAAGTGACTTAAATTCAGCCGATTGCTTTTTATATCCAATTGTATTAACATTTGCTAAGTTATTTGCTATAACATCAACATTGGTTTGCTGTGATACCATACCAGATGCTGCTGTCCATAAAGATCTCATCATACAAATTCATCCCTTTCTATTCTGCATTCTTATGCCGTTCTTGCACATGCCCCGTTTGCAAAGCAAACTTGCATGCCTTATTTTAGCAGGAGAACTATACTTTTCCAATCGTATTAGCCGATTGTTCAAGCATTGAATCTACTGATTGCATCATCTTCTGGTTACTTTCATATGCTCTTGAAATAGTAATCATCTCAACCATTTCTTTAACAACATTTACATTTGAAGCTTCCAGATATCCTTGATGAATATTGTATGTTGCATCCATTTGTGTAGCACCGTCAACCGCGGTATACATATTCTCACCATATTTTTCAAGATAATTATAGTCTTCAAAATCAACTATCTGTATAGTATCAATATATTCTCCATCAGCTGTGATTCTTCCCTGGCTATCAATAGCTACTGATGCCGAATCTGTTGGAACATAAATATTTCCACCCTCACCTTGAACATAGTCTCCGTCTTTTGTACGTAGTGCACCCTCTGAGTCTAAAGTGAACTCACCATCCCTGGTATATTTTATCGATTCTTCACCGTTTTTATTCGTGAATGATATAGAGAAAAATCCGTTTCCCTCTATTGCTAAATCGTATGTGTTCTCAGTCGCTTTAAATGATCCCTGTGTATAATCCGTGTAGTTCTCACCTATCTTAACTCCGAGACTCATATTACCGATTTGGCGTACATAAGCACCATCTGTATAATCCTTAACCTTTACAGCCATTACTTCATCAAACGCTTTGGAGGTTGCTCCCTCGCGTTTATATCCTGTAGTTGCTGCATTTGCTAGATTATTAGTGATAGTGTCAAGTCTATACTGTTGGTTAAGCATGCCTGTATAGGCCGTGTACAATCCTCTAACCATTCCGGCTCCTTCCTGAGCTCCTAGATACCAGTACTAATATTCTGGTCTTTCACTTAAAAATTCTATGAACTTACCAGTTCCTATAGCTACCGCTGTCATAGGGTCTTCTGCTGTCATCGTATTGATTCCAGTCTTATCTTCGATTAACTCTTCAAGGCCCTGAAGAAGGCATCCACCACCAGTAAGAACAATTCCTCTATCTGCGATATCTGCTGCAAGTTCAGGAGGTGTCTTTTCAAGTACACTATGAACTGCTTCAACTATCTGAGAAGTTGTCTCCTTTAAAGCTTCTTCTGTCTCTTCTGATGTAACTGTAATAGTCTTTGGAAGACCTGTAACAAGATTACGTCCTCTAACTTCCATTGTAGCTACTTCTGGTCTAGGAAATGCTGAACCTATTCTAATCTTAATCTCTTCAGCAGTTCTCTCTCCGATAAGTAAATTATGTTTCTTTCTCATATATCTAACAATTGCTTCATCAAAGTCATCACCAGCTATCTTGATAGAAGTGCTTACTACTGTTCCTCCTAATGAAATAACAGCAATATCAGTTGTTCCGCCACCTATATCTACTATCATATTACCGCAAGGTCTTGATATATCAATTCCTGCTCCGATTGCAGCAGCAATTGGTTCTTCAATAATAGCTACTTCTCTGGCACCAGCCTGATATGTAGCATCTTCAACAGCTTTCTTCTCTACTTCTGTAGCTGCACTAGGTACACAGACACTAATTCTAGGCTTTTTAAAAGTTCTCTTGCCAATTGCTTTCTGAATAAAGTGCTTAAGCATCTTCTCAGTAACAGTATAATCAGAAATAACACCTTGTCTAAGTGGTCTAACTGCCACAATATTACCAGGTGTTCTACCAATCATAAGTCTTGCTTCTTCACCGATTGCTTTGATTCTGTTAGTGTCTCTATCAAATGCCACAACTGATGGCTCCTTTAATACAACACCTTTTCCTTTGATATATACGAGTATGCTAGCTGTTCCTAAATCAATTCCTATATCTGTTGCTATCATAATTAGCTCCTTTCAAATTGGTTACTATGCTAAATATATTTCATTTTTCTCTTGATAATAATATCCACCGAACTACATTATATACAATAACCATAGAATATGAAAGAACTTTTTTCAAAAATTGGAATTTAATTGGAAAAGCTCTACTATTCTATCGGCATGTATCATTGAATAATTAACCTTTTTATTAATCATTTTTCAATAAACAGAACTCCTAAAGTACCTGGTCCACAATGACTTGATACTACTCCTCCTGCTCTTGTCTCTTCTATATTCTTAAAAATGTGTAGTGACAAAAGATATTCTTCAACACTTTTAACTACCTTAGGGTTTATACCTGAATGTGTAATAAATACTAATTCTTCTTCTGCATTTCGTAAAAGTGGTTCTAAATCCTTAACGTACTTCATAACTACAGATTCTTGTTTACCTCTGTATTTGGTATCTACATCCATCTTTCCATCCTTAACCACAATCTTAGGTTTAAGCTTAAGCGTATTACCAATTAATGCTACAGTTCCTGAACATCTCCCGCCCCTGTATAAATAAGTAAGAGTATCTACAACAAAGCTTGCCCTGACTCTAGGTTTAATATCATCAATCTTTTGTATTATCTCTGTAATATTCAATCCTTCCTCTATATAATGCGCAGTTCTTTCAATCTGTAAACCTATTCCTGTAGAAAGATTCATAGAATTAATAACAAATACATGCTCTGAGTACTCCATATCTTCCGCTGCTAATCTTATAACATTACCAGATGATGACATATCTTCTGAAATACAAAAGAAAATCATATCATCTCCTGATTCTTTGCATACATTAATCTCCTGCATTGCATCTTCTGGTGAAAACGCTGCTGTCTTAGGGGTAGTATTATTCTCATTTGCCCATAAATATATATCCTCTGGTTTAATTTCTGTGCCATCTTTTCCAGTTCTATCACCCATAGTAATATAAAGTGGAATAATGCTAACCTTATACTTTTCTATTAATTTTTCGCTTAAATCGCAGGTACTATCCGCATATAACTTAATTTTTCCCATTTTTTTGTTTTCCTTTCACATTATCTTGTGATTTCATCCTATTGCTTTTTATTATACTTCAAATTAAAATGATATTCCATACTATTTCAATTTAGGCAAACTATATTTCAGCATTATTTCAATTTTATTTCATAATTCCCCTTTTTGTTAACACTTTATTAACATTTTCATCACATAGATGTCACAAACTGCTTGTATATTATAAACATACTATTTAATCATAGTATCGTATATTCAAACACCCAAACAGAATATACCGTTTTTCATACTCATACCTGGCAGCCATGCTGCCAGGTACCCCGTGAATTTAATAGACTTACATATAAAGAAATCCACTAACAATCGTTAGTGGATTTCTTATTTTGATATGTTGTTCATTTTTTATTAAGATATTGTTCATCTCAAATAAATGTTTATTAACTTATTCTTTATTTATTGGACAATGAAAAAACACAATTAAATTGTATATTATAACCATACTATTAATCATAGTATAAAACTTAACATTTTCATAACTCTACCTAGCAGTTAGCTGCTAGGTATCCCCCCGAATTTGGAAGTTGCCCTGTGGTAGGGCAACTTTTTTTGTATAACATGAAATTGCGTAATGCATAGACACTTTTTCTATATAATCAACTATAAAAACTAATAGTTTTTTATGGTTGATTTTTGTAGTATACTTATATCATTAATATGCACTAGAAAGGTATGGTACTTAAATAGATGTTAAGTCAGGATGAACTGGATTTAGTAAGCAACAAATTAACCTTTTGGAATAATCTTTCTCAATTTCAAAAAGATTTAATATTAACTACGGCTCACACTGTGCATTATAAGCAGAATCAGCCTATTTATTCAGGTGATAATGAGTGTATTGGTGTCCTAATCATTAAATCAGGAAATATAAGAACTTTTATTACATCTGATGAAGGCAGAGAATTTACCCTCTTTCGCCTTGAATCTGGTGATGTCTGTATGCTTTCTGCTTCTTGTATTCTACATGATATTGACTTTGATGTATGTATAAATGCTGAATCTGAATGCGATGTTATTATTATTAGCTCTATTGTGTTTTCAAGGCTTTCAAGCGAAAATATATATGTTGAGCTTTTTTCTTATAAAGTAGTAACTGAAAGATTCTCAGATGTTATGTGGGCAATGCAGCAGATTCTTTTTACCAGTTTTGACAAGAGGCTTGCTTCATTTTTAATAGAGGAAAGTAACAGAACTCAAAGTATTGAAATTCATATGACTCATGAACAGATTGCGAGACAGCTTGGTACAGCAAGAGAGGTCGTCTCCAGAATGCTCAAATACTTTTCCAACAAAGGTGTATTACAGCTTAAAAGAGGCGGCCTCGAGATTACTGATATTAAAAAGTTAAAACATCTGTCATAGTACTACAGATATATTTTGCTACCAATTATGCATTAATCAATGCTAAAATGGATTCTTTTGGAATTGCTCCAACAGACTTATTTGTTACCTTTCCATCTTTAATAACAATAAGTGTAGGTATACTCATAACACTATACTGTGCTGCTAGTTCAGGTTGTTCATCTACATTTACCTTGCATATCTTAGCGTTAGTCACCTCATCTGCCAATTCTTCAATTACTGGTGTAAGCATCTGGCAAGGACCACACCAAGTTGCCCAGAAATCTACCAATACTGGTTTATCTGATTTCATTACCTCTTGTTCAAAATTTTCCTCTGTTAAATGTATTGCTGCCATATTGTTCCTCCTTCTGCCACTATTATAGTGCGCATATGTTGTGTATTTGTTGTCTTATAACACTAAATAAATAAGTTAACATTTGATTCTTCTGCATCTCCTAAGTAAGATGCTACTCCTGCTAGTTCAACACCATCGATAAGTTCTTCTTTGGTGATTCCCATTATATCCATAGACATTGTGCAAGCTACAAGCTTAACTCCATTATCCATTGCATGCTTCATTAAATCTTCAAGTGATTCAACATTCTTGTCATTCATGACCTTTTTCATCATCGCTGTGCCCATTCCTCCCATATTCATCTTAGAGAGTTTTAACTTTTTACTACCTTGGGGCATCATCTTTCCAAACATTTTATCCATAAATGGCTTCTTCGGAGATTTAATATCCACTTTTCTAAGAGCATTTAAGCCCCAGAAGGTAAAGAACATCGTAACCTCCCTACCCATAGCAGCTGCACCATTTGCTATAATAAATGATGCCAGCACTTTATCGAGATCTCCACTAAATACTATTATTGTCTTTCCCTGTGGTAATTTTACTTCATTTTTGTTTGGTGCGTCCATTCCTTTTTTTATAAAAACTATATTTTCTCTATTCTGTCTTTCTGTTTTTAGCAAAGTATTGCCAGTACGCTTACACCAAGCAGCAATATCAGCCGCAAATCCCATATCTGTTGCCGATACCTTAAGAACTTGAGAATCCTGCATTGAATTAATAGCCTCATTTACTTTCATAATTGGTCCTGGACACTGAAGTCCACAACAATCAATTATTTTCATTGTTTTATCCACATTTGCAGAGTCTGACTGTGTATTTATCTGTGCTGCCTTAACTGTATAATCATCTATATTTTCATCTTTAATAATATCTTCTATACTATCCCGTGTTACATTATTATAATGCATAGACTTGTAAAATGAGGTTCCACCTGATAAAACTGACACCTTTTCAAATCCATTTTCTAAAAGAATTCTAGCTGCATTATATGATCTTACTCCAATAGCACAATATGGAATTATCAGTTTTTTCTTATCAAGCTCTCCCAGTCTTTGTCTAAGCTCACCTAACGGAATATGATATGAGTCTTCTATTGCAAATACCATTCTCTCTGCATCTTCTGTAACGTCCAGTATTGTAAATGTATTATTAATATTTTTATTTGCTATTAATTTATCAACTTCATCATATTCTATAAATGTTACCATATTATTTAGTACATTTTCAGCAACGAACCCAAGCATATTAACAGGCGCTTTGGCCGATGAAAACGGTGGTGCATATGCTAATTCCAGTTCTTCAAGGTCATAAATACTACCTTTTAATTTCATTGTTGTTGCAATAATATCAATACATTTATCAACGCCTTCCTGGCCTACTATCTGAGCTCCCAGGATTTTGCCTTCTGCTGTAAATATCATTTTTAATGTTAATGTGGTGGCACCAGGATAATATCCGGCATGTGACTTTTGATTTATTAATACTGTAAAGTAATCAACATTTTTTTTCTTATTCATTTTGGCAAGTTGCTTTTCATTTAATCCTATACAGGCAACATCTAAATCAAATACCTTTGCCACGGAAGTTCCCATTGTTCCATTATATTTCTTATGTTCTCCTGTAAGATTATCTGCAACTATTCTGCCTTGCTTATTGGCTGGTCCAGCAAGGGGAATCATCGTCTTTTCTCCTATGATTGGATTTACAACTTCTATAACATCACCAACTGCATATATTCCATCTTCTGAAGTTTTCAGATAATCATCAACTACAATTCCTCCTTTGTCGTTAACTATAATTCCTGCCTCCCTGGCAAGCTCGCTGTTAGGTTTAACTCCTATTGATAGAATAACCATATCTACGCTGATTTTCTGACCATTATTAAGTTCTATACATTTTTTCCCATCTATTGAATGAAATTCTTTTACTCCATTTGATAGAATTAGATTAACTCCATTCATTTGTAGATTCTCATGTAATAGATTTGCCATTTCTATATCAATCTGTGCCATTACCTGATTCTGCATTTCAATGATTGAAACTTGAAGTCCAGCATTATGGAGGTTATCCGCCATTTCAAGTCCTATAAAGCCTCCACCGATAACTGCTGCTGACTGTGGCTTTTTTTGTTCTATATATTTTTTAATAATGTCTGTATCTGGCACTGTCCATAGTGTAAAAATGTCTTTTGATTCTATTCCAGGTATATTAGGTTTAAGTGGTGATGAGCCTGTCGCAATAACAAGATTATCATAGTCCTCTTCATATTCTTTATTAGCTTTTTTATCTATTACCGTTATAGTTTTTGTACTGGTATTAATCTTAATTACTTCATTAGAAATTCTTACATCAATATTGAATTTTTTCATCATTGCCTGAGGTGTCTGAAGCAGCAATGCGTCTCTACTTTTAATCACATTTCCAATATAATATGGCAGACCGCAATTTGCATAAGAAATGTAATCATCTCTTTCAAATATGATTATCTCCATATCTTCATCTCTTCGTCTTAGTCTTGCCGCAGCCGTTGCTCCACCAGCAACTCCGCCTATTATAAGAGTTTTCTTAGCCATACGCGTTCTCCTTTTTTGATATTACTAGTTTATCTAAATAAATTATTTTTATTAATAATTTTATTAGTTTCTAGTATAAATGCATTATAATTTATTATGTAAAATAGTTCTGTGACTTTGTCACCAATAATAACGAGGAGCCAACATTCAATTGCTGACTCCTCGTTATTATTATTTTAGATACTATAAAATTGTGTAAAAGTATAATGCTAGCACTTTTTGTAGATTTATATGTGCTGATGCAAATACTTCTCTTTCGTAGCCATCCCGCCACGAATATGACGTTCAGCCTTATTAATGTCAAGAATTTTACGCACCTCTTTGGCAAGAATCGGATCAATTTCACAGATTCTTTCACTCACATCTTTATGCACTGTGCTCTTACTAATCCCAAATTGTTTGGCTGTCTGCCTTACTGTTGCATTATGTTCGATTATGTAATGAGCTACATCTATTGCTCTTTCTTCAATTTGCGTCTTTTGCAAATTGTGAGCATTCTTGCGATTTATCTCCACTTTCGCATCCCCTGAATACTTGTTTTTATATCTTATGCAAGAGAGGATACTAGTATACTCATTTTATAATATACTTTTCAACAATTTGTAGTAACATACCTATCAAAAAACATCTAAATAATATTATCTTTTCTCCTTAAACTCTTCCATAAATGTTGAATTTATGATAAACTCGAGCATATTTTATTACAATTAGACTCAAGTTTAATTGATTTTATGAGGTTTTATGAACGAGACAGCAGTTATAATAATAGTTTTTGCATGCTACTTTGCAATTATGGTGGGCATTGGATTCTATTTCTATAAAAAAAACACAGGAGTATCCGAATACATTCTTGGCGGACGTAATCTTAATCCATGGGTAGCCGCTATGTCAGCTCAGGCATCTGATATGTCCGGCTGGCTATTACTTGGCCTTCCAGGTACAGCTTATTGCCTATATGCAGGTACTACAGAAGCAATTTGGACAGCAGTTGGACTTGCACTCGGAACATACTTTAATTGGCTCATTGTAGCTAAGAGGCTTAGAAAATATACTCAGGTATCAGGCGATTCTATTACTCTTCCTGAATTTTTTCAGAATCGATTTAAAGACCAGTCTGGCTGGTTAAAAGGAATTTCTTCAGTATTTGTAATGATTTTCTTCTTATTTTATACAGCTTCTATGTTCTCTGCTGGAGCAAAACTGTTTACTACCGTATTTAATGTTACCTATCAGCAAGCGCTATTAATAGGTGTTATTATGATTGTATCATACACTTTCCTTGGTGGATTTCTTGCTGTTTGCTGGACCGATACAATACAAGGGGTCCTAATATTTCTTGCACTTATAGTAACTCCTATTGTTGCTTATAACAAACTTGGTGGTTATACCGAAATCAGTTCAACACTGGCTTCACTAACTGGAGAATCATTCTCATTAATTCCTAAAAATACAACTGGTGGTATTAATATTTTACTTCTTGTATCATCACTAGCCTGGGGAATTGGTTATTTTGGACAGCCACATATTCTTCCAAGATTTATGGCTGTAAGATCTGCAAAAGACATTAAGCCAGCGAGAATCATTGCAACCATCTGGGTTGTAATCACTCTTGGTATGGCTATAGTTATTGGTGTTCTTGGTAAAGCTTTATTTCCTGAATTAGTAGATTCAGAACAGGTATTTATCAAAATGGTTCAGAGTTTATTCCACCCACTACTTACCGGTATCGTACTTACCGCTATACTTGCTGCCATTATGAGTACTGCTGATAGTCAGCTTTTAGTTACATCATCCGCAGTATCTAATGACCTGTATGGAGGAATTATTAATAAAAAAGCTTCCTCTAAAAAACTTTTATGGATTAGCCGTATTACCGTCATTGTTGTTTCAATCGTTGCTGCTCTTCTTGTTTCCGTAGAGAATCCTACTGAGGGAACAATTATGGCTAAAATAAATGAATCTGTATTTAAACTTGTAGCTTTTGCATGGGCTGGCTTTGGTTCTGCATTTGGTCCTCTTGTACTTTTTTCATTATTCTGGAAACGTACCACCAAACAGGGGGCTATATGGGGAATCATATCAGGCGCTATAACAGCTTGTATTTGGTGGCTTAACTCAGGTGGTATTTTTGATATATACGAAATAGTACCTGGCTTTATTGTCTCAACCATAGTTATCATAGTGGTTAGTCTCTGTACTAAAGTTACACCTGAAATGTTAGAAGAATTTGAAGCTGTTAACCAGATGAAAGACTAGATTTTATTGAATTATTGACACTATTAATTATGTTTTCTAATGGAACTGTAATATTTCTAATATTCCAGTTCCATTTTAATTCTCTCTATATATTTTTCACCTATTTTACTCATTATTGTATCATGTTTTGTAATATATCCAATATTCATCTCAACATCATTATCGAGCGGAATTGCAACATAATCGCTCCCATTTAGTTCTTCACAAATGATACCCGAACACAATGTATATCCATTAAGACCTCTCATAAGATTAAGTATTGTGGCTCTATCACATGCCTTAATGGTTTTTTTATAATCAAAAGTACTAAGTATCTCTTCTGCAAAATAAAAAGAATTGTTTTCGCCTTGCTCAAATGATAGACAAGGAAATGGCTCTAAATCAGTCATTGCAATATATTTATTCTTTGCTAGCGGATGATTTTTCCATAAATATACATATCCCTTGCATTTACACAGTTCATAAAAATCCAGAGAGTACTCTTTTAGAAGTTTATTAATAACTTTATAGTTAAAATCATTTATATATAAGATTCCAATCTCACTTTTTCCTATTTTAACATCATTCAATACATCAAAAGTCCTAGTTTCCCGGATTGCAAATTCGTATTGATTCATATCAAAATTCTTTACCATCTCTACAAATGCCTTAACTGCGAAAGAATAATGTTGTGTGGACACTCCAAACTTCTTTTTGATATTAGAATTTTCTATATACCTATCTTCTAATAGCTCAACCTGAGACAGAATCTGTCTGGCATATCCCAAGAAATCTTCTCCATCGGGCGTAACCGCAATTCCTTTATTATTCCTTGTAAATATATTGATTTGTACTTCTTCTTCCAAATCCTTAATTGCCGAAGATAAACTTGGCTGTGCTATAAATAACTGTTTAGCTGCCTCATTCATGGAGCCTGCAGCCGCAACCATCACTGCATATCTAATTTGTTGTAATGTCATATATCATCTTCCTTTACATGTAGTTATTCTAACTTTTCTTAGTTTCCCCTTAATTGTTTTATTCTGTAATTCTTTAAGAACCTTCTCACCTTTTTTATTCAAAATCTCAACATATGTCAGACTATCTCTAACATCTATAATTCCTATATCTTCAGCATCTATTCCATCAATACTGCATATTGTTCCAACAATATCTACAGCTCTCATCTTAGACTTTCTTCCACCTCCAATTGAAAGTCTTGTAATATTTTTATTAAAATCCGCACCCTTTTTAGGTGTAAGTTTAACTTTTTCCTTCTGTCTTAAATAAAAATCACCGCTATCTTCGTTTAAGTCTCTAATATCACCCTTTGGAATATCCATATCTATATAATCACTGACCATATTAAGCATCTTTTTATCAGTTTCACATACTATGCTAATGGCATATCCTGAATTGCCATTTCTTCCTGTTCTGCCAATTCTATGAACATAAGTTTCCTTACCCGTAGGAAAATCATAGTTAAATACATGTGTTAAATTGTCAACATCAATTCCTCTTGCTGCTACATCGGTAGCAATAAGATACCTGACTCTTCCTTCTTTAAATCCCTCTATCGTTCTAATTCTATCTCTCTGTTCTATTTCTCCATGAATCATCCCACATTTAATACAATCTTTTCCAAGCTTCCTGCATAATACATCTACCATCTCTCGTGTTCCACAGAATATAATTGCTTTATCTGGATTATAATGAATTAGTAGTCTCTTAAATAACTCATACTTTTTTTCCAAACTGCACTCATATATTATCTGCGAAATTGACTCAACTGTTGCTCTTTCATCCTCTATAACTATATTCTCTGGACTTTTCATATATTTATCAATCATATCCTGTAAACTATCATCAATAGTGGCTGAAAATAACATTATCTGTAGATTTTTATTAAACTCTCTAATATGTTCAATAATACTGGCAACTTCAGTTGCAAAGCCCATATCAAGCATCAAATCAGCCTCATCAATAACAAGACATTTAATATTGCTAAGATTAAGACTCTCTCTTCTAATGTGGTCCATTACTCGTCCTGGAGTTCCTACAACTATATGAGACTTCTGCCTTAATGTCTGAATCTGTTTATCTATTGGAAATCCTCCAAATACATCAGGAACTTTAATCCTTTTATTCCTGCCTATATTGAATATCTCTTGTTTTACCTGTACAGTTAACTCTCTTGTTGGTTCAAGCACAAGTCCTCCTGGAGCATTATCTAACCATATAGCTTCTTCACATAATGGTATCGCAAACGCTGCGGTCTTTCCACTTCCTGTCTGAGACCTAGCCACTATGTCCCTATGTTCCAATGCTTTGGGAATAACCTCTGACTGTATAGGTGTTGGTTCTTTATATCCTAAAACTGCAAGTGCAGCTAATAAATCATTTGATATATTAAAACTTGAAAATGTATTGGACATGTTCGCCTCCATGATACGAATATTTTAGTATGATGCCAAATCTTAAAATTATGTTTTTTCATATAAGTATGAAATATATAACATTTTTTACTCTGGTATCATATTATAACATACAATTAACTATACATAAATCAGCAATTCCATATTGACTTTCATTTTACAAATGCTACACTAATACTAGCACATAATTTTAGAATGGAGACCTGCAATGACATATACATTAACTCAATGGATTTTACTTTTCTATAGTTACTGCCTGCTTGGCTGGATATGGGAATCTTGCTATGTATCTGCGAAAAAGCATACCTGGATAAATCGCGGATTTCTTCATGGACCTTTTTTACCGCTCTACGGCTCCGGTGCTATACTGGTACTTTTTATTACCCAACCATTTACTGATAATCTTATATTAATATATTTTTCAAGTATGATAGCTGCAACTATATTAGAATACATAACAGGTGTCACAATGGAACGGCTTTTTCATGTCAGATACTGGGATTACTCTTCTAAGCGTTTTAATATAAATGGACATATTTGTCTTGGCAGCACCATTGCGTGGGGATTTTTTGCCATTGGCCTTATTAAGATTTTAAACCCTCCTATTTCACATTATGTAACAAAGATTCCCGAATCAATAGCTGAACCTATTGCATTTGTTATTACAATATTTATAACTATTGATGGTGTTGTATCCTTCTATGAAGCTATGGATTTGCGAGATGTACTTGCAAAACTTACTGCAACTAATGAAGATATCAAACGTATTCAGAGACGACTTGAGATAATTGTCAGTGTAGTCGGTGAAGATGCTAAAGAGTTCAAGGATAAACTTGCAAATGGTATCGAAGAGAACATTCCCTTTATTAAGATGATAAAGGAAAGCGAAACAACCTCTAAGCTTTCTGCAAAAAAAAGCGAATTTGCAGCCAAGCTTGAGGAAAGACGTAAAAATAAAACAAGCCTTTTGGACTCATTAGCTGGAAAATTACATAGTTATCAGGAAATCTTAACCAATCTTGATAAGAATAATATTACAAAAGAAGTATCTAATGAACTTGAACAATATGATAAAATCATTAGTGAACATAGCAAATCATTAAACAACAGTAATGACAAAAAATACTTAAGGTCAATTAAGATTTTGAAGAGAAATCCAAATGCTTCTACTAAGAAATACAAAGATGCCCTTGCTGAGATAAAGGAATTAAAAAAATAGGAGGAGTTTGGTTTTATTCTTAACCTTTTATTCCTCTCCAAGTAAAAACTGTAACGCGTTTATCCTTCGTATTCCCTCATAATCAGCATCTGGGTCTTCATCAAGCGTCAATATATACTTGGGATAATGGTCTGTAATCTTTTGCAGCGGTCTAATTTCTCTTGCGAGCGTTGCCTCATCTCTTACTGTTGCAGCTACCTGATAATAGATTGTTCCTTTACTGCTCATGGCAACAAAATCCACTTCTTCACTTTCCAGCTTTCCTACATATACATTGTAGCCTCGTCTAATTAATTCAAGATAAATAATATTTTCAAGAATATGCCCTGTATCGGCATTCTTAGAACCAAGTAACATATATCGAAGTCCTATATCCACTACATAATATTTATCAAGTGTCTTAAGATAATTCTTTCCCTTTACATCATATCGTTTCGCTTGATACACAACAAACGCTTCCTTAAGTGCTGAAATGTATTTTTCAACTGTCTTAACGTCTACTTTTCTTCCATCAGAAATCATAGTATCACTGATTTTCTTTGTAGAGGTAAGATTCCCAATATTATCAAACATAAATCGTATGATACTTTCTAATATCATAACATCTGCAATTTTCTTTCTGGATATAATATCCTTGAGCATAACTGTACTGTAGATACTACCGAGATACTGCTGTATCACTTCCTCATTTTCATCCAGCATCATGGCATAAGGGAAAGAGCTGAATCTCAGATATTTTACATATTTTTGCCCCAGTTCCTTTCTATCTCCCGTTGCCTGTACATATTCCTTAAAAGACAATGGCAGCATCTTGACCTCCACATATCTTCCTGACAAAAATGTAGCAATCTCTGAGGATAAGATATATGCATTTGAGCCTGTCAGATACAGATCCACATTTGGCTTTAGATTTAAACTGTCCACCACCTTGGGAAAATCCTCCACATTTTGAATTTCATCAAAAAACACATAATGCATCTTATCGTCTATAAGCCTGTCTTTAATATAAGTATATAGTTCCTTGGGCTGTTTCAAATCCTCATAGTCATAATCCTCAAAATTGATTGCAATAATATGTTTCTCATCTATCCCTGTCCCTTTTAAATAATTCTGAAACATCTGCATCAATGTAGACTTTCCACATCTCCTGATGCCAGTTACAATCTTGATAATATCTTTATCCCTAAAGTCTTTTAAGGTCTCTAGATACTCATCTCGTAATATTATTTTCTTCATATTAGCACCTGCTTTCTTATTACTATTATATCCCAAAACTTTTTCATTTTCAACACTTATTGGATTATATTCCAAAAACTATTTATTTTGCATATTTTTTTGTATACCACTATTATATTTCTATCTAATACATAATATTCAAAAGGCCTCCTATGATTTTATTTTATCATAGAAGACCTTTTAAAATCTCTATTTGCGAAAAAACTTTTATACTCATATAACAGGATATTTTAATTAATAATATATTTTTAACCTTCCATGAATCTTTGCAAAAACTCCCTTGTTCTTGAATTTTTAGGATTTTCAAATAGTATTGTCGGCGTTGTATCCTCTGCAATAAATCCATTATCCATAAAAATCGTTCTTGTTGATACATCTCTTGCAAATGCCATCTCATGAGTAACTATTATCATTGTTAGTCCCTCTTTAGCAAGCTCTTTCATTACATTTAGTACCTCTCCCACCATTTCAGGATCAAGTGCGCTTGTGGGTTCATCAAATAGTAATGCTTCTGGTTCCATCGTTAATGCCCTTGCAATGGCAACTCTTTGTTTCTGACCACCTGATAACTGACCAGGTTTAGCATTAATATAAGGTGCCATTCCAACTTTCGCTCTATAATCTCTATAGCTTCCGCTACTCCCACCAGTTGTACTGTCATACTTAACATCATCATGGTATTTAATAGCTCCTCTGGTCGGTGTTTCCAAAAGATTTATACACCTAAGTAGTGTGGACTTTCCTGAACCCGAAGAACCAATTACGCAGACAACCTCTCCTGGTCTGACCATAAAATTAAGATCTTTTAATACTTCATGGGAACCAAAGCTTTTTACTAAATGATCTACAGTTATAATTGGAGGAAGTATAATTCCATCCTCACAATAATTCATTTCATTGTCGTAATATTTTTCACTCATATAGCTTCCTACTATTCTTCATCTATGTATTCTTTTGCAAGTTCATAATCAGATTTACCCGATAACTTTTTTTCCAAAAAGCTTAATACTCTTGAGAAGAAGAAACATAATACAAAATATATTAAACCTGTAATTAAAAATGACTCAAAATATTTGTAATACGTGTTGGCTGCTGTCTTTGTAACAAAAAACAACTCCGAAATACCAATTACATTAAGAACTGATGTCATTTTTAAGTTAATTAAAAATAGATTTACCATCTCTGGCACAATATTTTTAAATGCTTGTGGAAGTATTACATGTGACATTGACTGAATATGTGACATTCCAAGTGATATAGCTCCTTCTGTCTGACCTTTTTCTATTGATAGAATACCTGCTCGAACTGTTTCAGCCATATAAGCACCAGTATTTAAAAGAGTAACCAAAACTGCTGCCGTAAATGGTGCCATATTAATGCCTGTACTCTTTAGTCCATAGTAAATGACCATTGCCTGAACCATCATAGGAGTTCCTCTAAATATTTCTACAAATGCTGTGCAAATGAATTTCATTATTTTTTTTAATACATTTATTATAATACTATCATTTGCACTTTTAGGAGTTGACTGAATAGCTCCAATAATAAAACCTAAAACAAATCCCAGCAGAGTTCCAAGAACTGCTATTTCTATTGTCATTATTGTACCGTCTATAAATCTTGGCCAATAGTTTTCCCATATATAACCAACCCAGTACCACATTGATTTCTCCATATCTAATACCGTAACAGCTGCTAATCGAACAATTAAGTCAATAAAACTGTCCCTTTCCTCCATTATTCAAAGAATTATGTCTCTCTATTACACTATGCAATCTGTTCTTTATGTTATTTTGCTAACGGCTGAAGAGTAATTGCTTCATCCATTGTTGTATTCATTTTATCTTGTGTCCAATCTATTGCCTTTAACGCTGCATTTAATTTATTAAGCAATTCTGTATCTCCAGATTTAACGGCAATATCTACATTTGTTGAAGCTCCATCTGGAATTTTAAATCCATTTTTCTCATCTAATACTATATATGTAAGGCCATCATTTGCAATTGCTGCTGACTGAGCTGTTGGTCCATCTAAAATACCTAAGTCTGCTGTACCTGATGTAACCGCCATAACAACTTCTGATGTTGTTTCAAAAAAAGTCAGTTTATTAACATCTGGAATCTGTGAAACATATTTCTCCCAGATAGTACCAATCTGTGTTGTTGCGCTCTTACCCTTAAATGCATCAAGACTGGTTGCATCAATAAGTGGACTGTCCTTTTTAACAAGTGCTACGTTATTTCTTATATAGTAAGGGTCTGTAAAATCTACGGCTTCATCTCTTTCTTTGGTATATCCCATACCAGCAATGATAACATCATAATCACCTGAATTCATGCCTAATATAATACTTGACCAGTCAACTTTATGTATTTCAAGTTCATAACCCATTTCATCTGCAAGTTTCTGAGCTACCATTACATCATAGCCATATGCATAATCACTTGTTCCGTAAATCTGAGGAGCTGTCGCACCATTTGATACCTTTGAATCTGACTGTGTCCAGTTAAATGGTGCATATGCACATTCCATACCAACTCTTAAAACCTTTTTATCTGAACCTGAACTGTTATCTGTTGTCTTTGAACATCCTGTAAATGATGTCATTACTAATGCTGCTACCATAAATAAACTAAGTAATTTCTTTTTCATAGGGGTTCCTCCATTCCTGCGTTTCAAAGATTACTATTCTGCATTCTTAAGTGCCTCTTCCATTGGTATTTTGCTAATCCTTTTTAATTGTAATAATGCTATTATGACAAATGAAATCATTCCTATTACTGCCATTTCTATATAAGTTGATGTAGAAATATACATTGGCAGCCAGCCTGCAAAACTACTCATCATTTGAAAATAAATACTTTTTATTATTAAAAATGACAATGGAATACTAATTCCAACAGATAAAGCTAAGGCGATTCCAGTTGATATAAGGTACAAAGCTCCAACTTCTTTATTGTTATAGCCTAGAATTTTAATCATTGAAATTGATGCTTTATTCTTTTCTATTATTATTTTAGAAAGAAGATAAATAAGCAGTAAATATAGTATTACTGCAAATCCACATACTAGTATAAACATATCTCCAAGTGAATTCTGCAATTGTTCAACCATATTAGTTAAATCTTTTTCTTTTATACAAGTTGCAATGTTTTCATCTGCAATATCTGTTAACTTCTCATTTGTAAAATATCCACTAAAATACTCTTTATCCATATTAAACATACTGTTAAGTTCATCTATATTCATGAATAATGCTAATGTTGCAGGATAATGTATAGCTTTTACTATTTTAACCTTGTATTCTTTTGTATCATCAAAAGAATCCTTTATGGTAACTATATCTCCAATTTTTAAACTATGCTTTTCCAGATATCCATCTGATGCATATACATTTACAATACTTTCATCTGAATCCTTATCTGAATCTAATAGTGATTTATCTATTTCCGTAAAATACGATGAATTATCCTCAATTCCATATACTGATATATCATCATCTTTATCCGCTTTTGCAAGATAAGACTTAACTGTAGTTACTGCATATTTTTCTGCACCACTAATCTTTGTCTCCACTGGTGTTTTAAGAATATATTGATATTTACATACCATATTATCCCTAATATCATTATTATAATGTTTTAACAAAGGTGACATCATCATTCCAAATAGCAGCAGGACATTTGCAAATAGAATTCCAATAAATAGTATAAGATAATTTATTTTATTCTGAAGTATTACCCTTATCTGAAACCTATGAAGAAACTTAATCTCTGGTAATTTAACTACTTTTTTCTTTGTTTTTTTGCTAAAGTCTCTTTTTAAAAATTTAATCGGAGATAATGATAACCTTTTTACAAGTACAATTATATTAATTATAGTCATAATACAGCTCGGTATAATTGTTGTTAAAATAAATGCGTCTGCATTCCAGATTGTCTTATATACTGGTAAAGAGTAACTATTATAATACATAGATGAAGTAATATATTTAAATACTGAATATCCCAATATATTTCCAACAAATGCTGAAATAATGGTAATAAGCACTGGAAGCATAAGATAATGTCTTAGTAACTCTGACTTTGTGTATCCTGATGCCCTAAGTGTACCTATTACTGTGCTTTCTGACTCAATTGTGTTGCTAATTGTAATGGCAAATACAAATGCCATTATAACAATAACTATATATAAAAGTGTCGTCATCATAGCTTTATCTGAGCCCATATCATCCCCTGTAAAATTAATACTCTGATTATCCGCTCTTGATATAAAACTACTTACATTGGTGCTTTGAATCAGTTGTAACTTAATATCATCCGAATGTTCTTTAAGGCTGTCATCTGACTCATATTTATCATTATTTAGCCATGAATACTGATAATGTATATGTGAATCTGTTAGATTATTCATTCCAGATTCTGATGTAACAGCTACCCCAAATGCATTGGCATCAAACATAAAATCTGTATTGCTCTTAAATAATGCACTATAATCTGATAGTGCAACTAAACCTGTAATCATATATGATTTGCCATCTATTTCTATTGAATCACCTACATCTAATGAATTGTTTACCGCATATAATCTGTCTAAGGCTATCTCATTACATTCCTGAGGTAAGTTTCCTTTATGTATACTAGCTTTATTAATCTCTGTACGATTAACAAATATCCTTAATATTTCATTGGATAACACTTCTTTTTCTACATAATAGCTCTTATATATTTTAATATTTGAACTATCTTCCAATTCTTTAATAGATTCTAATGTCATCTCTTCTTTGCATTCAAAATGTCCATCTTCTACATTATATTTTTCAAAACTTTCATCATAAGCAATTTTCATGCTATTATCTGTAACAAGAAAACCTGATATAAATGCAATTGTAAGCGTCATAAATAAAAATATTACTATGTATTTTCCTATATCATGTTTTAATTCTTTAATATATCGTTTATTAAGTGGATTTTTTATCTTTTTTCTCTTTGACATAACGATGCCTCCCTCTACCATTCCAAATCTCTGGCTGCTATCTTTGTATCATTAATATAATCTTTTCTAATTTGGCCATCTCTAAGCTTAATTATATGATCTGCCATATTCTTAATCTCATCATTATGCGTTACTATAATAATAGTATTATGATATAACTTATTAACCTCTTCTATAAGTTGCAAAATGTCCTTAGACGTATTGTAATCAAGTGCTCCTGTTGGTTCATCGCATAATAGAACTCCTGGATTTTTCACTATTGCACGGCCTATTGATGTACGTTGCTGCTGGCCTCCTGATAACTGATTTGGTATCTTATCTTTGTGCTCCCATAGTCCTAATGTATGAAGTAATTCATTAATTTCAAGAGGAGTATCGCTCAAATATGCTCCAACCTCAATGTTTTCTTTAACGGTAAGATTAGGTATCAAATTATAAAATTGAAATACATATCCTAGATTTTTACGCCTATATAGTGATAAGCTTTTTTCATTCATTTCTTTTAGAATTTCACCATTAATCTTTATTATTCCACTGTCAAATTCTTCAATTCCTCCAATAAGATTTAGTAATGTTGACTTTCCAGAACCAGATGGTCCAAGAAGTACACATATTTCACCTTTTTCTATGCTACAATTAATTCCCTTTAAAACCTCTACCTTGTTTTCTCCTTCTCCATAACTCTTTCTGATATTTTCTAATGTTAAATACATACTAAACCTCATTCCTGCGCTGCCTTTTGCGCGATAATTTTTTAATAAGATACACTTTTTACATAACATCGTTATGTAGTATTGATTTTTTAAGCTACATAATTGATATTACTAAATATCTATGTAGCTTTTCTTATAATTTTTTATTGACTTGCCTTACACTTTTTCTGATTCCTATGGTTCAAATAAGCTGAACCATCCTTTTATTAAGAATCCCATTATCTTGTCAATATGAATAACAGCTTCTTCCTTAGGCAAATCATGTGTTATAAGCTGAACAAATGATGATATCTGCACGTGTGATACCCAATGAATTGTAAAGTCTGAAATTCTTGGTACATTTTTATATGCTGATATTGCATCTGCAAGCTTTCGATAATGTATCTCTGATATTGCTACAAATCTGTCCTCACAATTAGCATATGATGAACCTTCTGACTTTTCTATCATCAGCTTTATTGCATCTTTATTGTCATATAGATATTCTACAATCTCTACCGACAGAGATTTGTCATCTATATGTTCTTCGCTAAATACTTTTTCAATATCATCAATCTCCTTCAGTTCTCCTGCATAATGATACTTCATCATCTCATATAATCTATGTAATGGCTCTTCCACTATAGATGCAAATAAATCTTCTTTGTCTCTAAAGAAAAAGTATAAAGCACCTGTTGTTACATTTGCTTTCTTACATATATTCCTTAATGAAGATGCCGCATATCCTTTTTCCATAAACTCTTGTTTTGCAGCCTGCAATAAGATTTCTTTAGTTTGTTTTTCTTCTTTCAAGGTTTCACCTTCTTACGCATATCACAATTGCAACTAATTATTTTATTTAAATAACACTGTTATGTTATCAGTAAAATTAATTTCTGTCAAGGATA
>CAZNEZ010000033.1:0-2998 GCA_964572475.1 uncultured Lachnospiraceae bacterium
TTATTGTAAAGCTGATAAAATCCGCAGTTGTGGATAAAACTGCGGAAACTCAAGTTTATTACTTGTTGACACTACAGTTTTTACAATCTATAATTAAATGGATAGTCATATAAAAAGCATATGGCGATAAGTAGATATTCAAATGAATCAACTATGAAGATTATTAGATGAATTAAAGACATATTTGGAAGAATTGAAGCTGATAATACATACTAAGATGGAGGATGGCAAGATGAACGACATAACTAAACAATTTTCATTAGAAGGAAAAGTTGCACTTATAACAGGAGCATCATATGGGATAGGATTTGCAATTGCATGTGCGTATGCACAGGCTGGGGCAAAGATAGTATTTAATGATATCAAGCAGGAACTTGTAGACAAAGGACTTGAATCATATAAGGAACAAGGCATAGATGCAAAAGGGTATGTATGTGATGTAACTAATGAAGCACAGGTTACAGAATTCATTGCTACCGTAGAAAAAGAGGTTGGAACAATTGATATTCTTGTAAACAATGCAGGAATTATCAAGAGAATTCCGATGTGTGAGATGTCAGCAGAAGAATTCAGACAGGTAATAGATGTAGACCTTAATGCACCATTTATAGTATCAAAGGCAGTTATTCCAGGGATGATTAAAAAAGGACATGGTAAGATTATAAATATCTGTTCGATGATGAGCGAACTTGGAAGAGAGACAGTTTCAGCTTATGCAGCAGCAAAAGGTGGACTTAAGATGTTAACACGTAATATCGCATCTGAATATGGAGAATTTAATATTCAATGTAACGGTATAGGACCAGGATATATTGCAACACCACAGACAGCACCTCTTAGAACAGATGGACATCCATTTAATAACTTTATCATATCTAAGACACCTGCTGCAAGATGGGGAACACCAGAGGACCTTATGGGACCAGCAGTTTTTCTTGCTTCTGAGGCATCAGACTTTGTTAATGGACATGTTCTTTATGTTGATGGTGGAATTCTGGCATATATTGGAAAACAGCCAAAATAAAAACTAATGGAGTGAATATGGATCAGATAAAACTCAAAGCTCATGGTAAGATTAATTTAGCACTTGACGTAACAAGAAAACGTGAAGATGGCTATCATGAAGTAAGAATGATTATGCAGACTGTAGGTATATATGATGCAGTAACGGTTAGAAGAGTAAGAACAAAAGATGCACCACCAGTTGAGATTACTACTAATGTATTTTTTGTCCCAACTAATGAGAATAATATAGCATATAAGGCAGCTAGATTATTAATAGATGAATTTGGAATAACAGATGGAATTCAGATTAATATTCGCAAATTTATACCAGTGGCAGCAGGAATGGCAGGTGGAAGCACTGATGCCGCAACGGTTTTATATGCAATTAATAGAATATTTAATCTGGGATTAACAACAGAACAGCTAATGGAGCGTGGAGTTAAGCTAGGTGCAGATGTACCTTATTGCTTGATGCGTGGAACAGTACTTGCTGAGGGCATAGGTGAGAAGTTAACACCATTAAATCCAGCACCACAATGCTATATATTACTTGCTAAACCGCCAATAAGTGTGTCCACAAGGCTTGTATATGATAAGCTTAATGCAAATGAAATAAAGGATCATCCAGATATTGATGGAATGATAGAAGCTATTAATGAAGGTGACATTCATAAGATATCAGATAAGATGGATAATGTACTTGCCAGAGTTACTGAAGCTGAGTATCCGGTTGTAGGTGAGATTCGCAAAGCAATGATGGATTGTGGAGCAATTAATTCAATGATGAGTGGAAGTGGCCCAACAGTATTTGGTCTGTTTGAAACTGAAGAAGAGATGAAGAATGCATATACAATGCTAAAGGGTTCAAGAATGGCAAGACAAGTTTATACAACAGAGATGTATAATCCAGTAAAATAAAAATATATTTTATATAATAATAAAGATAGTAATACTATAGTACAATAAGACAGGAGAATAGCGTATGACAGATTTAAGCCTAGAGATAGATGAATTCTTACCTTTACGCGATGTAGTATTTAATACATTGCGTGATGCTATATTGCGTGGTGAGCTTAAACCAGGTGAAAGACTGATGGAAATTAAGCTGGCTGAGAAGCTTGGCGTAAGCAGAACCCCTATTAGAGAAGCCATCCGAAAGCTGGAGCTTGAAGGTCTTGTTGTTATGACACCGAGAAAAGGTGCTCAAGTAGCCAAAATCACAGAAAGTGATTTAGTGGATGTTCTTGAGGTCAGAGTTGTGTTAGAGAGGCTTGCTGTAGAACTTGTGTGTGAAAAAATATCTGATGAGCAGATAGCTGAACTTAGAAGTATACATGAGCAGTTTAAAAGAGCTATAGATAAAGGTGATGCAACAACAATAGCTAAGGGTGATGTGGCATTTCATGATGTAATCTACGCTGCAACAGGTAATAAAAGACTTATACAGATTCTTAATAATCTCCGTGAACAGATGTACAGATATAGGCTTGAATATATTAAAGACAGAGAAAAAAGGATATCTCTTATAGATGAACATAAAAGTCTGATAGATGCGATAGAAAAAAGGGACGTAAAAGCAGCAAAAGAAGCTATTTCTACTCATATTAATAATCAGGAAAAAACAATATTACTAAATCTAGAATAAAGTGAAAATATATATTGTATAAATCCCTCTAATCTGCATATTCTAAGGATATTAAATCTTAGTATATGTGAATTGGAGGGATTTTTTTGCCTAAAAATATATCAATATCAATAGACCAGAATATGGGGTTTATGCAGGAAAGAATTAAAGATTGTGCAGATATTAAGATTAGGGATATGATGCTCGGAGATAAGGAAAAAGTCCGAGCAATCATATATTATGTTGAAGTGACCGTAAATAATCTTACTGTTCAGGAATCAGTAATAGGTCGTCTTATATCAAGACTTGATGGAATGTCACCAAAAGAACAGTATAATTATCTTGAAGAAAACGCCCTGGGTGTTACAG
>CAZNEZ010000033.1:3098-26334 GCA_964572475.1 uncultured Lachnospiraceae bacterium
ATGTCACCAAAAGAACAGTATAATTATCTTGAAGAAAACGCCCTGGGTGTTACAGCTCTAAGACTGAAAATGCTCTAAGAGGAACTAAGGAAGGATTTTCAGATTCGGTAAAATGTAATACTTCTTTAATACGAAAAAGAGTCAGAAACTCGGACTTAAAGGTGAAAGAAAATATTTTAGGAGAGTATTCAAAGACAACAGTAGCAGTAGTATATCTTAATAGCCTTGTTAGGGAGCAGGTACTAGAGGATGTATTAGAGAGAATAGAACAGATAAAAACAAGGGGAATAACAGATAGTGGAATAATAGAGCAGCTAACAGAGGATAATTATTTGTCACCATTTCCACAGTATCAGACAACGGAAAGACCTGACAAAGCAGCACTTGCAGTAATGGAAGGAAGAATTGTAGTGCTAGTTGACAATTCTCCAGTAGGACTTATACTTCCAGTTAATTATAACAGTTTTTTTAAAACCGCAGATGATAGATATGGTAGATTTGAAATAGTTTCATTTGTACGAATAATTAGATATATTGCTGCAATTCTATCTATGAGTCTGCCAGCACTTTACCTTGCAGTTATAAGTTTTCATCCTAATATATTGCCTACAAAGTTAGTGCTGACTTTATCGGCAGCCAGAGAAGGTGTGCCATTCTCAGCAATGGTAGAAGTGTTATTGATGGAATTGGCATTTGAACTAATACGTGAAGCAGGAGTGAGAATTCCAGGGCCTATGGGAAACACTATAGGAATAGTTGGTGGATTAATAGTTGGACAGGCAGCAGTAAGTGCTAATATTGTTAGTCCAATTATAGTTATTATAGTCGCTGCAACAGCGCTTTCATCATTTGCAGTTCCTAATGATGAACTTTCACAGGCGAATAGACTAATTAAATATTTTATGATAATTCTTGCAGCATTTATGGGAATATTTGGAGTAATTATTGGAGGATTTATAGTTTTAGCACATCTTTCAGGGCTAAAATCGTTTAACTTTCCTTATTTGGGACCAGTTGCAGCCGGAGAGCTGGCTTCAGATGAAGATAAAAAGGATCTCTTTGTAAGATGGCCGCTTAAAAGGATAAAAGAGAAGTCGTTATGGCAGAAAAGGGGCAAAAAGTAATGTTTTCAAAAAACAATAGAATATCGGAAAGGCAGATAAAACGAATAATTGTTGTTGCATGTACAGGGACATTTTCAATAACAGTAGTTACAGCTTCACTAAAATGTGCAGGAACAGGGGCTTTGTTAAGCCAGATATTAATGCTAATTATGATATTACTAGTTACAAGATTTATATTTTCCAGTTCAAAAATGAATAAAAAATCTAATCAGATAACCAGTATTGATTATGCCTGTAGGATAATTAGTATTACTCGTATAATCCTTTTAAGTATTATTATTTTATATATTTCTGGTATAACAATAAATAAAATGCTGCTTCAAGAGGTTCGTGCGGAATATATTGTTATTATATTAATTGCAGCCAGTATATATTCAGCTATTAAGGGTATTGAGCCAATTGCAAGAATGTGTGAAGTATTGTATATACCAATAATACTTTTTGTTTTATATATTATAGTTACGGGAGTCATTAATGGGGATATGAGCAATATATTTCCTATTATTACACTAGAAGGTGCTAGTATATGGAAGATAATTATTACAGCCTTAATTATGACAATACTTACACCTATTGAAATACTTACCTATTCTAGAAGAAATACAGAATGGAGCGATGATGATAAAAAAGTAATTTATTTTGGTGAAATAATAGTTGGAATTGTGTCATTACTTATAACTGCTGCTATAATAAGTGTTAGTAAAATAGAAATAGTATTATTAAGAGATATTCCGTTATTAGAGCTGTCTGAGATATCTGGGATATGTATAGGAATAATAATAACTGTAGGAATATGTACGACAATAGCAGCTTTTTTATATTATATTGCACATCTAACTTCAGAAAAAATAGGTGCTAAAAAAGAAAAAATTATTTATGGCATTACAAGTATAGTAATGGCAGTAATTATAATAATTGTATGTAATTCTCAAACAATAGATAATGTAAGGGTAGACAATCAAAATGTTAAACCATTAGAATCTATTGAGGAAAGAGCATTTGTAATGGCTGTTGGAATTAGTAAAAATCTATCAGCGTCTAATAAAAAAGAAGATAATATCAGTATGACACTTGCATTTCCAAACCTCGCAGAGCTTACTGGACAGCAGGTTCCAGATGATTATAGCAGTGTATATACGTTGACTGGAAGCAGTATAGAGGAGATTACTACTGATTTCCAAAAAATGTATGATAAATATGTTGATTTTTCACATACTGCGGTATGGGTGTTTGACACAAATGCTATTGAAGATAAAGCTATTACTAATGAAGTAATTCGGTATGTAATGAAAGACAGCAGCGTTACGAAAAGAATTCCAGTTTGTATTACAAGTTATCCTGCGCAGGATTTATTAATGTTGGACAATAAAGTAATAGGCAGTATTGGAACTTATATTAGCAAGGTTATAGCAAATAACTCAACTCAGAATGTTCTATTAAGTAATCTGATTGAAGAAATAAGCATATATGGAAACAGTAGTGCTAATGGAAATAAATATCCGTTTATTACAATAACTGATAATCTGCCATCATATTATTCAAATATTGAGTTAAGAAATGTTAAAAATTTAAACCTAAAGGTAACGGAATCTTCATCATAATCAGGTGAGGTTATGGCAGAGTATTCATCTTCGTCCAACATATTTTTGAGAAGTTCTTTGGAATCAGCCGGTAGTACACCGTGGCTGGCATCAACAAAACATAGAGGAGGATAAAGAACGCACCACCAGTTTTTACCTTCAGCTTCACCAATAAGGATTCGATATGCTTCGTAATCACCACATGGAAGGGTGATATCACCATATGACTTTGTAGGAAAGTATACATTTTCCAAAGATGCAGTGACAGTATAGTTATAGCCTTCTGACTTTATAGTATTGCGGGCAATATCTAAGATTTCCTCATTATGTTCAGAGAGTAATACTTTAGTTTCATCTACAGATTCAGAATCAGAAAGCAAAGTTCTTGTGTAGTTAACTACGTTTTCTTTAACTTTCATTTTAAGAGCCTGATCTTCATCAGAATCACTATTTGCTAATACGTGAAATCTTATGATTTTTTCCGAAATTGATTCTCTAATTATGTCAATATCTGAGTATGTAGAGCTTTTACTGTTATGTGATGTTATAAATGTAATTAATATTCCTATTACAACTGCTAGGATAATAAGACATTTACGGGAGTTTAAATATTTCATGTTACACCATGCCTTTCTAATTATAAATTATTTTAATTGTGTATGTATTGTTTTTTTAATGTAATTAGAGTATAAACAGCTAAATGGATTTTATACCTATTAAGCATTGATTTAATATCATTTTAAAGGTAAAATAGAATATACATAGTTATATATAGGTTGAAAGATTGAAAGAATGAAAGGCAGAGGTGCCATTATGAATAGAGAATCAATTGATATTAATGCTCCAATTGGGGTTTTTGATTCAGGTGTAGGCGGACTTACAGTTGCAAGAGAAATTATGAGACAGTTACCTAATGAGAAGATGGTATATTTTGGAGATACCGCTAGAGTTCCATATGGTAGTAAGTCAAAAGAGATTATTATAAAGTATTCCAGACAGATAATTAAATTTCTGCAAAGTAGAAATGTTAAAGCTATAGTTATTGCATGTAATACAGCTAGCGCATATGCGTTAGAAACTATAAGACCAGAGATAGATATTCCCATTATAGGTGTTGTTAAGCCAGGGGCAAAGGTAGCTGTTGAGAATACTAAGAATAGAAGAATAGGAATTATCGGTACAGAGGGTACTGTTCATAGCCAGATATACTCGAAGATTATACATGAAAAAGCTCCAGATATTACGGTAATAGGTAAGGCATGTCCACTGTTTGTGCCACTTGTAGAAGAAGGATGGTTGGAGGATACGGTGACGGTTGAGGTGGCTAAGAGATATCTTGCTGAATTTAGAGAAAAGGATATTGATACACTGATACTGGGCTGTACGCACTATCCTTTGCTTAGGAGCATGATTGGAAGAATTATGGGAGAGAGTGTTACCCTTGTGAATCCTGCATATGAGACAGCACATAGCCTTAAAACATTATTGGAGCAAGAGAATATTGCATCTGATAGAATTGATAAGAACTTGAATACAATGTATGAATTTAATGTTAGTGATGATGCAGAGAAGTTTATGAATTTTGCCAATTCTATTTTTGCAGAAGAATTTGCAAATATCAGCGTGACAAACAAGATTAATATAGACGAATATTAGTTCGCAGAATAGAGGAACAATGACTAAAGAAGTTATTATATCAATCAATGGTCTTCAGTTTGCAGATGGAGAACAGGATGGTATTGAAGTTATAACAGCTGGTAATTATTATGAGAAGAATGATAAGATATATATAATATATAACGAAGTATTAGAAGATACTGGTGAAGTAATTAAGAATACCATAAAGATTAGCAGTAATTCGGTTGAGATGATAAAAAAGGGTTCAACTAATGTTCATATGGTGTTTGAAAAGAATCAGAAGAATATAACTTACTATTATACTCCGTATGGAGAGATATTGGTGGGAATAACAGCAACTAGTATTGAATGTAATAGAACCCAGGATATGTTAAAGCTTAAGCTGGAATACAGTTTGGAGATTAACTATGAACATATGTCTGATTGCGAGATAAGATTGAAAGTAAGTTCAAAAGAAAGTACACAGGTAGGACTTTAGCATAATGTGATAGGCAAAAGTCAAAACTGCTATATATTAATAAAAGCTAGGTTTATGTTCGCAGCTGCGAGTCACAAATCTAGCTTTTTATAATTATAAATGTATTACTTTTCTCTCTTAGAAAATAGTTTTTTCTTCTTAGGTGGCTCATATACTGGACCACGAACTCTTTTAGCAGCTGTAACATATAAACCACTAACAGTTGCTTTGACTTCCTGCTTAGGAAGAATTGTTTTGTAAACTTCAGCATCACAGATAAGTGACATTACTTTAGGTCCAACTTTGACCTTGATAATAGGAAGCTTGGTGCGTCGAAGATACTTAGGGGTCTGCTCATATACTATCTTAGGAAGACCAGCATCGGCTATCTTCATCTTTTTCTTATCAATAACAAAGAATGACATTGACTGTGAAGCAGCTTCCATAGCTTCTTTTTGTGAATCAGCCTTTTTCTGTGCTTTACGTCCGAAAATGTATAAAACAATTAATATTACTACAAGAACTGTTAATACTATTAATCCTATTTTTAGAAATAAATTCATATTAATTTTACCTTTCTTATTCAAAATAAATGTTACACAAGCTTCATTTTAACATTTTATAGGTAAAAATACAATTCTTTTTTAAAAAATTTGGAAGAATGGTTAGGATGTGTTATACTATGTACTATCTTAGAACTAAGGAGAGATTAGAATGACAGATGTTTTTAATATGATTGGTGATATTTGGTCATGGCTTATGTCCAATCTTTTCTATATAAATATTATTCTTTCCATAGCAGTTGTATTCTTTCAGAGAAGAGATCCAAAAGCTGTGTGGACTTGGCTTTTAGTGCTTTATTTTATTCCTATTGTGGGTTTTATTCTTTATCTTATTATTTGTCAGGATTTTCATAAAAGTAAGATGTTTAGGGTAAAGGAGATTGAGGATAAATTAAATGGTACTATTCGTAAGCAGGAAGAGCAGCTTGTTAGAAATGAAATGATGATTAGTGACGATAAATTGCAGGAATATTCGGACTTGATTCTATATAATCTCGAAACCAATAGCGCTATCTATGATGAGGATAATTCAATTGAATTTTATACAGATGGCAACGATAAGTTTGCTCATCTTTTTGATGATATGAAAAATGCAAAAGAGTATATTCATATTCAGTATTATATTATTCAGGACGATGACTTATTAAGTAAGCTTGAAGAAGTGCTATATGAGAGAATAAATGCAGGAGTAGAGGTAAGGATTCTATTTGATGGCATGGGAAGCAGAGGATTAAAGCATAAGACGAAGAAAAGGCTTGCTGAAAATGGAGTTAAATTAGGTGAGTTTTTCCCTGCATTTTTAAAAAGATTTCAGCTTCGTATGAATTATAGAAATCATAGAAAGATTGTTGTAATTGATGGAAAAGTAGCATATACAGGTGGATTTAATGTAGGTAATGAATATTTAGGACTTAAGAAGAGATTTGGCAGATGGCGTGATACGCATATGAGAATTATGGGTTCGGCAGTTATGAGCCTTCAACTTAGGTTTGTTTTAGACTGGAATTATGCAACAAAAGAGAATTTATTTGAAGATGATAGATATTTTAAAGCTATAGACAATGATAGATTGGCTAAGAACCAGATGCTCGATAACATTGGAATGCAGATAATATCCAGTGGACCAGATAAGAAAAGAGCAGAGATTCGTGACAACTATCTACGTCTTATTAATAAGGCAAAACACACTATTTATGTGCAAACGCCATATTTTATACCTGATGAACCAGTATTGCAGGCACTTAGTATAGCGGCAAGGTCGGGTGTTGAGGTTAAGATAATGATTCCTTGTAAGCCAGACCATATGTTTGTATATTGGGCGACTTATTCATATATTGGAGAAATGCTTGATGCAGGAGCAAAATGCTATATCTATAATGATGGATTTTTGCATGCAAAGGGTATTATGGTTGATGGTTTGGTTAGCTCTTACGGAACAGCAAATATGGATCAGAGAAGTCTGTTACTGAACTTTGAGGTGAATGCTGTAATCTATAATGTAGAAGCAACAAAGAGATTAGAGGATATATTTATTGAAGATTTGAAAAAAAGTACAGAGTTAACGAAGTATGATTATGATAGAAGGTCTTTAATAATTAGGTTCAAAGAACAAATTTCAAGATTACTTTCTCCAATTATGTAAGTTAAAAAATTACGCAGAAGCGTAAAAAAGCGCTTGTGCCGACAAGCGCTTTTTTATAGTGTCTTAGAAAAGTTCTGCGTGATTCTTTGCAACCATATCCTGTATTATATCATGTGTGTACACACCTAAATGTTTTTGATTTTCTTTATCTAGTTCTTTTGGATATATAGGTTTACCATATTCAACAATGACTTTCGCTTTCTTGATATATGGAAAATGATCTTCAAATATAGCAGAGGTATTACAAAAAGCTACAGGTATAATAGGAGAGCCAGATTTTTCAGCAATTTTTAAACTGCCTTCTTTGAAGTCTCTCATTACTAAATCTTCATGACTTCTAGTTCCTTCTGGAAAGATAAAAATGGAAGTTCCTGATTTAACCATTTCAATACCCTGTAAAATAGTCTTAAGGCCTTCTTTAATGTTATCTCTATCAAGAAATAAGCAGTTCATAAGTTTCATCCAAGTACTTAAAATAGGCACTTTTTTAATTTCCTTTTTTGAAACAAATCCAGTTAGCGGAGGAACCATAGAATATGATATAACAATATCAAAAAAACTTCTGTGATTACCTACATATAAAACGGACTGGTTCTTTGGAATATTGTCAAAACCTTTTACAATAATTTTTGCACCTGATATAAAGATTATAATCTTAAATGCAAGCTGGACAATGGCATAGCTAGTCCTGTCTCTCAGATTCCTACTGAATAGTCCAAGTATGTATTCAAATAGAAAAAGTACAAGACTAATAATAAAGAATATTAATAAGAAAATAGCTGTAAGTATAAGCCTAATCATAAAAAACCTCATTTCTGCGCTATTATTGTATGTGCGCAATTTTATGATTAGTATACGCAAAAATGAAAATTATTACAAGTACTTATCAAATCTTACCAGACCTATATATTAAAGTATATATGCCAGGGTTCGTGATCATATGGAAGTGTAAAACCAAATTTAGGGGCATTTTGTGAGAGCCATATGCCTTCAGGAGTATATCTAAATTCTTCAATAAGGTCATAATCTACGCAAGGTGAGGATATGTCAATAGCAAGACCGCTTTGATGCTGACTATAGCCTGGTTTTACTATGAACATTGAAGTATGAAGATACCCTTTTTGGCTTATACTATCCAGATAGATTTCCTCTTGACGTTTATAGGAACGATATGCCGAAATACCATAAAGAGAAATTTTGTCATAAAGAGACTTTTGATATAATCTTAGAAGAGGATAATACATTTTATTAGAAATAAGTATTTTATCAGGACAGGCAAATGCGTCTATTCCCCAAAAAGGAATTGGGGCTCTGACCAGATCGTTTGGGACATATGATGGTGGATAATAATTAGATTCAGGTATAATCATGTGGAAAACCTCGTCAATTTTACTTATAGATATGATATTAATAGTATCCCAAATATATTCGGAAGTATCTTAAAATTGTGTGAATTTACCTAGTGTTTTATTGCAAAAATTATATTCTTGTGTTATCGTAAATATATGTATTTTCTTATACTAGTAGATACATATAGTAGTGTATCTTAAAGGAGGCTTACATTTTGAATCAAAATGATAACAGGCAGAAATATTTTATATTAGTATTAATAGGTTTTTTGGTTATGCTATTAGATATTCATATCAATACAGGTATTAAGATATATCCATCATATCAGACATCATTTTTGGTAGGTGGCGAGTTTCAGTACTATACGATGAATACCTTTTATGGTGCAATTTGGGAAGCTTTTAGTAATGTTGTATTTACAGGCTTTATTTTTAAAACAGGTATTATAGGGATTATACTGGTTGCTATTGGAATGAAAAAGCTAGAGAGTGTCAATAGAGTATTTGCCATTGTAAAATTTATGTCGGTTGGAGCTATTATGGTAACTGTATTGTTGGAAGTTTTACCATTTTTTATGACTGGCGCACAGCTCACATATGTAGTTCTATGTATGGGAATTGCACGTATTGCAATTATGATATCTATGGGATATTTCTTTGTATGTGGAGTATGCGATAATATGCGTGGTGTAGCGCATAAGCTAGACAGAAGAACAATAGGAATATCATGGTTTTTAGCAGTAGTATTACAGATAGTAGTATTTGTGACTACATGGACACAGTTGCCTAAACTGACGTTTACTTATAATATGATATTTTTCTGGACATTAATATTTTTTATGTATAGTGTCTGGAAGCAGAGAGACTATATTTTACAGTTTAAGGTACTAGAAGAAAAGGAATAAATTACTATGAAGAATAAGAACAAAATATACATGATAGGTGTATTTATTGGTTTGCTGTTAATATATATCAATATACCACTTTATCTGGATCTTAAGATACCATATAGTTACGAAGCTGATGGACCACTGATTCAATTTATAGCATATGCAGTTGTTAAGAATTTTATAGGATTCAATTTTCCGATATCGTTTATAATTAATTTTGCTGGGTATTTATTATTAATATTGTCATTAACCAATTTTTTTGTATATCATAAGAGGTTCAGGCTTGCAGCAATATCAGGTGGTGTAGCATTGGCAGCTAAGATACTTAAGGTATTGGTTCCGTTTGCGATAACGAATGACAGACATATAATTATGGGAATAATAATTGCATTGTTAATAGAGGTTTTTGCAAATGCAGTGATGATTTTTTCTATTGGACTAGGAATTAGTAAGCAGAAGCAAGTAGATTCATATATGAATATGGAGGTTGGCAAAGATTTTAATTTTGCAGTAGAGATTATAGTTATTTGCAGTATAATAGCACCGATTGTTCATTTTGGTGTGCTAGCAGAGATTCCATTTTGTACAATAGGATATGGCATTTTACAGATTGCCCTATTGACAGCTGTGGTATATTATATACTAAGAATTAATAAATATTGCAAAGAACTAAAGATTTTTGCGTAGAAGCAGGAGGTTACAATGAGTAACAGAAGTTTAACTTTATTAACAGATTTATATGAATTAACAATGATGCAAGGATATTTTAAGAACAATACTAATGAGGTTGTTGTATTTGATGCATTTCACAGAGTGAATCCATCAGGAAGCGGCTATGCAATATCCTGTGGATTAGAGCAGGTTATAGATTATATTAAGAATTTGAAGTTTTCATATGAAGATATAGAATATTTAAGAAGCTTGAATTTATTTGAGGAAGATTTTCTTGATTACTTAAGTTCATTTCATTTTACAGGTGATATATATGCGATTCCAGAAGGAACAGTTATGTTCCCAAGAGAGCCAATTGTTAAGGTGGTAGCTCCTATTATGGAAGCTCAGTTAGTAGAGACTGCAATTCTTAATATTGTTAATCACCAGAGTCTTATTGCGACAAAGGCATCAAGAGTTGTGTATGCAGCTCAAGGCGATGGAATTATGGAATTTGGACTTAGACGCGCACAGGGACCAGACGCCGGTATATATGGAGCTAGAGCAGCTATGGTTGGTGGATGCATAGGTACTTCTGTTGTACTTACAGGTCAGATGTTCGATGTACCAGTGAAAGGAACACATGCTCATAGCTGGATTATGAGCTTTGAAAATGAATATACAGCATTTAGAAAATACGCGGATTTATATCCAGATGCATGTCTACTTCTTGTTGATACGTATGATACACTTCGTTCAGGTGTACCTAATGCTATAAAGGTATTTAACGAGTTAAGAGCAGAAGGACATAAATTACCATTTTATGGAATTAGACTTGATAGTGGTGACTTAGCATATCTGTCCAAAAAAGCTAGAAAAATGCTTGACGACGCAGGATTTCCAGATGCTATTATTTCGGCATCCAGTGATTTAGACGAATATCTTATTGATAGCTTGAAAACTCAGGGTGCAAAGATTACATCATGGGGAGTTGGAACAAATCTTATTACAAGCAAGGATTGTCCAGCATTTGGTGGTGTATACAAATTATCAGCTGTTCAGGATGAGAAGACAGGTGAATTTATACCTAAGATTAAAATCTCTGAGAATACTGAAAAGATAACTAACCCAGGTAATAAAACGGTATATCGTATATATGATAAAGAGACAGGAAAGATTAAAGCTGATCTGATTGCCCTTGTTACTGACCAATTTGATGAGAATGAAGATTTATTAATATTTGATCCTGTTGAAACATGGAAGAGGACAAAGTTAGAAAAAGGAACTTATACAATTAGAGAAATTCTTGTACCTGTATTTGAACATGGTGTATGTGTATATGAATCTCCAAAGGTAATGGAAATTAGAGAATATTGCCAGAGAGAATTAGATACATTATGGGATGAAACAAGAAGACTTGTTAATCCACATCAGGTTCATGTAGATTTATCAGATGAATTGTACAGAATAAAGAAGCAGCTCTTAGACAACTATAGTATGTAGGTGAATAAATGAGTATTATCAGTAGCAAAGATGTTTACAACATTATTAAAAAGTCTCTTGAAATAGTTGACGCTAAGATAATGCAGCATGGTGAGATTACAGGATATATCTTATACAAGATGCTACAGTATCAGGGAAATATTAATCAGACTGAGCTTGCGGAATATACCATGCTTGGCCTGATTCACGATATTGGACTTTATAAGACAGGGTATAAAGGGGGATTTGGATCAGTAGAGACTACTGATGTATGGGCTCATTCCATATATGGTTATCTATTTATGAAGAATCTAACACCAATGCACGATAAAGCAGAGATAATACTTTATCATCATTTGGATTATAAAAAGCATAATGCTATTAAAAGCCAATATTGGACAGTTACAGAATGCCTTACTCTTGCAGATAAAATGGATGTATTTATGAGAGCAGAAGATAACGGAATGGAACCTGATTATTTTGCGAAGAATATAAATGTAACATTTTCGGCAAAGGCTTTAGAAACTTTTAATATGGCAAATGCTAAGTATAAGATTACAGAAAAACTTGGCAATGGTGAATATAAAAAAGAGTTAGACGAGCTTTTAACTTCAGCACATTTTAGTGATACATACAAAAAAGAGTATCTTCAAATGCTCAGTTATACGGTTGATTTTAGAAGTGAATATACGGTCGTTCATTCATTGGCAACTACAGCTATAGCAGTGGAATTAGGACGCTTGTTAAGAAAGAGCGGACATGATTTGCAGGTGCTTTATTATGGTGCACTTCTACATGATATTGGTAAGCTTGCTATTCCGCTTAAAATATTAGAAGCTCCAAGAAAACTTACAGATGAAGAAATGCGTATAATGAAAGCGCATGTAATTATTACAGAAAGAATGTTAGATGGAGTTATAGATGATGAAGTTCTTCAGGTTGCAATCAGGCATCATGAGAAACTTGATGGAACAGGATATCATCGGGGAATTAAAGGTGAAGAACTTACTGAGAATCAGAGAATTGTTGCTGTTGCGGATATTATTAGTGCGCTCTATGGAAAAAGAAGCTATAAAGAGGGTATGCCGTCAGATAAGGTTAAAGAAATACTACAATCGGATGCAGATAATGGTAAGATATGTCCTAAGGTGGTTGGTATAGCCATTAGAAATTATGATAAAATTATGAAGAATTTTGAGGTACAAAGAGAAGATACTATTGATAAGTATTCTGGAATAATGAAGCAGTATGAGATGATATATGCTAAATTTAAGGGGCTGTAAAGGATATATTATGGAGAAAATTGAATTTGGAATAATTGATAATATTAATTCAACCAGAATCATTAGAGATATTTAGAAATATTGTACAGAATGATAGGAGTTATATGTAAAGATAAAAATCTTGTAGAACTATTGCAATTAATTATTAGGGCACAAGGGAAAAAAGTATATTATACATTTTGGACTTTAAGAATGAAATAATAAATTATCAGACTGCTTAAAATGAATGAAGGTGAATATTATACAAGTGAACTGGAAACGGAATAGAGAATAAGTAGAATATATCTTACATTTTAACACTAAAATAAAAGTTGTAAATTTTAGTATATGTGTGTTAATATAGTTATATATTTTTTGGGCAATAAGTGTCTGATATAAGGAGGAGGGTTTTACAGGTGTTTAAAAAATTGCGTGTCGACAGACATGGAAAACAGGATGTTATAGCTTTTGTAGATTATGAGCATTGGTATTATTCATATAGGAATTTATATAATATGAAACCTAATATTGAAGAATGGTATGAAGAGATAAGCGAAGACTATAATTTAAGAAAATTAATGATTTTTGGTGATTTTAGCGAAAGAGGAATTGGATATGAATTATCAAGGCTAGAGAATATAACGGCTGATGTAATTAATACAACGAGCACTAAAGAAGGTGTAGATAAGGATTTTACGGATTTTATTATGCTTGATTATATGTATCAGGCAGCAGTAAGTAGTGATAGTCCTGATAATATTATTTTATTTACTGGAGATGGACATTTTGATTCTGTAGTAAAATATTTAAGAAAAACATTACATAAAAAAGTTATAGTTTATGGTGTAAAGAAAGCGTTTAGCGGCAAGCTCAAGTCAATAGCAAGCAGTTATGTAGATATGCCAAGATATGTTCAAAAGCAACAGTTTTTTTATAATTTGATATTAGAAAGCTTAGAGAATATTGAAAAAAAACCGGATAAAAATGCAACATATTGGAAGACAGTTAAGTTAGTATCTGAATATAGTAAAGTATCAGAAGATAATGTGCAGGTTGCACTTGATGAACTAATCAATCAAAAGTATATTGAAGAAAAAGAAGAGATGCATAGATGTGGAACAAAGATGCGAGTTCTTAATGTATATTGGGACAGGCTTGCAAAAGATGGAATATGGTCTCTTAAAAAGACAGTTACTAATTAGTCATGTACGAACATCTGCTTATTAGTAAAAATTTAAAATAAAATAACTACTTTTTATAATAAAATAGCCACTTTCTAGGCTTGACAAATCATTTTTAAATGAATATAATGGCATACATATTAATCAATTATATTAATCACAAAAGCTTTGAAGGAGACAGTAATCTGTTAGTGAAAGTATTAGCGAGTCCGGGAAGGTGAAAGCCGGATGCAAGTAGATAACAGAAGAATATCACTCCTGAGCTTCAGTCTGAACAACATAAGTTACGATATATCTAAGCATTACCTGTTATTAAAATGATAGGTAATTATGCAATAGATAAGTATGTTAAGTAGGAACTGACGGTATTCCACCGTTAACGGAAGTCATATGTAATGCAATGCAGAAGTATGATCGTACAAGGTGGTATTACGAAACTTTAACTTTCGTCCTTTTACGGACGAAATTTTTTTTGCGTAATCATTAACAACAAGGAGGATTTTATGTACAATAAAGTATCAACTAATCTCAACAGTGTTGAGAGAGAGAAGCAAACAGAAAAATTCTGGGAAGAGAATAATATCTTTGAGAAGAGTATTGACAGTAGAAAAGAAGGAAAGACATATACATTTTATGATGGACCACCAACTGCTAATGGTAAACCACATATTGGTCATGTTCTCACTCGTGTTATTAAAGATATGATTCCTAGATATAGAACAATGAAAGGCTATATGGTTCCTAGAAAGGCTGGATGGGATACTCATGGACTTCCAGTAGAACTTGAAGTTGAAAAGATGCTTGGACTTGATGGAAAAGAGCAGATAGAAGAGTATGGTTTAGAGCCATTTATTGAGCATTGTAAGGAAAGTGTTTGGAAATATAAGGGTATGTGGGAAGATTTTTCAGGTACAGTTGGTTTTTGGGCTGACATGGAGAATCCATATGTAACTTACGATAATACATTTATTGAATCAGAATGGTGGGCACTTAAGCAAATCTGGGATAAAGGATTACTTTATAAGGGATTTAAGATTGTTCCTTACTGTCCTCGTTGTGGTACACCACTCTCAAGCCATGAAGTTGCTCAAGGGTATAAAGATGTTAAAGAACGTTCAGCAGTTGCACGTTTTAAGGTTAAAGATGAGAACGCATATATCTTAGCGTGGACAACAACACCTTGGACACTTCCATCTAATGTTGCACTGTGTGTAAATCCTAATGAGACATATGTTAAAGTTAAATTCACAGAGAATAAAGAATCTGGAACAGAAGAATATATTTATTATATGGCTGAAGCACTTGTTGAGACTGTACTTGGTGGAGAGAATAGAACAGTTGAAGTACTTGAAAGATATACAGGTAAGGACCTTGAATATAAGGAATATGAGCCACTTTTTGACTGTGCAGAAGATGTAATAGCAAAGCAGAAGAAAAAAGCATATTTTGTAACATGTGATACTTATGTAACACTTACAGATGGTACTGGTGTAGTTCATATTGCACCTGCATTTGGTGAAGATGATGCTAAGGTTGGACGTAATTATGAACTTCCATTTGTTCAGTTAGTTGATGGAAAAGGCGAGATGACCGCTGAAACTCCATATGCTGGGGTATTTTGTAAAGATGCAGATAAGCTTGTATTGACAGACCTTGAGAAAAAGGGATTATTATTTGATGCTCCTAAGTTTGAACATAGTTACCCTCATTGTTGGAGATGTGATACACCACTTATCTATTATGCAAGAGAATCATGGTTTATTAAAATGACAGCTGTTAAAGAAGACCTTATCCGTAATAACAATACAGTTAACTGGATTCCAGAATCAATAGGAAAAGGACGATTTGGAGACTGGCTTGAGAACATACAGGATTGGGGCGTTTCACGTAATCGTTATTGGGGAACACCACTTAATATATGGGAATGTGAATGTGGACATCAGCATTCAATAGGAAGTATAGAAGAGCTAAAATCTATGTCTGATAATTGTCCAGATAATGTGGAACTTCATCGACCATATATTGATGCAGTTACAATCAAATGTCCTCACTGTGGAAAAGAAATGCATAGAGTACCAGAAGTTATTGACTGTTGGTTTGATTCAGGAGCAATGCCATTTGCACAGCATCATTATCCATTTGAGAATAAAGACTTATTTGAACAACAGTTTCCAGCAGACTTCATCTCAGAAGCAGTTGATCAGACTAGAGGCTGGTTCTATTCACTTATGGCAGAATCGACATTATTGTTTAACAAAGCGCCATACAAGAATGTCATTGTTTTAGGACATGTCCAAGATGAAAATGGTCAGAAGATGAGTAAATCAAAGGGAAATGCAGTAGATCCGTTTACAGCATTGAATCAGCATGGAGCTGATGCAATTCGTTGGTATTTCTATGTTAATAGCGCTCCATGGCTTCCAAACCGTTTCCATGATAAGGCTGTTACAGAAGGACAGAATAAGTTTATGGGTACACTTTGGAATACTTATGCATTTTATGTTCTATATGCTAATATTGATGAGTTTGATCCTATGAAATATACATTAGATTATGATAAGCTTCCAGTTATGGATAAGTGGCTATTGTCTAAACTAAATACAGTGGTTAAAGTTGTTGATGAAAGTCTTAACGACTATAAAATTCCAGAGGCAGCAAGGGCATTACAGAATTTTGTGGATGAGATGAGTAACTGGTATGTAAGACGTTCCAGAGAACGTTTCTGGGCTAAAGATATGCCACAGGATAAGATTAATGCATATATGACTCTTTATACATCGCTTGTTACAATTTGTAAGGCGGCAGCACCAATGATTCCATTTATGACAGAAGACATTTATCAGAATCTTGTAAGAAATGTTGATAAATCAGCACCTGAGAGTATACATTTATGTGAATTCCCAGAATATAATGAAGCTCATATTGATACAGAACTTGAAGATAATATGGAAAAGGTTCTTGATATCGTTGTTATGGGTCGTGCTTGTAGAAATGCTTCTAATATCAAGAACAGACAGCCAATGGGAAAGATGTATGTTAAATCAGAATGGAAGCTTTCTGAATTCTTTATAGAAATCATTGAAGATGAGCTTAATGTAAAAAATGTTGAATTTACTGAAGATGTAAGCAAGTTAACATCATATAGTTTTAAGCCACAACTTAAAACTGTTGGACCAAAATATGGAAAGCAACTTGGTGGAATCCGTAATTATCTATCACAGCTTAATGGCAATGAGGCTATGGCTGAACTTAGAAAAGATGGAGCAATCAGATTTGATGTTGATGGTACATCAGTGGCTCTTACAGAAGAAGATTTGCTCATTGAGACAGCTCAGATTGATGGATATATTTCAGAAAGTAATAATACAATTACAGTAGTAATGGATGCTAACCTTACACCAGAACTTATCGAGGAAGGTAACGTAAGAGAGGTTATATCTAAGATCCAAACCATGAGAAAAGAAGCTGGTTTTGAAGTTATGGATAAGATTAAGGTATATGTTGCAGATAATGATAACATCATAAACATTATGAGGAATAATGCTGAAGAGATTAAGTCAGAAGTATTGGCAAATGATATTGTATTTGGTACAATTGATGGATACAACAAAGAGTGGAACATCAATGGTGAAAATACAAAACTTGGTGTTGAAAAGCAATAACAAAGGAGGCAGCTGCCATGAGCGAAATGTTATCTGATTTTTCCAAAGAAGAGTTTAAAAAAGAAGTTAGGGATTATGTTAAGGTTACTTCAAGGAAAACAATTGAAGAAGCTTCACAGCTTGATATATATACTGGTGTAGCTCTTGGACTTAAAGACTATATTATTGATCAATGGATAGCAACTCATAAGGAATATGAGAAACAGGATGCAAAGACGGTATACTATTTGTCAATGGAATTTCTTACAGGTAGAGCGCTTGGCAATATTATTATTAACCTTTCAGCACGAAAAGAAATTAAAGAAGCTATTGAAGAACTTGGATTAGATCTTAATACAATAGAGGATCAAGAGCCAGATGCAGCACTCGGTAATGGTGGCTTAGGCCGCCTTGCTGCCTGCTTTCTAGATTCACTTGCAACTTTGGGATACCCTGCATATGGCTGTGGAATTCGCTACAAATATGGTATGTTTGAGCAGAAAATTGTTGATGGATATCAAGTAGAAGTTCCGGATGAATGGCTTAGAAATGGAAATCCATTTGAGATAAGACGCGAGGAATATGCCTGCGAAGTCAGATTCGGGGGAAGACCAACAGTAAGACATGGAGAAGATGGCAGAGACTACTTTACCACTGAAGGATATGAAGCTGTAAAAGCTATTCCTTATGATCTTCCTATTGTTGGATATGGTAATAATGTTGTTAATACACTTAGAATATGGGATGCAGAGCCTGTTCAGAAGTTTGTTCTTGACTCATTTAATAAAGGTGATTATATTAAGGCAACAGAACAGGAAAGTCTTGCCAAGAATATAGTTGAAGTTTTATATCCTAATGATGAACATTATGCAGGTAAGGAATTACGTTTAAAACAGCAGTATTTCTTTGTATCTGCCAGCGTTCAGACAGCTATTAAGAAATATATGGATAGCCATGATAGTATTGAAAAGTTGTATGAAAAGGTAGTATTTCAGCTTAATGATACTCACCCAACTATATGTGTTGCGGAACTTATGAGAATTCTTCTTGATGAATTTGATTTAGAGTGGGATGCGGCATGGGAAGTTACTAATAGGTGCTGTGCATATACTAATCATACAATTATGAGTGAGGCGCTAGAAAAATGGCCAATTGAACTATTTTCAAGACTTTTGCCAAGATGTTACCAGATAGTTGAAGAGATTAACAGACGTTTTATGATTCAGATTAATGACAAATATCCTGGTAATCAGGATAAGATTAAAAAGATGGCAATCATCTATGATGGTCAGGTTAAGATGGCTCATCTGGCTATTGCGTCTGGTTTCTCCGTAAATGGTGTTGCAAGACTTCACACAGAAATCCTAAAAAAACAAGAGCTTAGAGATTTTTATGAGATGATGCCAGATAAATTTAATAATAAAACAAATGGTATTACTCAGAGAAGATTTCTTCTTCATGGCAATCCATTACTTGCAAGATGGGTTACAGATAAAATAGGAGATGAGTGGGTAACGAATCTTCCATATATTCATAAACTTTTAGTATATGCTGATGATGAGAAATGTCAGCAGGAATTTATGAATATTAAGTACCAGAATAAATTAAGATTAGCGGAATATATTAAGGAACATAATGGTATTGAAGTTAATCCACGATCAATTTTTGATGTTCAGGTTAAGAGACTTCATGAATATAAGAGGCAGTTACTTAATATTCTTCATGTGATGTACTTATATAATCAGATTAAAGAGAATCCACAGATGGACTTTTATCCAAGAACTTTTATATTTGGAGCCAAGGCTGCTGCAGGATATAGAAGAGCAAAACTTACAATTAAGTTAATTAACAGTGTTGCAGATATTATTAACAATGATAAATCAATAGATGGAAAGATTAAAGTTGTATTTATTGAGAATTATCGTGTTTCAAATGCGGAATGGATATTTGCAGCATCTGATGTAAGTGAGCAGATTTCGACAGCCAGTAAGGAAGCTTCTGGAACAGGTAATATGAAATTTATGCTTAATGGTGCTGTTACTATTGGTACTATGGATGGTGCTAATGTTGAAATAGTTGAAGAAGTAGGCAAAGACAATGCATTTATATTTGGAATGAGTTCAGATGAGGTAATAAATTATGAGCAAAATGGTGGATATAATCCAATGGAAATATTCAACAATGATATGGATATCCGCAAAGTCCTTATGCAGCTTATAAATGGTACATTTGCACCAGATGATACGGAAAGATTTAGAGATATATATGATTCGCTTCTTAACACGAATAGCAGTGATAGAGCGGATACCTATTTCATATTAAAAGATTTCAGATCATATATTGAAGCACAAAAAAAGGTTTCTGAGGCTTATAAGGATGAGAAAAGATGGGCAAAGATGGCTATGCTTAATACAGCTTGTGTTGGTAAATTCTCATCAGATAGAACTATTGAAGAATATGTTAAGGATATCTGGCACTTGGATAAAGTAAAAGTTAATATGTAATTGTTTAGTACAAATAAATCATTTTTTAGAATAGTAGGACATAGTATATAAGAAAATAGTATTAGGAGAGGTCATGAGAAAATCTATTATAAAAGTTCTCAGTATTGCCGCATTCGTATTACTTTTTCCAACTATACTTACCTTGATAATGAACAGCGGCAGTATGGGAAAAGTACATACTGCCGTTTCTAGTGGAAGAAGCATTATAGTTGATGGTGAAAATATTGATATGGAAGATTATATTCCTTGCATTTTAATGGGACAGCTAGACATATCAACTAATGAGGAAGTTCTGAAAGCTCAGGCTATTGTACTTAGAACGTATATACTAAAGATGATGGGAAAGAATAATACAATCGAGAGTAAAACTCTTAATCTGCCTTATACAAGCTATAAGAAGCTAGAAAAAACGTGGGGAGATGATTTTGAAGTCAATTACAACAAAATAATGAAAATAATGGAAAATACAGCACTTCATGTGATTAAGTATAAGGATGAGCTAATTGTACCTTATTTTCATGCAATAAGTGCTGGAGAAACAAGAGATGGAACGGAGGTGCTTAATATATCCTCAGAAGCTAATGGAAATGAAGGAGAAAGCAGCGAAGACAAGGAAAAATATGCATATTTAAAGTCGGTAGAATGTGCTGATGATTTAAAGGCAGAAAATTATCTGACATCTCAAATTTTTACAAAAAAAGAAATGATTGAAAAATTAAAAGAATCAAATGAAGATTTGGAAATTTCAGAAGATACTTTAATATCAGGTATTCAGATTATAAAAAAATGTAGTGCTGGTTATGTTTGCCAGATTCAAATAGGAAATATTATATTTGACGGTGAGGAATTTTCTAATATTATGGGAATATCTTCCTCTTGTTTTGAGATAAATGAATATGATGGAAATGTAAGAATAGTATGCAAAGGCAGCGGTCATGGTTTAGGAATGAGCATAAATGAAGCAATTGCATATTCTGAAACAGGAAAAAGTTATACAGATATTTTAAAGTATTTCTATAGTGACATTGAGATTGAATAATTAAGATTAATCTGGAAATAATATTACCGAAGCATTTAAACATCAATCAGGTGAATGCGTAGGAGGTAATATGAGGAGACATAAAAAAATATCTAAAGGAAAAACCTTTGCAATAGTTCTTCTTACAGGGGTAGTATCACTTACAGCAGTTATTGGTGGAGCAATACTGGCTAACAAAGATAGTAGCAATGATAATCTTGTTGATTTAAATGAGACAGATTATAATTATGCAGAGTTAGAAAGCACTACCAAAAAGCAAAATGGTAAGTTAAATGAAACGGAAACAACAACTATAGATTACAACAAGGCGTCTACAACTTCGGAAGTTGAAACAAAGAGTACCAAAGATACAAAAAAGGTATCTGAAAATGAAACTACAGCAGTTGGAAATGAAGATGCACAGGCAGTTGATGCAAAAATATCCAGTTTAAGTTTTTCATCTGAAAGTACATTAGCATGGCCAGTTGAAGGAAATGTTCTTATAGAATATAATATGGAGAACACAGTTTATTTTCCTACACTTGATATATACAAATGTAGTGATGCGATAGCAATTCAAAGTGATGTCAATACACCTGTAAAAGCCGGTGTTAAAGGCGTAGTTACTGCAATAAATCAAGATGAGGAAATAGGTACATCAGTAGTTATGAATCTTGGAAATGGATATGTTATTACTTATGGTCAGCTGAAAAACCCAGAGGTTGAAGTAGGAGATGTGGTTCAAGCTGATGCTGTAATAGGATATGTTAGTGAACCTACTAAGTACTATAGTGTCGAGGGGTATAACTTATATCTTAAAATTATGAAGGACAAGGAATCTGTAGATCCACTTGATTTTTTGAATTATTAAAGTGCATCAGTTAAGCACTTCTTAAAAACAATTGAATAAAATATCATATAACAATTAGCTGGTTACTACACTTGTTAATCGGTGAAAATTAGCAAACGGACTATTATACAACGGTAAACGTTTGATAACAAAAAGAGTCTGTTGCTTAATTAATAAATTGGATATTCGATTCAAAAAGAGCTGTAAATATGAAAGTATTTTGGCAGCTCTTACATATAATTAAAAGTAACTAAGTATAATCTTATAATACTTAGTTAACAGTATTTGTAGTGCAATATTTATTTTAGTATGCTATAACTATATTAGAAATAAATGTAAAGTGTAAAAATAAAGACTAAAGTTAAGTTAGGAAGAAAGACAATGTCAAAGATAAAATTAGTCATTGCAATGATTATATTTGGAACTATAGGATTATTTGTAAAATATATTCCGTTTGGTTCGAGTATAATTGCATTGATTAGAGGAATTATAGGAGCTTTATTTCTTATAATGGTTGTAATAATATCCAGAAAGAAAATATCAAGAATTGCAATCAAGAAAAATATTATATTATTGATGCTTTCAGGTGCAGCAATAGGGATTAACTGGATTTTGCTTTTTGAATCATATAAATATACAACAATTGCAACAGCAACTCTCTGCTATTATCTTGCACCAGTATTTGTTATAATAATGTCACCATTTGTTTTTAAGGAAAAGGTATCGATTAAACAGATGATATGTGTAGGGATATCGCTATTGGGAATGGTGCTAGTATCAGGGATATTAGATGGTGGACAGGCATATGGAACAAATGCAAGGGGAATAATATTAGGAATCGGTGCTGCATTGTTTTATGCAAGTGTTATTATAATAAATAAATTTTTAAAAGATATAGATGCGTATGAATCAACTATTGTTCAGTTAAGTATAGCATCAGCAGTAATTTTGCCATATGCGTTTCTGACTGAAAGTATTAGTAAAAGTTCGATTAATACAACAGTTGTTATTATGGTATTAATAGTTGGAATATTACATACAGGAGTTGCATATTGGCTATATTTTTCTTCTATATCGGGTCTTAAGGCACAGACAGTTGCGATATTTAGTTATATAGATCCGGTAGTTGCCATATTACTTTCAATTATTATATTAGAAGAAAAAATGTCCTGTTATGGTGTGATTGGAGCGGTTATGATACTTGGAGCAACATACTGGTATAATAGAAATAACTAATTCCGCTTCGCATACCACCTCGATTCCGCTTCGCATTCTGCGAATGCTTTGCTTCATCGTTGGGCTTGCGCCATGCACCACCTCGATTCCGCTTCGCATTCTGCGAATGCTCACTTCATCTTTGGGCTTGCGCCATGCACCACCTCGATTCCGCTTCGCATTCTGCGA
>CAZNEZ010000034.1:0-25401 GCA_964572475.1 uncultured Lachnospiraceae bacterium
AATAATTCTGAACTTGACTTTTTTACGTTTTGGGTATATGATAACACGCGTAGTTTTTAGAAAGAACCATGTTCTTGGTTCGCAAACATAGAAAAGTAGTATGCGTAGCATATACATATATTAGAGGATATTAGAATGAAATATATTAATGGTATAAAAGATTATATAAAAGGTGTATATAAGACTTTTATCAAATTTGCGGCCTCATCACTTAGCGCAACTGTTATTGACCTTGCCATATTTCAGGTGGTTTTAGTTCTAATTAGTGATTCAACAATTGTTAATCAGATACTTATAGCCACGATTATTGCCAGAGTAGCATCCGCGTATTATAATTATGAGGCAAATAGAAGATTTGTATTTAATAAATCGGGAAGACAGTCACAAACCTTAATTAAGTTTACTATTCTTACAGTAGTAAGAATGATGTTTTCAGCATTATTAGTTACAGAACTATGCAAATCTATGGCAGCACCAGAATTAATCATTAAGATGATAGTGGATTTGAATATATTTATTCTTAGCTATACTATCCAAAAAAGATGGGTATTTAAGGACGAGCCTATAGAAGATATAGATAACAGCGATGAATTACTTGGAATAAATATTAAAATAGAAGAACATTAGTAATTTGAGAATATTGTATCAATTAGAATTAGAACAAACAAAATAAAAACAGGTTAAACTCAAGTTTAACCTGTTTTTATTTTATTAATGCGGGTAACAGGACTTGAACCTGCACGGTCTCCCACTAGAACCTAAATCTAGCGCGTCTGCCAATTCCGCCATACCCGCATGCATTACGCTTAGATATATTATCATTTATATTACTAGTTGTCAATTATTTATCTAAAATTAGTGGAATTTATATTTGTACTATGTTATAATTAAGCAAATTTGGTGTGGAATATTTGTTCTTCCACATATGGTGATTGGAGAATAGACGTGCAGAGCTTTTTTAAGTCTTTAAAGAACAGAAAAGTTAATAATCGAATTCCGATAATAAATGTTAAAAGAGGATTTTATGCTTCGTTAGTGTGTGTAGTGATTATGCCATTTTTGTATATGACTACAGCATCCTTTAGCAGGGATCCTATTTATCCAGCTGCATATGCGAGACATTTTATGATGCTACTGATTGAATCGGTAGTATTTATTATGTTGGCTAAGCTTGTATTGGGTAGTAGACGTAAAGTGGCATGGAGCAGGATATTATATAGATTATATTATTTTATTATAGGAGCAACACTTATATCTCTTGCTTATAATGATTTTAAGTCAGCAGGAAGTTTGTTTTTCTATTTTATGACAATGCTGTTTTTTGCAGTAGTTCCAGTGCTTAAAGCAGAGGAATTTATGCTTTTCACAGTAGTACAGCTAGGTGTGGTTCTTGCATTTTTATTAAAATATCCTAAAGAGCCTATGTTTATACTTCAGATAGTGATACTTAATGTAGTGGCTGAATTACTAACTATATGGAAGTATTACAGTATATATTCCAATCTAGATATGGAATTGCAGCTTAAATCAGAGACAGTTGTATCAGAGATGGATCCCCTTACAGGACTTATTAATAGGAGAGGATTAGAAAGAAAGACAGATATTATATGGCCATTATGTATTAAGGAAAAAGTATCTTTGGCAGTAGTCATGATGGATATTGATTTTTTTAAGTACTATAATGATTCTTTTGGACATCCTATGGGCGACAAATGCCTTCAGTGTGTTGCAGATGCGATTAAAAAAACAGCGAGACGGAATACAGATATGATAGCCAGAATAGGTGGCGAAGAATTTGTTGTTGTTCTTAAGGATATGGACCGGTCAGAGGTTGTAATGCTAGCAAAGAATATTCAAAGATGTATTGCAGATATGGGAATTGAACAATCATACAAGAAAGTATCTAATAACCTCACTATAAGTATTGGAATTGCCTTTAGAGATCAAGAAGCTTCTGACAGTTTTGAAAAATTATACAAAAAAGCTGATACTGCACTTTATCTTGCTAAGACAAATGGAAGAAATTGTATAGCATTTGGACACAATATCATAGCTAAAGGCAGGAGAAAGAAAGCAGATGAATATGATATTAACTACACTGAATATAGTGCGAAAGTCGTAGGAGAAAGGTAAAATAAAGTATTATTGAATACATAGTTTTATTAATAAAATTATGCAGTAAAATCAGGAGGATTAAAAAATGTTTTGCAAAAAATGTGGAAATGAAGTATTAGAAGGAACAAAATTTTGTTCAGATGTGGCACTCCTATTGATGCGTTAAATGTAACACAACCAATACAGCAGGAACAACCAGTACAGCAAGTAACTAGTGTAATGACTGATGCTTATGGACGTCCAATACAGCAGGCGGGTAGTCAGCAAGTAAGTCTAGATGAATATGGACAGCCAATATACTATCAGGCACCTAAGAAATCTCATACAGGACTTATAATAGGATTAAGTTGTGCTGCTGTTGCGATAATAGCAGCAATTATAATAGTTGTAATATTAGCTGTAGGTGGTAAAGGCAATATAGTTGGAACATGGAGCTTGACTGAAGATGGACAAACTATAACATTTACATTTGATGAGGATGGAACAGGTGAGTTGGCATATGAATTTGCTGGTATGTCAATGCAGTTTGAATATGAGACGGATGGTGACAATCTTGATATTACAGTATATGGTTCAACTTCAACCTCTACATATAAAATAGATGGTGATGAATTAACTATTACAGATGGGAATGGTGAATCACAGACATTAACAAGAGAAGATTAATTTATTAATTATGATATAAACTGCGGACTTATCCAATGAGTCGGCAGTTTTTTTGACTTTATATGATTTTGTCAAAAAAAAGTTCATTAAAAAATTATTATTATTCATAATGCATATTGTGTGAATATGCTTTTTAGTGTAATGTACTATTAGAAAAATGCTTGAAAGGTAAACAAATATGAAGATTATAATATTAGATTCAAGAACACTGACAGATGGTGACATATCTTTTGATGAGTTCAGCAAATATGGTGAGGTTGTAATCTATAGCCTTACACCTGATGAATTAGTAGCAGAAAGAATTAAGGATGCTGATGTAATATTGTGTAACAAGGCACCTATGAATGAGATTAATCTAAGCAAAGCACCAAATGTTAAATATATTGGTTTATTTGCAACAGGATATAATAATATAGACCTTCAGTATACCAATGCGCATAATATAACGGTGTGCAATGCAGGAAGCTACTCAACAAATGCTGTTGCTCAGCATACATTTGCATTGATACTTAATAAATATAACAAGGTTAACACATATAATAAGTTTGTCTCTGATGATGGCTGGGTTAATAGTGATATATTCTCACCATTTGTATATCCAACATATGAAGTTGCAGGCAAAACAATTGGAATTATAGGATACGGAAGTATTGGACAGGCAGTAGCAAGAATAGCAAATGCTTTCGGAATGAAAGTACTTGTATCTACCAGAACACCTAAAGAAGATGAAACAGTGTCATTTACGGATTTTGATACACTACTTGCAAATGCTGATATTGTATCAGTGCATTGCCCTCTTAATGATGCTTCATATCATATGTTTAATAAAGAAGCATTTTCTAAATGTAAGAAGACAGCATATTTTGTTAATACTTCAAGAGGTCCAATAGTTGATGAACAGGAGCTTAGGGAAGCGCTAGATGAAGGATTAATTGCGGGAGCGGCCATTGATGTGCTGGAGAAAGAACCTATGAGAGAAAAATGTCCATTAAAAGACGCAAAAAATATTGTAATTACACCACATGTTGCATGGGCAGCATATGAGACGAGAAAGAGATTGTTTGACATTGTAGAGGATAATTTAAAATCATATATAGAAGGAAACCCTAAGAATGTGGTTAAATAACACAATTATTGACATACTACCAATAAAAGACATATAATAGGGAAAAGATTGATGAATGGAGAATAGTTATGAAATTTACAGAACGCGAGTTTATTCCAGTTTTATTAGGTGGAGATATTAATACATACAGTGTGGCTAGAGCATTTTATGAAGAATACAATGTAAAGTCATATGTATTTGGTAAATATCAGAATGGACCAAGCTATGACAGTAAAATAGTTGAATATTCAGCTGATGAACGTATAGAAACAGATGATTATTTTTTACAGACAGTTAATACATTTGCAAGTAATCACACTGATAAGAAGATAGTGCTGGTTGGGTGTGGCGATAGTTACGTGGCATTGATTAGCAAACATAAATGTGAATTAGGTAAAAATATCATTGCCCCATATATTGATTTTGGTTTAATGGATGAGTTACAGCAAAAAGAAAAATTTTATGAATTGTGTGACAAATATGGAATCGATTATCCAGATACCTTTGTATATAAGAAGGAAATGGGACATGATTTTAATATTAAGTTTGAATATCCAGTAATACTAAAACCATCTAATAGTGTTATGTATTGGGAACACAGCTATCCAACACAGAAGAAGGTATATAAGCTTAAAAGCAGAGAAGAAGTAGACAAAGTAATTGATGATATTTATGGAGCTGGTTATACAGATTCTGTTATAATTCAGGATACAATTCCGGGAAATGATGAATATATGCGTGTACTTACGTCATATTCTGGTAAAGATAAAAAGGTGAAGATGATGTGCCTTGGTCATGTATTGCTTGAAGAACACACACCACATGGACTTGGTAATCATGCAGTAATTATTACCGAGCCAAATGAATCACTAATGGGCAAAGTTAAGGAACTTCTAGAGGATTTAGAATATACAGGATTTTCTAACTTTGATGTTAAATTTGATATAAGAGATGGAAAGTTTAAATTTTTTGAGATTAATACTCGTCAGGGAAGAAGTAACTACTATGTTACAAGTTCAGGCTTCAATATAGCAAAGTATATAGTTGAAGAATATGTTTATAATAAAGAACTTGCTTTTGAAGTTGCAAAAGAAGAGCATTTATGGATGGTTACACCTAAAAAAGTGGCTTACACATATGTTAAAGATGAAGAATTAAAAGCAAAGGTTAAGAAACTTATCAGTGAACATAAGATGAGTAACCCTGTATTTATGAAAGGTGATCACAAGCCGATGAGAATGCTTCGTATGATTAAGCAGCATTACAGCCATTTTAAAAAATTTAAGACATATTACAAATAACCCATAGAATAAGGAAATATATGAAAAAATTAGGAAAATTAGGAGTTATCGGAGGTTTAGGACCAGCAGCGTCAAGCTTTTTCTATAGCAATCTGATAAGACATACAAAGGCATCATGTGATCAGGAACATATTGACACTATTATTTTAAGCCATGCAACTACACCTGACAGAACGAAGGCAATAGTATCGGGTAAGACAGATGAAGTTGTTAATTCATTAGAGAAGGACATTAAGATATTAGAAGAATTAGGTGTATCGAATATTGCGATTCCCTGTAATACATCACACTATTTTTACGATGAGTTACAAAGAAGTACTAAGGTTCCAATTATAAATATGGTTAAGGAATCTGTTAAATATATAGTAGATAGGGATAGTACTGTTAAAAAGATAGGCATTATGGGAACAGATGGTACAATCGGAACAGGAATATTTGATAAAGAATGTGAGAAGCTTGGAGTTGAAGCTGTACATCCATCTATTGACAGACAGAAGGATGTAATGCATATCATTTATAATGAGATAAAAAAAGGACTTCCAGGCAGTAAGGAAAGATTTGAAAAAGTTGTAGAGGAATTAAGGAATCAAGGCTGTGGGTACGTATTATTGGCATGTACCGAACTGTCAGTATATAGAGAGTGTAATGAAGTACCAGATATTTGTATAGATACAATGGAAGTATTAGTTAAAGAATCCATTATCAGATCTGGAGCAGCATACCAATAGTGAAAGGAAGAACATTTATGATAAGTTATGCAATAGCAGATTATATAGATGAATTAGATAAGTCAGGACAGATAGTTGAAGTTATGATGTATGAGGATGATAAAACTATGGTTAAAGGTCTGACATATAACTCAAAATCAGTAAAACAAGATAGTATATTTATCTGTAAAGGTGCGGCATTTAAGGCTGAATATCTAAAAGAGGCTGTAGAAAATGGAGCCATTATATATATTTCGGATAAAAAAATCGATATTGGAAGACCAGTATCTTATATTTTAGTAAAAGATATCAGAAAGGCTATGCCAATTCTCGCATGTAGATTTTTTGACAGGCCATTTGAAGAATTAAAGGTAACTGGAATTACAGGAACAAAAGGAAAATCAACTACAGCATATTATGTTAAGGCTATTATAGATGATTATCTTACAGACATGGATAAGAAAGAAAGTGCTATAATATCATCAATTGATGTGTATGATGGCGTTAATACAATAGAATCACATATTACAACACCAGAATCAGTAGAACTTATTGAACATATGAGAAATGCTGTTGATTCAGGTATTGAATATCTGGAGATGGAAGCTTCTAGTCAGGCATTTAAATATAATAGAGTTGATGGTATAAGATTCAATGTAGGTGTGTTCCTTAACATTTCGGAGGATCATATTAGTCCTATTGAACATCCTGATTTTAACGATTATTTCCAATCCAAGCTTTGCATATTTGAACATACTGATAACGCATGTGTCAATTTAGATTCTGACTATGCAGAGCAGATTGTTGAAGCTTCTAAGGCATCAGCGAATGTGATAACCTTTGGTACAAAAGCTGGAGCTGATATCTATGGATATGATATTAGAAAGGAAGCCCATGAGATTAAGTTTAGTGTAAAATGTGATAGATTTGATAAGGAATTTGTACTGACTATGCCGGGCTTATTTAATGTTGAAAATGCACTTGCTGCTATTGCAACAGCTTATGTATATAACATTCCAGTTGAATATATGTATTCTGGGCTTTATAGAGCGCGTTCAAGTGGAAGAATGGAGCTTTTTGCAAGTAAAGACCAAAAGGTAGTGGCTATTGTTGACTATGCTCATAACAAATTGTCCTTTGATAAGTTATTTGAATCAACTATAATGGAATATAAGGATTATGGAATTGTATCAATATTTGGATGTCCAGGCGGCAAAGCATTTATAAGAAGAAAAGATTTAGGTACTATTGCAGGAATGTATAGTAAAAAAGTATATATTGTGGCGGAAGACCCCGGCTCTGAGCCTGTAGAGGACATATCTAAAGATATAGCCGGTTATGTTGCAGCACAGAATTGTAAATATGAGATGATTGAAGATAGAGGAGAAGCTATTAAGAAGGCTATTCTTGAGACTACTGCCAATACAGTAATCCTTATTACAGGTAAAGGAAATGAGACGAGACAGAAGTATGGTTCACAGTATTTGGACTGTCCTTCAGATGTTGAATATACAATAAAGTATATTGGACAGTATGATAGAACACATTTGCAGTAAGTCAGGAAAGAAATAGTGTGAAAGATAAAACTTTCATATACAGATTCGTGTATGCGCGTTGCTTGACACAAAGTCTGTTATGTTCAAAAGGCAGCGCGGAAATGAGGATTATTATGTGTGGATTTGTAGGATTTGTAGGTGACTGTAATGATAAGGAACAGGTCATAAAGGAAATGATGATGAAGATTCTACATAGAGGTCCTGATTCACAGGATAGCTATGTGGATAATGATATAGCCCTAGGATTTGCGAGACTTAGTATTATTGATTTATCAAACGGAAGTCAGCCGATGGAAAATGAGGATGGAAGTATGGTCCTTGTATTCAATGGCGAGATTTATAATTATCAAGACATTAGAAAAGACCTTGTGGCAGCAGGTCATATATTTAAGACAGAGACTGATTCAGAAGTACTTCTTCACGGATATGAGGAATATGGTGTTGAACTTCTTAACAAATTACGCGGAATGTTTGCATTTACTATATGGGATAAAAACAAGAAAAAGCTATTTGGAGCAAGAGATTTCTTTGGAATTAAACCATACTATTATGCCAATATGGGCAAAACATTTATGATAGGAAGTGAGATTAAAAGCTTCTTAGTTCATCCTGAGTTTGTTGCAGAAGTAAATGAGGACAGGCTTCCGGATTATATGACCTTTTCATGCGTTCCAGGATATGAGACAATGTTTAAGAACGTATTTAAGCTTCCACCAGCCCATTACTATGAATATGAGAATGGTGTGCTGAATATAAAGAGATACTGGCAGCCAGAATTTAAAATTAATGAGAATAAGAGCCTTGATGAATTTGTAGATGAGATTTCAGATACTTTTAAGGAATCAGTTAAAGCGCATACTATAGCAGATGTAGAAGTTGGATGTTTTCTTTCATCTGGTGTAGATTCAAGCTATGTAGCATGTGAATTATCCAAGCTTCAAAAGGTTAAGACATATACAGCGGGATTTGCAGATCATAAATATAGTGAAGCAGACAATGCTAAAATGCTTGCAGATGAGATTCATGCACCTAATTATCCACGTATAATTTCAGCCGAAGACTATTTTAATAGTGTAGGCAAGGTTCAATATCATATGGATGAGCCACTTGGCAATCCAAGTGCTAATAATCTGTATTATGTGTCACAAAGGGCAGCAGAAGATATTAAGTGTATACTTTCTGGTGAAGGCGCTGATGAGATGTTTGGCGGATACAATGTATATAAAGAACCACTTGCTATTGCTAAATATCAGAAAAAGGTTCCTAAGTTCATAAGAAAAGGACTTGCTGGTGTTGTGAAGGTTATGCCTAACTTTAGAGGTAAGAATTTCATAATACGTGGAAGTAAGACTATAGAAGAGAGATATATTGGAAACTCTAACTGTTTCAAAGTTGGAGAAAGAGATAAATACCTAAAAAAACATTATAATTCAGAACCACCACAATGGTTTACTAAGAAATTCTATGATGAAGCTAAGAACTATGACGATGTAACAAAGATGCAATATCTGGATATTCATGGCTGGATGGTTCAGGAGATTCTTCTTAAGGCTGATAAGATGAGCATGTCACAGTCTTTGGAGCTTAGAGTACCATTTCTTGATAAAAAAATATTTGAATTATCATCGACTATTCCTGCTAAATATAAGGTTAGCGAAGAGAATACAAAGCTTGCAATGAGAATGGCAGCTAATAGAGAGATTAATAAAGTTAGTGCTAATCGTAAGAAACTGGCATTTCCAACACCTTTGCCAGAATGGTTAAAACAAGATGAATACTACAATATGGTCAAAAGATATTTTACAAATGCTACCGCAGAGAAATATTTTAATACAGAGATGCTGGTCAAATTGTTAGATGATCATAGAGCAGGTAAAAGATTTCAAGTTTCAAAAATTTGGACAGTATTTTCATTTCTTGTTTGGCATGAACAATTTTTTGAATTAAAGGAAAATAAGCAGCAGTGCTAAGTGTGTTAAATTTATAACCGTTGAGGGAACGGAGAATGGAGGAAGCATGACTAGAATACTTACTATGAGAGCTAAAGAGGGAATGATTGTTGCCAGCAATATATATACTTCTTCTGATAGATTAGTTATACTAAAAGGTACAGAACTTACAGAAGAAATATTAGACAAGCTAAAGTATTATGGAATATTTGACTTTTATATTGAAGACGCAGTGTTAGATGATATAAAAGATCTAGAGGATTGGGAGAGTGACACATTAATTGATAATGATCCAAGAACTCATAGATATTATGACAGAATCCGTAATACGCCAGAGTTTGGTGAATTTGAAAAGATTTTCAATCATTCTGCCAAAGCTATTAAAGATAATATTGATGCAATTGCATTAAATGGTTCAACAGTTCATTTTGATATTCTTCTTGATGCGGTTAACAGTATTACAGACAAATTTGAGCCTAAGGCTTCACTATTTGATATGCTTAAATGTATAGAGGGTTATGATGACCTTACATATATTCACTCTTTAAATGTTGCTTTAATTGCAAAGGTATTAGGTAAATGGATTGGACTAAATGATGAAGAAATCAACATTTTAACCCTTAGTGGTGTTCTCCATGACATTGGTAAGGTAATGATTCCACATAGTATTATTACTAAACCGGGAAGACTTACTGCGGCTGAGTATGCTATAGTTCAAGCCCATCCTACATATGGATTTACAATGCTTATGAATAGCAATACGACAATTGATAAACGTATAGCCAATGGTGTACTACAGCATCATGAAAGATGTGATGGAAGCGGTTATCCAAGCAGACTAGTATCTGGTGAGATAGATGAATTTGCTAAAATTATTGCTATTTCAGATGTATATGATGCAATGACTGCTAACAGAGTATATCGCCAGGGTATATGTCCATTTTCAGTAATAGAAGAGTTTGAAAAGAAGATTGATGCATATGATCCTAAAATTCTTATGGTATTTCTTGAAAAAATAGCTCAGTCTTATGTAAATGAAAACGTATGGCTTAGTGATAACAGAGAAGGTAAAATAATTATGATTAATAAGTATGCGCTTGCTGAGCCATGCATAGTAATCGATGATGAATATATTGATTTATCCCGCCATAGAGATATAAAGATTAAGTCTTTGCTGTAATAGGTGTGATTGATTGGAAAGAAGAGAATGGTTAAATGGAAATAGAGAGAAAATTCCTTATTGATAAAGATAATATACCAGATAATCTTAATAGGTACAAATACAAGGATATAGAACAGGGATATCTTTCTACTGAACCAGTAGTTAGAGTTAGAAAGTCAAATGACAAGTATACATTGACATATAAGTCCAAAGGTTTTCTTGTTAGGGAGGAATATAACCTGCCACTAACAAGAGAATCATATGAACATCTTATCGCTAAAGCCGATGGAAATATCATTACTAAGAGAAGATATCTTATTCCAGAAAAAGAGGGGCTTACTATTGAACTTGATATTTTTGATGGTAAATACAAAGGTCTTGTTGTGGCAGAAGTAGAATTCAATACAGAAAATGAAGCAAATTCATATGTAGCACCAGAATGGTTTGGAGAAGATGTTACAATGAAAGCGGAATACAGTAATAGTAATCTTGCCCTCACATTCTGATAAATGTCTTACAATGGCAGATTCTTTTTATTAAATACATATGCTCCTGAAATATTAAGTATAATTCCTGCGAGTATCATAACAATAAATTGAATAATATAGCTATCTCCATTTACTATTGAACTTGGGTCAAATAATGAGAAAAATGTAAGATGGTTAAGCCATTCAAGCTTTCCCCCCATATTAGCTAACATTTGAATAATATATGATATAATTGGTATTCCTGCTCCAATAAGAAGACATTGTCTTGTCTCATTACTAATACATGAGGCAAAGAAACAGATTCCTCCTATTAAGAAGTGCATTAGATATACTCCAAAATTCAAAGTGATAAATGTACTAATGTCAAGTTCACCAGGAAATGCAATAGATGAGATTACAATTCCAAGGACTGTACTATATACGATAGTAATAAGAATACTTAGATTAAGTACTAACATTTGAGTAAAGACAACGGTATTTCTAGTTACAGGAGCAGCTAGAAGATAAGTCATAGAACCTTTGTCAACATGTCTGGAGATAAGTCTATTAGCAATAACAATTGTTGCTATCATAGGGAATATAATCATAAAAAATCCATAAAGGTAGTTGGATAAAAAGCTGACAAGAGTAGTTCCGGCAGACTGCATTCCAAATAATGACATGATATCAGGCATCTGCTCAGCAAATTGATTCAAAAGAGCGCCTAGATTGGGGTCAAACATTGTTATCATTACGCATATGTATATAGTTAAAATTATGGCAAATGCCGCAGTATATACAGCATTGGACTTTATGCTCTGTTTAAGCAGTGTAAGATTAATCATTCTTAGCACCTCCTTTAGTTGTGTAATAGTGCATAAATATGTCTTCAAGACTTTGTACCTCTGAATCCAGAGATATAATGTTGTGAGAATTTAAAATGCCAATAAATGCACTTAAATTGTTAGAAATATCAACAGTTACAGAATTGTCTTTTATAGAATGCACTTTAATATCAGCAGAATTAAGTTCATTTACAAATAAATCAGGTGATTCAGAAAGTACTACATTATATCGGTGAAGCCTTGATTGCTTAAGAGACTCTATAGTGTCGGTAGTAACTATATGTCCTGCACGAATTATACTTACTCTTGAACATGTTTTTTCAACTTCTTCAAAAATGTGGGAAGACAGAAGAATGGTATTCCCCTGCTTTTGATGGTTAAGAACCAGATTGATAAATGTGTTCTGCATAAGAGGATCTAGTCCGCTGGAAGGTTCATCAAGTAAAATTACATCTGGATTGTGCATAAATGCGCATATAATACAAACTTTTTGTTTCATTCCTTTTGACATCTTACGAATTTTACCACTTGGATCAAGCTCAAACATATCAATAAGCTCTTTTGCATAAGTTAAGTCTTTAAGCCCACGATATGCAGCTATAAATTTTATAAATCCCATACCTGTAGTATCTTCAGGAAGAGCAATCTCTCCGGGAATGTACCCCAGATTCTTTTGAATCTTATGGGCTTCGGTTCTACAGTCCAGTCCATTAACTGTGCAGGTACCGACATCAGGAGATGAGAATCCCATTAAATGTCTTATTGTTGTGGTCTTTCCGGCACCGTTAGGCCCCAAAAATCCAAAGATTTCCCCTTTTTCAATATTAAATGAGATATTAAATATACCTTTGTTGTTACCATAGTCTTTAGTAAGACTCTTTAGTTCTATTACACTCATATAAAACCTCCATTCCCGCCATTAAACTGCAAACTCTGGGCTGTCAGTCAAAAAAGCCAACTATTAAATAGATGCACTAAAAAATAGAATTCTTTGACAATATTAGCAGTAGAATAACACCATACCGATTAATTGTCAATGTAGCTGAGGCTACAAAAATCATATAATTATGTACCTATATAAGTTTATAAAATATCAAAAAAAATTGTTTGAAAGTCTAAATAAAAAGCTTGACTATCTAAATAAAATGATTTATCCTTATTTGTATATTTTGAATATCAAAGTAACATTAAGCTATAGATGGAGGTCAATTATGATAATAGAGCCTAAAGTTAGAGGATTTATTTGTACAACAGCTCATCCAGAAGGATGTAAAGAAAATGTAAAAAGGCAGATTGATTATGTTAAAAGTAATGGGAAGATAGATGGACCTAAAAAGGTATTGGTTATTGGAGCTTCTACAGGATATGGACTGGCTACAAGAATTACTACAGCATTTGGAAGTGGAGCAGCCACACTTGGAATCATGTTTGAAAAGCAGCCTACAGATAAGAGATGTGCAACACCAGGTTTTTATAATACAAGAGCATTTGAAGAATTTGCAGCAAGTGAAGGCCTATATGCAAAAACAATTAATGGAGATGCATTTTCGGCAGATATTAAGAATCAGGCAATAGAGATGATTAAGTCTGAGTTGGGACAGGTGGATATGGTGGTTTACAGTCTTGCAGCACCTCGAAGAACAGATACAGATGGAACAGTTTATTCTTCAGTACTTAAGACAACTTCAACTGATTTTACCAATAAGTCACTTGACCTTAGGACAAATGAAGTAAACGAAGCAACCATTACCCCAGCAAATGATGAAGAAGTTAAAGCTACAGTTAAAGTAATGGGGGGAGAAGACTGGAAAGACTGGATTAAGGCATTGTCTGATGCAGGTGTTTTGGCAAAAGGAGCTAAAACAGTTGCTTATTCATATATAGGACCAAAGCTTACATATCCAGTATATTACAGGGGTACTATAGGAATGGCAAAAGAACATCTGTATAATACTTCTGTTGAAATTAATGAAGAATTTGCTGATGTTACGGCATATATATCAGTTAATAAAGCACTTGTAACACAGGCAAGCTCAGCTATACCGATTGTTCCACTATATTTTGCTATTCTTTACAGAGTAATGAAAGATATGAATCTTCATGAAGGATGTATAGAGCAAATGGATAGACTGTTTAGAGATAAGATGTCAGTCAGCAGTCCAGAAGTAGATGAAATAGGCAGAATCAGAATGGATGATTATGAAATGCGTGAAGATGTTCAAAATGCAGTTATGTCTTCATGGGATATTGTTAATTCAGATAATGTAAAAGAATTAGCAGATTTGGAAGGATATTGGTCAGACTTTTATCATATGTTTGGTTTTAGATTTGAAAATATTGATTATACCAAAGATGTAAATATAGAATAACTTGTAACTTAAACTATAGTTAATGTAGGCTGAAAATAGTAATCTTTTGACTTCACATATTAATCTGATTGGGTTATACTATAGATATTAAAAATGAAACTAATAACTTTATTATTAATATTTAAATGGAGATTTGTATGGCAAAAGTATATACATTTTTAGCAGATGGTTTTGAAACAATTGAGGCACTATCGGTAGTTGATTTACTAAGAAGAGCAGGTATAGAGGTTTGTACAGTATCAATAACGGATAATAAAAGAGTGCGTACGGCACAGAATATAGTAATAGAGGCTGATTCAAGCTTCTTTGAACAGGATTACAACGATGCAGATGTATTATTTCTGCCAGGAGGTATGCCGGGAACAAAGAATCTTGAAGATTTTATGCCTCTTATTTTGTTACTCAAGAAGCAGAATGAGGCAGGAAAGAAGATAGCAGCGATATGTGCAGCACCATACATTTTAGGAAAGAATAACATAGTAGAGGGTAAGGCGGTAACAAGTTACCCAGGATATGAAGAATGTATGTATGGAGCAGATTACAGGACAGATGCAGTTGTTACAGATGGTAATATAATTACAAGCAGAGGAGTTGGAACAGCACTTGATTTTGGAATTCAGTTAATTACTCTATTGAAAGATAAAGAAACTGCCGATAGAATAAGTAAGGCAATTTTACATTCATAGCAATTATGCAAAGGATTAGTGCAGAAATGAGGAAAATATGACAGTATTTAGAAAATTGAATATATGTGTTCTTATAGCAGGTGTAACAATATTATCTTTTGGATGTTCCAAGAAGGAGCCTTCATATAACTTTGGAGCAGTAGATGCACAAGGCTCAGGGACTATTGATTTTTCAGAAGATGAAGTCAGTATGGAACTTTCAGATATTAAGGCAGAAGTAGGAGAAGATATTGACTATATGGCTGGCGTTAATATTCTAAATGATGACAAGGTTAATGATTTGAAAATGTGGGTGGATACATCTGCGGTTGACATTGATACACCGGGTACATATGATGTTAAATATACAGTTAATTATGGTGGAAAAGCACATGAAACTGTTGTTAAAGTTCAGGTAAATGAAGCAAAGGGTGAGGCTTCGGCATCTGAATCTGCGAATGGCAATAATCAGAATAATAATTCTAATAATGCAGATTCTAATAGTAATAATGGTTCATCATCGAATGGAAACTCAGGCTCATCAGCGCAGAATAGCACACCAAAGGCGACATCGGGCAGTAACCAGTTACCAACTCAGAATACTACACAAAAAGCAACATCAGGCAGCAACCAGTCATCAACACAGAGCACGACACAAAAAGCAACATCAGGTAATAATCAGTCAACACAGAAGGATACAACTTCAAAACAGCTTGTTACTACAGCCAATAAAGCTACAACTTCAGTTAAAAGATTTAATACCGCGAGAATAGAGCTTTTATCAGGGAATAAAGTTAATATTAGCTGTTCAAGCAGTCAGTATATAGTATCGACCAGAACAGATGAGTCTGTAATCGAAAAGAATGGTTCAAGATATAAAGTATCAAAGCTTATAATAACATTTAATACAGGAAAGGAAAGAGTACTTGAAACGGTTGAGGAAAAGGTGGGTTAATAATGGATATTGAGCAGGTAAAACAACTTGCAGACGAGCTTTGCAGTAATATGGAAAAAGTAATTATAGGAAGAAATGATGTGATAGATATGGTGATTGCATCAGTTTTGTGTGGTGGGCATATTCTTATGGAAGATGTTCCAGGAAGTGGAAAGACTATGCTGGCTAAGACACTGGCAAAATCTATATCTGGAGACTTTAAAAGAATTCAGCTGACACCAGATTTACTTCCAGCAGATATTACAGGAATTAACTACTTTAATATGAAAATATCAGATTTTCAGTTTCAAAGAGGACCTGTATTCACTAATATATTAATAGCAGATGAGATTAATAGAGCAACACCTAAGACACAGGCAGGACTTCTTGAATGTATGGAAGAAAAGCAGGTTACAGTAGATGGAAATACATACAAACTATCTGAACCGTTTGTGGTAATAGCAACACAGAATCCTGTTGATACGCAAGGGGTATTTCCGTTGCCAGAAGCTCAGATGGATAGATTCCTAGTTAAACTTAATATGAAATATCCTGAACATGATGCAACAGTAGACGTGCTTAAGACACATTTAAGAGATGATCAGCTTGATAAAATTAATGCAGTTGCGACCATTGCACAGATTATGGAAGCCAGAGAGGCAGTTAAAAAAGTTGAAGTTCACGATGATATGTTTGAGTATGTTACTAATATTTTAGAAGCATCAAGGAATAATCCTAAGATTGTACTTGGACTTAGTCAGAGGGCAGGTCTTGCATTGCTAAGAATGTCTATGGCATTGGCAGCTATGGAGGGTAGAACATATATTATGCCTGACGATATTAAAAAGGCATCAGTTTCAGTATGCACGCATAGATTGGTTCTTAAGAATAGTGAGAGAATAAAGAAAAATGCAGATAATGAGATTATGCAAGAAATATTACAGATGGTAGAAGTTCCAGCAGAATAGATATAACAAAGTAGGATTGGAGATACTATGACTGGAGTTGAAGAACTAGTTAGGATATTGACAATAGCGATTATAATCGGAATAATTCTAGCTATGTTTATTGCATTTTGCATATGTATGTTTAAGTATGCAAGAAGATATACGCTGGGAAAATTAGAATATAAAAGATATTTTTCAGAAGAAGGAGCATATGAGGGGAATGAGATATTTTTGATAGAAGAATTATCAAATCACTCATTTCTGCCTATGCTTAACATAGATATTGAATCTCATGTCACATCTAATATAAAGCTTTCGGGATGTTATCATACTGATGCTATTAATCAGGATTTTATAAGTAGTTTTTTTGTTATGCCATATACAAGAATTAAAAGAAAACATAAGGCTACTTGTGTAAAAAGAGGATTCTATACGCTTGAAACAGCTAAAATTAATGTTGGAGGAGAGGAAGTCTTTATTGATAGTAGGGCAGAATTATATATATATCCTAAGGAAATGAAGATAGAAGATGAAAGAAGCGTTAATCTTTATCTTCAATATTCAGAAGCGTCTACAGTTCCATTGATATCAGACCCTTTTTCATTTTCAGGAGTTAGGGAATATATGCCTGGAGATACCTTTGATAATATCAATTTCAAAGCAAGTGCAAGACATGGTAAGCTTATGAGTAATGAACGAGATTTTATGCTGGGTAAAAAAACTATGGTATATGTCAATTTTCAGATGCCAGAGGAATATATTTCTCTTATACAGTTTGAAGAGATGATGGAAACTGGACTTTCATTTGCAGCATATATCATTGATAATGCTATAGAAAATGGTCAGATGACTGCATACTCAGCTAATAGCAGAATGACGAATGGAGAGAGATACATAAGAATTGAACATTCCACAGGAATGCACCACCAGATAGAGATAATGAAATCACTTGCAAAATCAAGAGTAATATATGGAAATTCAATTAGTTCAGTTATAGATATGGATATCAATGAATTTATGACAGGGACGCAGGTATATTTCATAACCACATATATGGATTCAGCAATAGATGAAAGAATAGCCACTCTTAATAGAACAGGTAATAATGTTAAGATTATACTAATAGAGCCACTACAAGAAGACGCTTAGAAGTATTTAACCAGATTATCTAATACAAAAAATGTAGATTGGAGGATATGTCTTGTAGGCATGTATATATAATGAAAAAAGATTTTTTAAAAGATAAAGAATTATTTATTTATATAAAAATGGCGATTGAGCTTGCTTTTTCTATATTTTTTTACATTTTATATTTTCCAATTAGAAATACTGAGGGGAATTATTCTAAGGATTTATATCACATTTTGTATATTGTACTATTCATAGTAGCAATAGCTAATATAAGGCATTTCAAATTCGGGCAATATGTTGGAGACAGAATTAAACATGGAATGGGAATAATCTTTGGAGGATTTGTGAGAATGATTGTAAATATATTCTCACTTACAGGCGGAAGCCGAAGAAATGGAAATATGAAGATAAAAGGGTATGTGGATACGCAGACACATTTAAATGATAAAGTTGCATTCGTTAAGAAAAAAGTAAGATATCCTAAATATAAGACTATGGATAACAGGATGAAAGTTAGATATCTCTATTATAAGGCAACGGGTAAATGGCAGCGTATGGGATATAAGTATGAAGCTTCGATGACACCCAATGAAAATGAAGTGATTCTTATGAAAAATGGACATATTAAAAAGGATGCCGACAAGGCATTTTTAATATATAATAAAGCACGATATTCAGACAAATCAGAGGTTAGCGAGAGCGATGTTGAAATATTAAAAAAGAATATAATCAAAAATTAGGTAATGACAAGCTTCAACTAATATGATATAATACTTTGATGTTATGGCTCTTTAGAGGCGAATGAATGGAGGAAATATTAGAATATGAGTTTAAAAGTAGAAAATTTAGAGAAAAATATGGCAAAGCTTACAATAGAGGTAAGTGCAGAAGAATTGGACAAAGCAATTGAGAAAGCTTATCAGAAGAATAAAGGAAAGATGAGTGTTCCTGGTTTTAGAAAAGGTAAAGTTCCTAAGGCTATGATCGAGAAGATGTATGGCAAAGGTGTATTTTATGAAGATGCAGCTAATGAGATTATCCCAGAGGCATACGCAGCAGCAGCAGAAGAGAGCAAATTAGAGATTGTTTCACAGCCAACAATAGATGTAGTTACAATTGAAGCTGGAAAGCCTTTTGTATTCACAGCAGAAGTTGCTGTTAAGCCTGAAGTTGAATTAGGTAAGTACAAAGGAATCAAGGTTGAAAAAACTACTGTTGAAGTAACAGATGAAGAGATTACAGCAGAATTAGATAAAACAAGAGAGCAGAATTCAAGAACAATTCCTGTAGAAGATAGAGCAGTAGAAGATAAAGATTTAACAACTATTGATTTTGAAGGATTTGTTGACGGAGTTCCTTTTGAAGGTGGAAAAGGAACAGATTATGCATTAACAATCGGTTCACATTCATTTATTGATACATTTGAAGAGCAGTTAATTGGTGCTAAGATTGGTGAAGAAGTTGAAGTTAATGTTACATTCCCAGAAGAGTATCATGCAGAAGAATTAAAAGGAAAGCCAGCATTATTCAAAGTAACAGTAAAAGAGATTAAAGTTAAAGAATTACCAGAGCTTGATGATGATTTCGCACAGGATGTATCTGAATTTGATACACTTGATGCATACAAAGCTGATATTAAAGCAAAACTTCTTGAGACAAAAGAGAAGGCTGCAAAGACAGAAGTTGAGAACAAAGTTATCGAAGCTATTATTGAAGACGCTAAGATGGACATTCCAGATGCAATGGTAGATATGCAGGTTAGACAGATGGCAGAAGATTTCTCTAGAAGATTACAGTCACAAGGTCTTTCAGTAGAGCAGTACTTCCAGTTTACAGGATTAACAGCTGAGAAGATGATTGAAGATATGAAACCACAGGCATTAAAGAGAATCCAGAGCAGATTAGTATTAGAGGCTATTGCTGAAGCTGAAAAGATTGAAGTTACTGATGAAGAGATTGAAAAAGAACTCACAGATATGGCTTCAATGTATCAGATGGAAGTTGATAAACTTAAAGAATTAATGGGCGAGAATGAGACAAAATCAATGAAGATGGATGTTGCAGTTCAGAAAGCTGTAGATTTTGTTGTTGCTCAGTCTAAATAGATTATATCTAACAGAAATGAATGAATAGTGTGAAAGATAAATCTTTCACACACAGATTTGTGTCTGCGCGTTGCTTGACACAAATCTGTTATGCGTAAAAGGCAGCGCAGAAATGAGGATTGATATGAGTTTAGTTCCTTACGTCATAGAGCAGACTAGTAGAGGCGAAAGATCATATGATATTTATTCAAGACTTCTCAAAGAGAGAATTATCTTTCTTGGTGAAGAAGTTAATGAAACTACAGCAAGCCTCGTAGTTGCACAATTACTTTTTTTAGAGTCGGAAGATCCTAATAAAGATATTCATTTGTATATTAATAGTCCAGGTGGCTCTGTTACAGCAGGAATGGCCATTTATGATACTATGAACTACATCAAATGTGATGTATCTACATTATGTATGGGAATGGCAGCAAGCATGGGTGCATTCTTGTTATCAGGCGGTACACCAGGTAAGAGATTTGCTCTTCCTAATGCAGAGATTATGATTCACCAGCCAAGTGGTGGTGCTCAAGGTCAGGCTACAGAGATTAATATAGTTGCTGAACATATTTTGAAGACCAGAAAAAAACTTAATGAAATCTTATCTAAGAATACAAAACAGCCACTTGAAGTAATTGAAAGAGATACTGAAAGAGATAATTATATGACTGCTGAAGAAGCTAAGGCATATGGACTTATCGATAGTGTTGTTACAAACAGAACAGATAAGTGATAGATTGTAAGATAAACGAAGGGTAGGTGTGTAATATGGCAAGTAAAAATGATGATAGCAAAGTACTCAGATGTTCATTTTGTAATAAGACTCAGGATCAGGTAAAAAAACTGATTGCTGGTCCTAACGGAGCTTACATTTGCGATGAATGTGTAGATGTATGCTCAGAGATTATAGAAGAAGAATTTGACGATGATATAGAAGAAAAAGTCTCAGAGGGTATTAACTTACTTAAGCCCAAAGAGATTAAGGAATTTTTAGATCAATATGTTATTGGTCAGGATGAAGCCAAGAAAGTACTATCAGTCGCTGTTTACAATCATTATAAGAGAATAACTTCAGGTAAGAATCTTGATGTTGAACTTCAAAAGAGTAATATTTTAATGCTTGGACCAACAGGCTCAGGAAAGACATATCTTGCACAGACACTAGCTAAGCTGCTGAATGTACCATTTGCTATAGCAGATGCAACAGCACTTACAGAAGCTGGTTATGTAGGCGAAGATGTTGAGAATATTCTCCTAAAGGTAATTCAGGCAGCTGATTATGATGTAGAAAAAGCTGAATATGGCATTATCTATATTGATGAGATTGATAAGATTACCAAGAAGTCAGAAAATGTATCAATAACAAGAGATGTATCAGGTGAAGGTGTACAGCAGGCACTTCTTAAGATTCTTGAAGGTACAGTTGCATCTGTTCCACCGCAGGGTGGAAGAAAACACCCACATCAGGAACTTATTCCTATTGATACAACTAATATTTTATTCATATGTGGTGGCGCGTTTGATGGCCTTGAAAAGATAATTGAAACGAGAATGGATCAAAAGTCTATTGGATTTAATGCAGATATAGCTAATAAAGTGGAAGAAAATGTTGGAGAATTATTACATCAGGTTGTTCCACAGGATTTAACGAAGTTTGGTCTTATTCCAGAACTTATAGGACGTGTTCCAGTAGTAGTTTCGCTTGATTTACTTGATGAAGCGGCACTTGTAAGAATACTTAAAGAGCCTAAGAATGCTATAGTTAAACAGTATATGAAGCTTTTTGAACTGGATGATGTTGAATTAGTATTTGCAGAAGATGCAATCAGAGCTATTGCAGCTAAATCAGCAGAAAGAAAGACTGGAGCCAGAGGTTTGAGGTCTATTATTGAAGCTGCTATGACAGATATTATGTATGAGATTCCGTCAGATGAAAAAGTAAAAAAAGTAACAATAACTAAAGACGTCATTAATGACAATGCAAAGCCAGTATTGGAATACATTGATTCAGATGAGATAGCATAGTTAATATAACAGATAAAGAGTGGTGGTCTCTCTGGAGATGTACCACTCTTTTAGATAATAGGAAATTACTCAGAATAGTGAAGATTTTTTGCAAAAATTGCAGCAAGGAGGAAATGTGATGTTTGAAAATGCAGTAAAAACACCCATAATAGCGTTACGTGGAATGAATATTATTCCGGGAATGTTTATACATTTTGATGTATCACGTAAGGTATCTAAGGAAGCACTAGAAAAGGTTATGACAGGGGAACAGAGAATATTTGTTACAGCTCAAAAAGATAGTACTGTGGATATGCCCAAATTAGATGATTTATATAGAGTAGGTGTAATGGTAAAGATTAAGCAGTTAATCAAATTTCCAAATGACCAGGTAAGGGTGATGGTTGAGGCAGAAGACAGATATAACCTAATAAGTATGACAAGTAGTGAACCCTATCTTGAGGGTGAGATAGCTAAAGTGGAAAATGGCGAAACTTCTATTAGTGAAGCATCTAATGAAGCTATGCTTAGAATAATAAAGGAATTGTTAGGTGCATATGCATCCGAGAATTCAAAGGTTAATAAAGAAGAGATTAAGAGTATGAGAGCTCTTAAGAATATAAATACCCTTATGAATCAGATAATGAGTAGACTGCCATTGTATATGGAACAACGTCAAATATATCTGGAAACATTTGATGTTGAAGAGCAGTTTGAACTTGTTAATAAATATCTTCAATGTGAATTTGATATTGCTAAGGTAAAAAAAGAACTTCAGGATAAAACTAAAGAAAAAGTGGATAAGAATCAAAAAGAATATATTTTACGTGAAGAACTTAAAGTTATTCGTGAAGAGCTTGGAGATTCAGATAATACAAGCGATTCTGACACGTTTACAGAGGCAGTAGAAAAACTAGAAGCATCAGAGGAGATAAAGGATAGAATCAGAAAAGAGATTGCAAGGTATAAGAATCTAACTGGAAGCTCTTCAGAAGGTAGTGTGGTAAGAGGATATATTGAGACCTTAATCGAATTGCCTTGGGACAAGATGTCTAAAGATAATACTGATATTAAGAATGCAAAAAAGGTTCTTGATGAAGACCATTATGGACTTACAAAGGTCAAAGAAAGAATGTTAGAATTTCTTGCAGTAAGAACATTTACGGAGAATAGTGGTAAAAGTCCTATAATTTGTCTTGTAGGACCTCCTGGAACAGGAAAGACCTCTATTGCTAAGTCTGTAGCAAGAGCGCTGGATAAAGAATATGTAAGAATCTGTCTTGGCGGTGTAAGAGATGAAGCTGAGATTAGAGGTCATAGAAAAACATATGTCGGAGCAATGTCAGGTCGTATAGCTACTGGAATTAAGCAGGCTGGAGTAAAGAATCCATTAATGCTGCTTGATGAGATTGATAAGCTTGGAAATGATTACAAGGGGGATCCAGCATCTGCACTTCTTGAAGTACTTGATTCAGAACAGAATTCTAAGTTTGTAGATCATTATATAGAAGTTCCCATTGATTTATCACAAGTACTTTTTATTGCAACGGCAAATTCACTTCAGACAATACCAAGACCACTACTTGATAGAATGGAGATAATTGAGGTGAGCAGCTATACCTACAATGAAAAGGAACATATAGCAGAGGAATACTTGATTCCTAAGATGAAAAAGCAGCATGGGTTAACAGGTAATAAACTTTCAATAAATAAGAATGCAGTATCTGCGATAGTATCAAACTATACAAGAGAAGCAGGGGTTAGAAGTCTTGAAAGAAAAATAGCTGAACTATGCAGAAAGGCTACACTTGAACTATTAGAGACTGGTAAGAAGAGCGTTAGAGTAAACGAAAAGAATCTTACCAAATATTTAGGAAAAGTCAAATATGTTCAGGAACATGCGAATGAACATGATGAAGTTGGTATAGTCAGGGGACTTGCATGGACAAGTGTAGGCGGTGATACCTTAGAGATTGAAGTAAATGTTATGCCCGGAAAGGGAGATATACAACTTACAGGACAGCTTGGTGATGTTATGAAAGAATCGGCTCAGACAGGTATGAGTTATATTAGATCAGTTGCTAAGAATTATGGCATAAAAGATGAGTTTTATAAAAAGCATGATATTCATATTCATATACCAGAGGGTGCGGTTCCAAAAGATGGACCGTCAGCAGGAATTACTATGGCAACAGCGGTGTTATCTGCTATTACAGGTATCCCTGTAAAGGCTGATATCGCAATGACTGGCGAAATAACACTTAGGGGAAGAGTACTTCCTATTGGTGGACTTAAGGAAAAGACATTGGCAGCAAAGATGGCTGGAATTAAAACTGTACTTGTGCCAGAAAAGAATAAAAGAGATATTGATGAACTTACAGATGAAATAGTAGATGGACTTAATATTAGATTTGTTGGTAATATGGAGGAAGTTTTGAAAATTAGCCTCGTACGCTAAAAACGTTGCGCGGATGATATGCACATAGCTACAAATAATAAGCACAGAATTATAGTAGTGAGACTTCTTAAGTTACACTATTAGTAGAAAGGTATGGTTATCTAAATGATCATTAAAAATGTAAATCTTGAAACGGTATGTGGTATAACGAGTACAGTGCCAGAGAATGACCTTCCTGAGATAGCATTTGCGGGTAAGTCTAATGTTGGCAAGTCATCTCTTATAAATGCACTTATGAACCGAAAATCTTATGCAAGAACCTCAGCTCAACCGGGGAAAACTCAGACAATTAATTTCTATAATATTAATGAAGAATTGTATTATGTGGATTTGCCTGGTTATGGATATGCTAAAGTAACAAAGGGAACTCAGGAAAAGTGGGGAAAGATGATTGAAAATTATCTTCAGAAATCTCAAATGCTTAAAGCAGTATTTCTTCTGATTGACATAAGGCATGAGCCTTCTGCAAATGATAAAAATATGTATGAATGGATTGACTATAATGGATATCAGCCAATTATTATTGCAACAAAGGCGGATAAGATTAACCGAAGCCAGATTCAAAAGCATATGAAGATGATAAAAACAGGATTAAATGTTAAACCGGGAACAACGATAATTCCATTTTCAGCGCTTAATAAGCAAGGCAGAGATGAGATATGGGAACTTATTGAAAAACTTATATCAGATGAAGTTGTACTTCCGGAATAAGTGTAGTGTAATCTTTTGGCATAAATGCGTGTCAAGGTTATTTGGTTTTTTTAGAGAGTTTTTTGAGCTAGATGATATAAAAATATAAAATCTCTGGAGTGAATCTGTCAATTAAAATTCTATAGTAACACCACAGCAAAACTACATTAAATTTGTATTATAGCAATTTCAGCTTTGAGGAATAAAAACTTTTCGCAATAAATTAATTAAATTTCAAGCAGA
>CAZNEZ010000035.1:0-9174 GCA_964572475.1 uncultured Lachnospiraceae bacterium
ATCACATCCGGCTTCAACAGCCTTCATATAAGTCATTGAAGCAACACCTGAAGTGTAATGTGTATGAAGATCGATAGGAATATCTGTACCCTCTTTTAAAGCCTGAACTAATTCGGTTGCTTTGTAAGGTGTGAGAAGTCCTGCCATATCTTTAATACATAATGAGTTTGCACCCATATCTTCAATCTTCTTTGCTGTCTCTTTCCAATAGTCAAGAGTATATGCGTCTCCTAATGTATAGGAAAGTGCAACCTGAGCATGACCTTTTTCCTTATTAGCAGCCTTAACAGCTGTCTCTAAGTTTCTTAAGTCATTGAGACAGTCAAAAATTCTAATTATATCAATACCATTTGCAAGAGATTTCTGAACAAAATATTCAACAACATCATCCGAATAATGACTGTATCCTAAAATGTTCTGCCCTCTAAAAAGCATTTGTAGTTTTGTGTTTTTAAATCCATCTCTTAACTTTCTAAGTCTTTCCCATGGATCTTCTTTTAAGAATCTAAGTGAAGCGTCAAATGTAGCACCGCCCCAACATTCTACTGAATGATAGCCAACTTTATCCATCTTATCGATAATAGGAAGCATTTGCTCAGTTCTCATTCTAGTAGCAATAAGAGACTGATGAGCATCACGCAGTACTGTTTCGGTAATCTTAATTGGTTTTTTATCTGCCATTATAATATCCTCCTAATTATATATTGAATATTGCCATAAATGTACCGGCAGCTACAGCTGTACCGATAACACCAGCAACGTTTGGTCCCATTGCATGCATTAACAGGAAGTTTGAAGGATCAGCTTCGGAGCCAACTTTTTGTGAAACTCTGGCTGACATAGGAACCGCCGAAACACCAGCAGAACCAATAAGAGGATTAACCTTACCACCTGTAACCTTGCACATAAGTTTTCCTATTAACACACCTGCTGCTGTACCAAATGCAAATGCAACAAGTCCTAATGCAACTATCTTAAGTGTATCCATATTAAGGAATGCTTCTGCGCTTGTTGAAGCACCAACACTTGTTCCAAGTAAGATAACAACAATGTACATAAGTGCATTAGATGCTGTCTCTGTAAGCTGCTTAACAACACCACTTTCTCTAAACAAGTTACCTAACATAAGCATACCAACAAGAGGCGCTGTTGTAGGTAAAATCATAACTACTACAACTGTAACAATTATAGGGAATAAGATTTTCTCAAGCTTTGTAACAGGTCTAAGCTGTTCCATCTTGATCTCTCTTTCTTTCTTAGTTGTAAGTAATTTCATAATTGGTGGTTGAATAATTGGTACAAGTGACATATAAGAATATGCCGCTACCGCAATAGGTCCCATAAGTGCAGTCTGTCCTAACTTTCCAGCCAAGAAGATTGATGTAGGGCCATCAGCTCCACCTATAATTGAAATAGCTGCTGCTGCTTTTCCATTGAATCCCATAACTATTGCAAGGAAATATGCAATATAAATTCCGAACTGTGCAGCTGCACCAAGTAAAAAGCTCTTAGGATTAGCAATAAGTGGACCAAAGTCTGTCATCGCACCTACGCCTAAGAATATTAATGAAGGTAAAATACTCCATTCATCTAATAAGTAAAAATAATGTAACAAACCGCCTACGCCATTATCAGAAGCTTCAGGTGTCATCATAATTCCAGGGAATATGTTAACTAAAAGCATACCAAATGCGATAGGTACTAAAAGAAGTGGTTCGTATTCTTTTTTTATTGCTAAGTACAGGAAAACTAAAGCAACAAAAATCATCACATAATTGCCTACGGCAAGGTTAAATGGTGCTGATTGATGTATAAGATTTCCTAACGTATCTATAACGTAATCCATTTCTTAACCTCCTATTTAGTCTAAGAATTTTGATAGCAATTAGTTCAATGTAGCTAATACGTTTCCAGCTTCAACGCTTGCGCCTTCATTTACATCAATACTTGCTACTGTTCCATCTACTGGAGCTACGATTTCATTTTCCATCTTCATAGCTTCAAGAACTACGATTACGTCACCTTTTTTAACTGCCTGTCCAACACTTGCTTTAACTGCAAGAATCTTACCTGGCATTGGAGAATTAATCTTTGTTGCGCCCTGTGCGCCTGTTGCTGCTGCAGCTGCTGCTGGAGCTGCCTTAGGAGCTGCTTTAGCTGGTGCTTTTGTTGCTACTGGAGCACTTCCTGCTGCTGCTTCTTCTACCACTACATCATATATATTTCCATTTACAGTGATTGTATAATTTTTCATTGTCGTTCCTCCTATAGGATAATATTTAGGCTCTCTGCCATTTGTTTTTATTTGCTTTTTTAATTGATCTTACAACAAAACTGTCTGTGCTAGTACCCTCTGCTGTAGCGATTGCTGCTGCAATAACTGCTACAAGTTCAAGGTTGTCAGCCAACTCTTCATTGCTTTCAATCTGAGCAATTGCATTGTTCATTGCTGTATCAGATAGGTTTTCTTTCTTCTTTTCAAACTTAGCCTGCATAATAGGAATGAATTTGAATAGTGAAATCAAACATGAGATTAAAATAAGTACAATAAATACAGTTCCTAATCCCATTACAGTGTTAGCAAATGCATCTTCCATCTTCTTTGCAAAGCTCTGATTATCTGCACTATATTCTGCAAATGAAATAGATACTGGAGATACTTCACCTTGAATAGCTTGGAATGAAACCTTCATCTCAACATCTTCTTCTGAAAACTTCAGAATAGCTGTAAGATCTACAGTATCATCTTCAACATTCTCTTTAACAGAGATATTGTCTATGCTATCATAATCACCAATTTTATCAACTATCTTTGAATATGATTCAAATGCATCATGCTGGTAACCAATACTATTGTTAACTACATATTCGCAATCTGTCTTATTGTAAGCTGTTATAGCTTCTACAAGACTTTTAGCATATGTAGTAAGATCAGTCTCAGTATAGTCAAATGAAAGTTTTGAATCAGCAGCGAAAACAGATGATGCCCCGCAGATTAAAATCATGCATAAAGCTAATAAAAATCTTCTAGTCTTTTTCATCGTTTACACCTCTCTTAAACCGTACCATGTTTCTTACTTGGACGATCCTCTCTCTTTGTGAACAACATTTCAAAAGCACCGATTACATACTTTCTAGTATCACATGCTTCAATAATTGTATCAACATATCCTCTCTTGGCAGCTGACATTATGCTATTCTGAAGCGCATCATATTCAGCTTTTTTATCATTGATTACATCAAGTGCATTGTCGCTGTTCTTGATTTCATCATCATAGATAATTCTAACTGCCTGTTCAGCGTCCATCATTCCAACTTTAGCTGTTGGCCAAGCATAAACTATATCTGCACCAGTTGCTTTGCTGTTCATTACTGAATAAGCTGTACCCAATGCATCACCTATAATTACATTAACCTTAGGAACTGTAGAATTAGCAAATGCATATGTTAATTCAGCTGCTGCTTTAGCAATCTTCTTCTCTGTACATTTGCTTGTTTTAAATCCTTTTACATTAGTAAGTGTAAGAACTGGAATATCGAAAGAATCACAGAATGTAACAAAATCTTTAGCTTTAGCAGCACCTTTAGCTGATAAAACTGCATCAAATTCTTCTACAATCTTCATATCATCATCATAAACTTCTGTACGGTTAGCAATTGCACCAACTGTCATTCCGTTTAATCTGATGAATCCAGTAACCATATCTTTTGCATAATCTTTTTTAACTTCAACGAAATTATTATCATCTGCTATCTGTGAAAGTGCAATAGATGTATCTCCAGCACAATTAGAAAGTTCTGCACATACTCTGTTAAGATCATCTGTACATTCTTCATATGACATATCATCTTCGTTGTTAGATGGAAGCATCATAACAAGCTCTCTCATCTGTTCTAATATCTCTTCTGGTGTTCCAACAAAATCAACATTTTCTGTCTCTTCACTTTGGAATTTGGCAGAAGCTGTATCACAGTCTTTGTTCTCATCAATAGCATTAGGTGCATTAACAAATAATTTTGCATCTTCTGCCATAAATGTAAAATCTGTAAGTGAAGACATTATTCCAAGTCCTCCACCACATGTTCCGAATATTCCTGTAATCTGTGGAATAACTCCTGAAGCCAAAGATTGTTTTAAGTATATCTCACCAAATGCATTAAGCGCATCTGAAGCCTCTTGAAGTCTGAGACCTGCGCAATCTATCAATCCAATTACTGGTGCTCCTACTTTCATAGCCAATTCATAAATCTTAACAATTTTCTTTGCATGCATTTCACCAATAGTTCCGTTTAAAACTGATGCATCCTGACTGTATACATATACAAGATTGCCGTCTATAACGCCATATCCTGTAATTACACCATCAGCAGGTGTTTCTTTGTCCTGCATATTAAAATCAGTATTTCTGGCAGTAACTAAGCCGCCAATTTCAACGAAGCTATTCTCATCAACTAAAGCATTTATTCTCGCTTTTGCTGATAACTTTGCTGTATTACTCATTCTGTGGACCTCCATTTTTATAATTTATATTTCAAAAATCTGCCGAGTTTATTGTATAACTAAGCACGAAAAATATCAAGCAGTTTCGAGTTAATTTTTCGCATATTTTAGTTTATTTTTGTTGGATTCTAATGATGGATAATGAGTATGCTGGAACCTCATAATTAAAATCTTCTGAAACCTCAATTGTGCTTTCTTCTGTTTTTACAAGCTCTGGATTGGAAAATGAATTCTTAACTGTGTTAGTAGCAGATGAAAGTGTCTGAACACTGGCTTTTGATTCAATATCCTTTGAGTTGGAAATAATTACCTGAAGATTAGTTTTCGTTCCTGTTATATTTACAAGTTTAACAATTATATCTCCATTAGAATCTATACTTGTTGTCTGATATAATTGTCCTGACTTAACCTCGACTACATCTATACTATTCTCATTAACTGTTGAGCCTGTGAATTTTGTGTTAAGAATCTGTGTTCCAACATTAGATGCAAACATCTTTTGAACATAATAATTAACTGAGCCAAAAACCGAATTATTCTTAAACCATATCATATCAGGTGCCCACTGAGTTACTGATGCATTTCCAAATAGTGGTGCATAACATGCCATTTTTACAATATCTGCGTTTCTTTCTACTCCCGTCATAAATGCTGCCTCAGCAAGTGCTGCTTCTAAGTCATTATCTTTTGCTGCATACTCGCCTAAAAATACAGGAGTGCTGCTTCTATCATACTTATCATATCTTACCACATTTGCCGTAAACCAAGATGGCTCATTGTAATAATGCTCGTCTACAAGTCCTGCATGGTCAGAACCTTTTGAAGAAATCTCATTCCATCCAGATTTATCTCCACTATTAGGTCCATTTGCAATAATAAGCTCAATATCTCCATACATAGATGGATTAGCCTTAGCCGCATCATCAAATGCCTGCTTAAATATAGCATAATGCACAAAATATTCACTCTGCCATTGTTCATTACCAATACCTATATATTTTAATTCAAATGGCTCTTCGTGACCCATTGCAATTCTGACAGCACCCCATTTGGTGTTCTTGTCTCCTCTACAGAATTCAACAAGATCAAGCGCATCCTGAACCAATTGCTTAAACTCAGCACTATCTGTAGATAAAACTGTATAATCAGGGCTTTGTATTGGACACGACATACCAGCATTAAGAATTGGCACTCCAAGACATTCAAGGTCTTCACATAATTCAAAGTACTCAAAGAATCCAAGTCCATAGCTCATATAATATGGATTAGCTGAAGCCTTGTTAAGGTCAGCCCACAAATCTATTCCAAGAGGTCTGGTTGCAACATCCCCTACTGTATTTTCGCCATTTATAGTAAAATTCATTCCATTTCCTATAGAATCCTTCCAACTATACATTGTTTCTAATGATTTACCTTCAATTACACAGCCACCAGGAAATCTCAAAAATGAAGGATTAAGTTCTTTAAGATATTCAACAAGGTCTGCTCTAAGTCCGTTCTCATGGTTGTTATATGTATCCTTAGGAAATAAAGAAACCATATCCATATCTACAGTTCCCTTATCTATCATAACAAACATTCTGACACCTGCATTGACTGTTGCATTTGATTTTAAGGTGACAGTATATTTGTACCAGCCGTTAGTAACTGTGCCAATTTCTGCCTCAGCATACACATTGCTTCCATCTTGATTCGCAAGTACAGCTGTCGCTTTGCCACTATATGAGGCACTCTTTAAGTATACTGAAAATGTATATTCTGCATCTTTCTCTAAGGCTATTCCATCAAGGAAACCCGAATTACCATATCCTGATTTTGATGTTCCGTTATTTGTCAATCTTGCATAATGTGTATTGTTAGAATTAAGATATGACTTATCTGTACTTCCATCTATAACTACCATCGATGTAGTAGTTTCTGAACCTTTAAGTGCTGTCCAGCCATGCATTCCTCCATTAGTTGCCAAAGCTCCATATTCAAATGAACGGTTTTTGACTTTTTCTGCATATAAGCCCCCATCTGCTGCGAAGTTAATATCTTCCAAAAACAAGCCGTAAAGTGTATTACTGATGCTGCTTGTCTCGTCAAGTGATGAAGTATCTGCATCAATTTCAAGTTTAAATTTGCCCGATGCTTTTGAGTTATCTTCTCCTACTGGCTGCACATACAACCCTTTAGTCTCCTCAGATGTATCATCATCTGTTTTGCATGCACATGACGCTAAACTTAACCCCATAACTACAGCCAATGAACAAGCAAGAACTTTCTTTAATTTCATAATTGTAAAATCCTTTCCATTATTGTTAAAATGTTACTAAAATAGTTTAACATCTAACTCTTTTTTTGTAAAGAAATACTGTATTTTCTTTTTTAATTACTTTTACTAAATAATAAAATATATGATATAATGTTTATAATAATTTACACATTGGATAATGTTCAACTATATATGAACGGAGGTCTACTAATGAATAATCAGACAGGACAAGAGAATTTAACAAATAAAAATCTTCGCAAATCTTTGCGGCTTGCAGATGCTTCATTCGTTAACTATGATGATGCAATTGCAAAGCTTTCTTATTATCTTGAATCAGATACAGAAGACTATATACAAAGTTATTCCCGTATAAGATTTTACAGATGCAATTCTAAGCGCGAATTGCTTGTATCAGACTCTGATTCTATACAAACTGACATTCACGATTTAACACGTTCAATGTATCTTCTGCGTATCGGAGATATAGGCTGTACCTTAAAAGCTGTAATCACACCTAAAGCTATTGGATATGAAGATGGCGAAGATGCAGTCGTTGATTCATCATATGTAATAACAGAGAACGATATTGAAGGGGAAGGTCTTGAAAAGTATTATCTGGACTCGGAGTTTGAACATTTTCCTATTTACTTCCAACGTGAACTATTAGCTAATACATTTACGGTAGACAGACTACATAGCGATGATGACAAGTTACCTTTTAGATATGGTGCTTATGAATGCAAGGGAACTAATGAATATGGCTTAATTACTGAGGGACTTAACAGTTTATTATTATATACTTCTGATGATACATGGTTTGATTTTATGTCTATTGAACTGACTTTTACTTACTTTACCAGTAATCATCAGCTTGATGATTATCAAATGTTTCATAATCAATCTGAACATTATATGGAGATATACATAAGATATAACACTAATACCAGAACTGGTTACGGAATAAGAATATCCATGAATAATTCAGACTATAAAAAGATTGATTTTGTATTAATGCGTTATGATAATGGAATAGCTTCACCCATAAGTTCATCTGTTACATCAGATTTGTTTTTCAATCATTTTAGATTGAAGCTATGTATTGAGGGAACAAAACTTAACTTTTATGCCATACCTTCCTCATCTGCTTTTAAAGAATATCATAATACAGGTTTTGATGGCAAAGTTGAACTTAACGCCGAGGTTGAAAATACAGGATTTGGCGGCTATGGTCTTTACTATACCGGTAATGCCTCCAAGTCCTCACACTTAATTTACAGGCGTATTGTCGTATCGTATGAACCTAAACAATAAGTGTAATACTAAGTCTATAATAAAACATTGAATGGAGCCAGTTATATGAAGATTTTACTTATATTTACCGGAGGAACTATAGGAAGTACTGTAAGCGGTGGTACGATTGCACCAGGAGATGCATCATCTATAACACTTGTAGATAGATATAGTCATGAACATGATAATTTAAACATTGATTTTGATATTATTACTCCTCTCAATATTCTAAGCGAGAATATTCTCATAGATGATTGGAACACTCTTATTCATGCTATTAATTTAATAGATTTCTTAAAATATGACGGCATTATATTAACTCATGGTTCTGATACTCTGCAATATACTTCTGCTTTACTGGGTATGTTATTTTCATGGATTCCTATTCCATTTGTAATAATTGCCAGCAACTATGCGCTATCTGATATTCGTTCAAATGGATATGATAACTTTAAAAGTGCAGTTACATTCATAAGTACCTCCATGCTTCGTGGTGTATATACAATATTTAGCGATGTCTCAAATAATGTCTCCCAGAATATAGTTTATTTATCTACACGATTAGTTGAAGCTGATGGCTATAGTGATAGATTTGAAAGTTTTGGAAAGATACCATTTGGAGAAATTATAGATGATAACTTTATTCGCTATAATGATTCGGCTAATCCTACTCTAGAGGAGATTAATCTTTTATGCGAGGACACTCGTATTCTATATGATATTGATTCACTAGATTTATCCAATAATATTATACTTATTAAGCCATATCCAGGTCTTGACTATCGGACCATTACTACTCTGCCTGATACTAAGGCAATTATTCATACACTATATCATTCATCAACAGCATGTACCATAATGAAGAACACTTCTATAACTGAATTCATTAAAAAAAGCAATGTACCTGTGTACATTGCTCCAGTTAAAGATATTGAAGATAAATATTTAAGTTCAATCAATATAGAACGAGAAAATGTTCATAAACTCTACAACATATCATCTGAATCTGCATATATTAAGCTTCTAATAGCCTATAATCAAAAAGAAATGAATGTAGATGAATTCTTATCACATAATCTTTTCTTTGAACACGTCAGAGGAAGGTTTTAGTATCGGTTATCAAATA
>CAZNEZ010000035.1:9274-25237 GCA_964572475.1 uncultured Lachnospiraceae bacterium
CATAATCTTTTCTTTGAACACGTCAGAGGAAGGTTTTAGTATCGGTTATCAAATAATGCTGTCACCTATAATACTTCACGAAGAACTGCTTTGCAGTTCTTCTAAACCTTCGCGCTGGCGAAGGTTTTAGTATCGGTTATCAAATACTCTGGTTGATTTTTTCTCGCTTCGTGGCAAATCACCTATCTCAACAGGTTTAACAATAGGAGTTATACCTATTTTATTCTTAAATGCAACTAAAAGTTCATTCTCTAACTCATATTTATTGACTCCTGCATTGGCTTCAACAAACAGTGTAAGTGTATCTTTTCCAAGCATATGATCTATTATAATCTGGAATTCGCTTGAAGCGCCATCAATGTTTTTCAGTAATTCATCAATCTGGCTAGGGAATATATTAACACCTTTAACCTTTATCATATCATCAGTACGTCCTATAATTGTATCGATTCTAGGATATTTTGAACCACAAGGACACTCGCCTGTCATCTTTCTTGAAAGGTCATGTGTACGATATCTGATAAGAGGTGCGCCTTGTTTCTTAAGGGTTGTAATTACAACTTCTCCGAGTTCACCATCAGGTACATTTTCACCTGTTTTAGGGTCTACAATCTCAATATATACATAATCATCCCAATAATGCATTCCACATTCGTGGTCACAACTAATAGCAATACCAGGTCCATATACTTCGGTTAATCCGTAAATATCGTAAAGCTGAACACCTAATTCATTAGCAATTCTCTTTCTCATCTTATCGCCCCAGCGTTCAGAACCAATAATACCTTTTCTAAGATTAATCTTATCGCCAATCTCACGTTTTGCAATCTCCTCTGCAAGAAGAAGGGCATATGAAGATGTAGCACATAATACAGTAGATTTCATATCCTGCATCATTCTAAGCTGTTTGTCAGTATTACCAGGTCCCATAGGAATAACCATCGCTCCAAGCTTCTCAGCACCTGCCTGAAATCCTATTCCAGCTGTCCATAAGCCATAACCAGGTGTAATATGTACTCTGTCTCTATTATTAACTCCTGCCATCTCATAACATCTGGCAAACATAGTAGCCCAGTCATCAACATCCTGCTTTGTGTAAGGAATAATAACAGGAGTACCTGTTGTACCTGAAGATGAATGTATTCTTACAATCTCTTCTTCTGGAACTGCCATAAGGCCTAATGGATAAGCATCTCTAAGGTCACCTTTCCAAGTAAAAGGAAGCCTTTTAAAGTCTTCTTCTGTTTTGATAGAGTCTACATCTATACCTTCAAATTTCTTCTTGTAAAAGCAGTCTCTTGATGTAAGATTCTTAATCTGTTCCTTGATGATGTCAAGTGTATCCTGATTCATGATAATAATTCCTCTCTTTGCTTATTATATTTTAATTGTATAGTTAAAAGCTTATGCTTGCTGCATTCCCAGTGTAATTGCTTTCTGATTAAGTGCGTGGTATCTTTCAGGAACACGTTCATAAAGAGCTTTCATTATCTCTTTATCATCAATTCTCAGCTTACCTGTTCCTATTGCTGCTCCCAGCAAGGCAACATTAAGTACTTTGGGCGAATTACATTCCCTGCATATAGCCTCTCCATCAACTGAAACTACAGTAGACACATTATCTTTAAGATATGAAAGCATTTCACTTCCGTCATAGGTAGAGCCTGTAAGGGCAGCTGTAACAGGTTTAATGGCCTTGTTAGCAACTATTACCACTCCGTCTTTTTTGAGATAATTAATATTTCTAACAACTTCTGATGGTTCAAATCCTATAATAATATCGGCAGTATTCATCGGAATAAGTGGAGAATGTATATCTTCTCCAATCCTAACATGTGAAACTACAGAGCCTCCTCTTTGAGCCATTCCTATAGTTTCAGTAGTCTTAACTTCATTACCCATTGCGATTGCGGCCTGTGCAAGAACCTTTGCTGCCAAAACCGTTCCCTGACCACCAACTCCACATAATAAAATGTTATATATCATTATTTTGTACCTCCTATGGCATTAACAGGACATACATATGTACAAACTTCGCATCCAAAGCATTGAGCTGACTCAATATACGGTTTTTGATTGTTAAGTACAATAGCAGGACATCCTAATTCATTAATACATTTCTTGCAATTAATACATTTTTCATTATCAATCTTAACTGGAGCCGTTGCCTTAGTAACAGCAACACAAGGAGATTTGAATATTATCGCTTTAACGCCTGGCTTAGATGATACTTCTTTAACGGTTTCAATAGCCTTATCAAGTTCAAGAGGATTAACTGTTACAACTGTCTCAAGCCCAATCGCCTGAAGAATCTTTTCTATGCTGACTTTTGCTACAACATCACCCATCATAGTCATTCCTGTTCCAGGATGAGGCTGATGTCCAGTCATAGCAGTAGTTGAGTTATCTAGTACAATAAGAGTCATCTCTGATTCGTTATATACGGCATTTACAATTCCTGTCATACCTGACGCAAAGAAAGTTGAATCACCTATAAATGCAAAATTCACAGCATCACTTTCAATCCTATGCAGTCCCTGTGCCATAGTAATATCTGCGCCCATGCAAAGGCAGGTATCTACCATATCGAGAGGCTTTGCGTTTCCTAATGTATAACAGCCAATATCGCCTGAGAATACTGCTTTCTTACCAGTCATTGCTTTTTTAACTGCATAGAAAGATGCTCTGTGAGGACATCCCGCGCATAAAACTGGTGGTCTCATAGGCATATCAGGCATATCTGTATGCTTCTGAAGAACTACTGGGTTTTCTCCCATGAACTTGGCAATACTATCCCCAACAGCTTTAACCGTATTCTCTCCTGCGTTAACAACATCAAATGTGAGTTTTCCAAATATCTGTGTATTTATATGGTGTTTACCACAAATATATATAAGCTTTTGTTCAATTACTGGATCTAGTTCTTCAACAACTAATACTTTCTCTAACCCAGCAAGGAACGAAAGTGCAAGCTTCTCAGGAAATGGATTGGTGGTAGATACTTTAAACAGCTTAATATCCGTTCTATCACCTATACACTCTTTAACATATTCATAGCTTACACCACCACAGGCAATACCTAACTTTCCTTCTCCTGTAAGCGTATTAAATCTATATTCTGAGAATTTATCTTCTAATTCTACTGTATTCTTCTCTAACTTAATATGGTTCTTATATGAAAGCCCTGGAAAAATAACCCACTTTGACGGATCTTTAACAAATCCTTCAATCTCATGTTTGTCTCTGCTATCTGAAACATCTATAGTCTGATAACCATGACAGACTCTGGTAGTAGGTCTAAATATAACTGGAACTTTATACATCTCGGAATATGTAAATGCGTCCTGAATCATCTCATATGCTTCTGAAGGTGAACTTGGATCAAATACCATCATTTTAGCATATTGTGCAAAATGTCTTGTATCCTGTTCTGTTTGTGAAGATATTGGTCCTGGATCATCAGCTACAACTATAACCATGCCGCCTTTAACTCCAACATAATTAACACACATAAGTGGATCAGACGCAACATTAAGTCCTACTTGCTTCATAGTAACAAGTACCCTTGCACCTGCATATGCAGCACCTGCTGCAACTTCTAACGCAGCCTTTTCATTAACTGACCATTCAACATATATATCTCCCGGATTATTCTTAGCAACTGTCTCTAATACCTCTGTAGATGGAGTTCCAGGATAACCTGCCACAAGGTCAACACCAGCTTTAATTGCACCAAATGCAATCGCCTGATTGCCCATAATTAACTTCTTTGACATTTTTAAACCATACCTTTCTCAAAATCAAGTATATTTGTATATTCTACTAACTTGCGATTAAAAGATTTATCTTTCGCTCTTTTAACTTATTTTTAAATATTTATCTTTATAGTCTACCACTTTTTTTATTCGTCTTCCACTATTTTTTCAAAATACTTTAATTAATTAACGTGGTTTAATAATCTTCTGTTAATCATACTCAGATTACTTTTCCATTCTCTATTTCTATAACTCTTTCATTGTTCATTATAGCTGACATTCTATGAGATATAGAGATTAGCGTTCTATCTTTTGAGGCTTCTTTAAGTACCAAAAGAATCTTCCTCTCTGTTTCCATATCCAGATTAGCCGTCATTTCATCTAAGAGCATAATAGGAGGATTGCTAACTATCGCTCTCGCAATTGATAATAGCTGCTTTTGTCCCTGTGAAAACATATATTCACTGGTAAATGTATCGTATCCATTATCCAACTGCAAAATGTATTCATTTAATCCTACAAACTGTGCTGCATTTTCTATTTCTTGTCTTGTAATACTGCAATCTTTCATGCTAATCTGTTCCGCTACTGTTCCGCTTATAAATTCAAAATTCTGTTCAACATATCCAAAAATCCTACGTTTTTCTCTATTAGGAATTCTCGTAATATCTGTATTACCTACAAAAACATGTCCTGAATCTGGAGTATGTAAACCAAGAATAAGTTTAAATATTGTACTCTTACCTACCCCTGTTCTTCCCATAAATGTAACATTTTCATTAGGTTTAATAATAAAGCTTACACCTTTTAAGACCTCGTTATCCGAGTTATCATAACTAAATCTCACGTTCTCAAATCTAATAACAAATGTGTCTTTTTTCAAAGTGTTATAGGATATAGCAGCATCTTTGCTAATATCCTCAGTTTCTTTTAAGAGTGCATTTACACGATTAATTCCCGCTACGGCTTCCTGAATGCTTTGAAGCTCCATGCCTAGATTCTCAATAGGTGTAAATATATTAGAAATAAGCTCAATTGCGGCTGCAACCATTCCTACTGTAAGCCCAAAAACAGCAAGTCCTTTTGTAGAAAATATAACTATTATAACTATTATTATCGCTCTTATTGTAAGAATAATTGGCGAAAAAATAGAATCATAAAAATTAATCTTTTCAATAGAATCATAACTATTTTTAAGATAGTCACCATACTTACACTGCATATATTCTTCTTTTCCATATGATTTTATCATCTGAATATTATTAATACTCTCAGGAATATGATTATTCACACGACCAATATGTATTCTATTCATAACCTGTGCTTTTAACATCCTTTTTTGAAATAGTCTGGTAAGCATATAGATAAAAGGCAGCAGTACTAACACAAGAATTCCTAACCTAACGCTAAAAAACATAATAGATACAACAATTCCTATTATTTTAAATGCATCTATAATCATTCCTATTATGCCATTAGTAAATAATGATTGTATAACTTCAACATCATTTGTTATAACTGATACAATACTGCCCGTTCCATTGGCTGTAAAAAATGAAATTGGCAGTTTCTCGTTTTTAAGCATTAGCTCACTTCTTATGCTTCTCGTAATCTTTTGCCCTGCAACTGTCAATAGAACTTCTTTAACAAAATCTGCTATTCCAATGAAAATCAATATTACAAAATATAAAATAGCTATTCTAAGAAGACTCTCTTCCAGCCCTTTCATAAGATAACTGTCAACTATTACCTTAAGAATCTGAGGTGGTATCAGACTTAATGAAACAACAAGAATCGCCGCGCATACAATACCAACAGACAGCCAGATATTTTGCTTTAAGACAGCTACAATAAGACCTTTTACATTACTGTTATTCGTGTTATTCGTGTTATTCTTTTTTTGTGCTTTGTTATTCATTTGACTCGCCCTCCTTTCCTAGTGTAACCAGTTGAGTAAGGTTGTCCTTCATTGTCATTCTATGTGATATAAGTATAATCATGCTTTCTTTAATTATGCTCTTCATATTCTCAATAATGGCTTTTTCTGTATTAATATCAACTGCCGAAAATGGATCATCTAATATTATAAGTTTTCTCCTATGGTACAGCGTTCTTGCAAGTGCAATTCTGGACTGCTGTCCTCCACTTAATCTAACACCATTATTACCAACAATGGTATTTATCCCTTCTTCCATCTGCTTCAAATCTTCATCAAAACATACCATTTTTAATACTTCATTGATATCTGTTCCATTTTCATCACCCAAAGTAATATTATTATATATGGTATCAGAAATCAGATGTGGATTATGTCCAAGATATGCTATATTCTCACTTCTTTCAAATTCCGAATACTCTGATAGTTCTTTTCCACATAACAATATACTTCCTAAATATTGGTATTCACCGAGAAAAATACAGCCTAAGCTTGATTTACCGCAGGCAACTGGACCTGTAACTCCAACGAAGTCGCCTTTACCCATAGACAAATTCACATCACTTAGTATATTTTTATCACTTTCATACGAAAAGCATAAGTTTGTTATTACGAGGCTCATGTCATCTGGCACATCATAATTATGGCTTATTTCTTCATACTCCTTGAGATAAGGTTTAATTCTTCTCCATGAAACTTGAGACTTTTGAACTGCATTGAATAGTTTTGCAGCTTTACTTGCCTTAAATGCTAATGCTGTGAATACAGTTATATATGTTGAAAACTGGCCTATTGTCCATATATCTGCCAATACATTTTTACCGCCAAAATAAATAATAAATACTACTCCCGCCATAGCTATTATATTATAAATGGGCTGCATAGAGTTTTCCCAGACATTCGCATATACAGCCTTAACTTCTAAGTCTTTTAATTGTTCTTCATAGACTTCTCTGTTATCATGTTCACGACCATATATTCTATATAGTACTACATTATCTATAAGTTCATATGTTGCTCCTGCCACCTCACTTGTAGCAGTCCTAAATGCTTTTGTATACTTGAATATTCTCTTTTTAAGTTTTTCTGCAATAAGCATTGCTATAGGTGTGAAAATTGCCGCTATTGCAGTAATCTTTACATCATAAATAAATAAGGTTACAAGATATGATGTAAGTAAAACTCCTGTATCAAATATCTCTGTTGTAAACTTTCTCATGCCTTCTGTGCATACATTTACATCGGAAATGGCATTAGTCATCAGCGTACCCATATTCTCTTTAGAAAGTTCTCTTTCTCCCTTATGAATCAGGTTATTGTAAATCATATATCTCATAGATGCACTCGTATTATTAGCAAATCGTCTTATATAAAATCTCTTAACATATCTTAAAATCTGTACCACAACTATAATTACTACAAATGTAGCCGCAACTTTAGAAATTAACGAAAGTGGTTGTCCATCTACTAAAGTATCAATTAGTTTGCCCTGATATACAGGTCCTAAAGACATCCCCACGTTAAATATGGTGCCTGATAAGACAATTAATAAGATAATAAATTTTTGATTTTTCCAATAATTTATTATCTTATCCGGATGTTTGATTGGTCTTATAGTATTATGCTTACTATCTTTCTTCATCTTTTGCTCCATTCATTATATTAAAAATATATCTAATATCTTTTCAAAGCACCATTTTATATCTATAGCTTCATAATCCTTTGTGACCACAACGCTATCTGTTTTATATGTTATTCCATTAACATTGTACTTTATTGTACCTATTATATCACCATTTTTAACTGGCGCAATGATTTCAGTATCAACATCATATCTTTTCTCTATTGTTTCGTCGTCACACATCAGTAACCCATTATTTCCTCCATTACTTACTATTTCTATTTCGGCATTAATTCCATCATCAATTGTATCTGTTTTGGCTCCTATGATTTTAGTCTTTGTAATATCATTTACTGTAATTGCATAATCTGAAAACTTTACATATCTAAATGTTTCCATGCCATATTTCATAAGCTTTTTTGTATCGCTCCACTTATAATTCTTATTATTAGGCCAGCCACACGCCAAAAGTGCTACCACATAAGTATTATCTCCATTTTCAAGTGCCCCAACATAACAGTATCCTGCATTGCCTGTAAATCCCGTCTTACCTGATAAGGCTCCGTCCATCATAGTTAAAAAGGAATTATGATTACTGCATGAAAATGTTCTTGAACCATTGACATAGTCTCCATTATCCTGTTTTTTCATATTATTAAAGCTATAACTGTTGGTTCTGGTAATGTTTAAGAAATCCTCTCGTTTTGCTGACTTTAGGATACAATAACTCATTATTGTACACAAATCAGCCGCTGAAATAGAATGTTCACCTTTTTCATCCTTAGCATCAAGTCCATTTGGGGTAATAAAATATGTATTTGTGCATCCTAAATCTCTGGCTTTCTGGTTCATAAGCAGTGCGAATGCTTCCACACTTCCTGATATATGCTCCGCTATCGCTACTGCTGTGTCATTGTGCGATTCTAGCATCAATGAATATAATAAATCTCCAAGTTTATAGTATTCTCCTGGTGTCATTCCAAGTTGAACATCTGGCATTGATGCTGCATATTCTGATACTCCTACCATATCATCCAGATTGCCATATTCTAATGCTAAAATACAAGTCATAATCTTAGTTGTACTAGCATTAGGTGCAGGTGTTGTTTCATCTCTTCCGTAGAGAATTCGTCCACTTTTTGCGTCCATAAGACAGGCATACTTTGCATACAATTCCAGTTGTTCAACCGAAGTTCCATTCGTAATCTCAGTGGTTTCGTCATTATATTGATTACCAAAATTAGTATCTAAAAGCATATCTGTTTTAAACGCAAAAGTGCCTGCACTGTAGTTCATTCCTGAAGTCAGTACAAGCACTGGTATTATAACTATTATTATATATTTTTTAATATTATTTTTTATATTATCTGCAACTTTATTCTTTATGCTGTTATTCATATAATATCTCTCATATACCTTATCATTTTTATAAAATATATGTAGATTAAATTTATTTATTACTATTGATTATTTTACCAATACTCTTAATGCTTTTTAATCTTATTATTAGCATTGCTATAACTATGAATGTTGTGGCTCCTGCAACATCAATGCACACATCAACTAGGCTTCCTGCTCTACCTGTAATATAAAGCTGATGCATTTCATCAGTTCCTGCATATATTCCTGCAATCCCTATACTAAATATATACTTCCAATACATTTTAAAATTGAATGTGCTAAAGAAACCTAATAGTAATAATGACAGAATACCATATTCCGTGAAATGAGCGCCTTTTCTAACTATAAAGTGTACACAGTCAAATATGCTTTCCTGTTTTTCAACAGTCATTGAACTATATCCTGGAATAATCTTCACTACTGTCTCTGCGACTTTACTGCTAATACCAGCCGATTCTTCACCTGTTTCAGAAGACATAGAGAATATAGTTATCATCATCAAGATGGTCAGGCTGAGGAAGATAAGACGTCGACCATCCGTAGTAAGTTTGCTCATACTAATCCTTCTTTCAGTTAATCATAATCAATGGGCAAGCTAGACCAACAATACTTGATTTGTTTTTTATTTTAGCTTTTTCAAATACTCCATAAAGTTTTCTTTATTTTCTAGTGCAGTAGTTGTAGGTCTACCTAAATCTTCTCTAGATCCTATAGAACACTTAACTTCAATGAAAGATAGCTGATCTCTATTTTTTGCATTAGATAATTCTATGTCAAGAGTCTCAAATTTATCTACCGAAACTGCATAAGGGTATCCACATGCCTTTGCTATATTCACCAAATCAATTTTTGCTGCCACCGTAGGCATTCCACCTACAGTTTCATGTGCCCCATTATTAATCACGATGTGAATCATATTTCGTTGCTTGTTAGCTCCTATCATTGCCATTGATCCCATATGCATAAGTACTGCTCCGTCTCCATCTATGCACCACACTTTTGTTTCAGCTTTGTTGATTGCTACTCCAAGCGCTATAGATGAGCTATGTCCCATAGAGCCTACAGTTAAAAAATCGTACTTGTGACTCTGTCCGTTAATCACTCTAGTTTCAAATAATTCTCGGCTAGCCTTTCCTGTAGTTGACACAATGGGGTCTTCACCTGAAGCCAATACTATATGATTAATGATTTCCTCTCTGCACATTTGGTTATCATTTTTATATTCTACATTTTCATCAAATACCAACGCACCTTTCCTTATTACAAAAGCAACATCCTTACCTTTTGACAGAATGACACGAAATCTCGCCATAATTTCCTTGACTTCCTCTTCTGTGGTTTCATCTCCTATAATAAAAGTCTCTATTTCCATATCTTCCAGAAGTTTTACTGTAATTTTACCTTGATAGATATGTTGTGGTTCATCATGAATTCCTGGTTCTCCTCTCCATCCCACGATAAATACAACTGGTATAGCATAGACCTTATTATTCAATAATGAGGCAACTGGATTAATTATGTTACCTTCTCCACTATTCTGCATATAAACTACTGGCACTTTGCCAGTTGCCAAGTGATATCCTGCTGCTAATGCTGTGCAATTCCCCTCATTGGCAGCTATCAAATGATGTTTCTTGTCAATTCCAAATTTTCTCATAAGAAAATCGCAAAGAGCCTTCAATTGTGAATCTGGAACTCCTACATAAAAGTCTGATCCAATTATATCCACTAACGCGTCTACTTTCATATTCTATCTCTATCCTCCTAAGCATTACACTTTATTTCTAAGCTAACCTCTATAATACATATTTGAGTTTTTGTCTTAACTTACTATTTAAAAATCATACCATCTCAAACCTATTTTCATACTAATATATTATTGTACAATCTAGAAATAATTTCTACACTAAGGTTTATTGGATTATTTTTTAATCTAACAGGATTAACACTAGTTTTCAAAATTTCAAAATCATATTGATTTTTTACCTTTGGAGGTGTCATATTAAGTCTATTTAAAATCTGATTAAATGTATGTATAGCATCTTCCGTAGAATTACACCCATATGCTTGTGCTATACTATTAAATGTCTCATTTAAATAAGTTGTTCCTCTTGGATCAATACATTCATCTATATGATTAAGCATATATTCCCACAATTCTTTCACACATAATGCTGCAGCATGTCCATGAGCTATACCATACATGCTAGTAAGTTTATAGCACATAGCATGACCTGCCGTAGTCTGTGCAATATTTATAGCTTTTCCAGCAATATTTGCAGCCATCAGCATCTTAGCATTAGCTTCATCATTGTTATCCAAGTATTGGTCCATATTATCCATAATAATGTGTATAGCTTCACTTGAATATTCCTTACTCTCCTCTGTTGAATTTATTGACCAAAAGGATTCCGTTGCATGACATAATGCATCAAGCATAGTTGAGCTTTTTTGATACATTGGTAATGTTTTTAGCACTGACGGATCCATAACTATCACATCTGGAATGCAACTCACACTACTAATTGATTGTTTTTCGCCCTCATAATATATGACAGCAAAACGTGTAGACTCACTTCCACTTCCTGCTGTTGTTGGCATTGCAACAAATGGCATATCATTGGGGCATATTGACTGTTTCAAATAATTCTGACTGTGATTCATATTAGAATACAACTTTATACACTTTGCCACATCTATTGCACTTCCTCCACCTACTGCAATAATAGCCTGACATTCCTTTTCAATTAATACACTTATGCCTTCTACCACTGACTCATAATGTGGATTCGGCTGAAAATTTGAAAATCTAACAACTTTTATACCTATATTATCTTGCAAGTTCTTAAAGTACTTGTTGATTTTTAGAAATTCAATAGAGCTATCGCATACTAATAATATAGATTTTATGTCAAGTTTTTTTAAATATTTACTAATTTCCGTATAATAATCATCTTTTACATCAATATTCATCCTGAATTGGAGATTTTTTTTGGTTTATTAATTCTACTTTTTCTGGAATAATATCTACTGCCATCACTTCATGGTGTTGCGATAACAAAGTAGCTATGGATAATCCCACATATCCAGTTCCTGCAACTGCAATTTTCATATTCGCATACCTCCTGCTTTACACTTCTGTTTCTACTGAATTTTAGACTATATCATAAAATTCCTTTAAAATGGACGTTCCATTTTCTAAAATTTCTTTTGTCTTTTTATAATAATTTTCTGCAGTATTTTCTACATAATACGGATTAATTATTTTTTCATTTTTCCCGGTAATCTCTTTCATTGCCTGACCGATCATACTACTGTCGCAAGTGACATCAATAACACTGTTACCATGTACTCGTCCTCTTTGTCTATCTCCAATATTAATTGTATACCTTCCTAATGACGGTGTTTCAATAATTCCAGATGACGAATTTCCTATTAATGCCACAGAATTTTTTACTAAATATAAAAACGAATCTACATTCAAGTTTTCATAATAATACGCATTTTCATGTTCATCCACATAATTGAGCCATGAAGAACGTATGATATCAGATTTTGTATCTGCATTCGTCCCCATAAAAATAACACTCATTCCATTCATATTTTCCTGCAATGCAGTCAATACTTCTTTCACCTGATCTTCCATTTTCACATCAGTTAGTGTTTCGGGATGAAAAGCTACAACCCAATATTTTTGTGGAATAAGTTCTTTTACTTTTTCAATTACTTTCTCTTCATCTATCTTGCAACAATTTTCTGCCCCTAATGCCCCAAGATAAAATACTCTTTTAGGATCTTCTCCCAACTGTATTACACGTTTTCTATATTCTTCTGTACTGGTAAAATGATACTGACTCATTTTGGTAATAGAATGACGTATAAATTCATCATAATTGCCATATGTAACTTCCCCACCATGTAAATGCAAAATTGGGATTCTTTGCATAGCTGCTGCAATCGCAACCGCCATCATTTCATATCTATCTCCAAGTATAATTAATAAATCAAATTTATTATTTTCAAAATAATTTCCAAAACAATCTAAAGCTGTTGCCATGCAATGCATCACATTCGCATTACTGTCATTCTCTATATTTAGCGGAATCTCCAAATCGATTTTAAATCCATCCTGTCGTATTATATCTACAGAGTGACCAAACTTATCTTCTAAATGTGAGCCTGTAACCAATACTGAAAACTCAATATCTTTGTCATTATCTAATAATCTTAAAAAATTTTTTACTATTCCATAATCTGCTCTTGAACCAGTCGCATACGCTACTCTATACTTTCCCATACTAACCTTCTTTTACTGATTTATAATAGTTTCGGCAATTTTAAAATCAAGTTCTGTATCTATATCTATACTGCGCTCTGCCGGCATTTTATATGCGTAACAATCTTCTCTATACAGATTTGTATTTTCCAAAAAAGCCTTCACATCTGCCATATAAATTGCCCCATTTATCCTATAAAACGTTTCTAATTTCTGTCTTTGTTTATTACTGTCTGCCCGCAAAAATCCGGATAACGAATTATTTTCTGGTAAAGTATTACTCCACAATGGCGAATGCTCCATTTCACAAACTGATACAACCGCTATTGCATCTTTCTCTTTAAATAATTCATAAGCTTTTTTTATATCTTCGTACTTTCGCAATGGAGATGTTGGCTGTAAAAGCGTAAATGTATCAAATACAATTCCCATCTCCTGATATTTTTTCAATACTTCTTTTACAACATCCCATGATGACGCTACATCTGATGCATTTTCTTCTGATCGATAAAAAGGTACTTCTGCTCCATATTGTATTGCAATCTCGCCATATCTTTCAGAATCCGTAGAAACCAATATGTGTGAATAAATCTCTGATTTCTTCGCTGCTTCTATGCTATATGCAATTAACGGTTTTCCATTTAATAATTTTATATTTTTATCTTTCAAGCCTTTCGAACCGCTTCTTGCAGGTATTATTGCTAAATTATTCATCTTCTCTATTCACTCCTTTACAAGAAATCAATTCATCTATTTCAAAATCTTTTTCAGCTTCTTTCCCCAACACCTCATACCAATGAATCGGAGAAATTCCATTTCCTGGTCTTTTACAAGTGATATTCTCTTCGGAAAACATTTCGCCTCTCATGATTTTTCTTTTTGCTACAATAGATTTTCTTGCAACGAATATATTGCTTCGTTCAGATTCAGTCACTTCTTTCGTTTCATTTCCAAGCATAATTTCAGCTTTATGCACACCTACACACAATTCTTTTAGTTCTTCTGGTGTAATAGACGCTTTATGATCAGGTCCTGGCATAGCTTTATCTAAAGTAAAATGTTTTTCGATAAATTTAGCTCCCAATCCAACAGCCACAAGAGAAGCAACAATTCCTTCTGAATGATCTGAAAGTCCGATTTTCCAATCTGGTGCTAATTCTTGAAGCTTATTCATGGCAAGCAAATTCATATCTTCCGGCTCTGTTGGATATTGTGTATTACAATGTAATACCGTAAAACTTGTGTCTTTACTTTGTTGCAAAACATTTATTGCATATTTAACTTCATCAATCGTAGACATTCCTGTTGATAGAATTACTTGTTTATTTTGACATTCAATTGCTGCTACCCTCTGTAAATAAGGAAGATTTGTAATCTCTCCTGATGGTACTTTCCATATATTCTGACCGATTTTTTGCAAAAATGAAAAAGATTCAAAATCAAATGGCGTAGAAAAAATCTGAATATCTAAAGTAGAAGCATACTGTACCAATTCCAAGTATTCAGTTTCCGTTAATGCCAATTTTTTTAACATATCTAGCTGTGAACCATTTCCATCATTTTTTTTCTGATATTCGGCTTTAGGGGCATATCTTGAAACAAGATTTTCTGGCACAAAACTTTGGAATTTAACTGCATCTGCTCCAGCTTCTTTCGCTTTTTTCATCATTTTTTTTGCCAATTCAACACTTCCATTATGATTGCAGCCAATCTCTGCAACAATTTGAATATCACTCATTTCTAATCTCTCCTCTTTATAACTCTAGCAGGTACACCTACTACAGTTACTTTCTCCGGTATATCTTTAATAATCACACTACCTGAACCAATAATTGCATTGGAACCGATTTTCAATTGACCGTTACACACAGATGAACTGCCCAAAAAAACACTATTTCCTACAATTACATTTCCATTTATGACAGAATTTGTTGATAAATGATTGTGATCACCCACTTTACATTCGTGTTCAATCAAAGCCTTTGTATTTATAACATTATTATTTCCTATCTCTGCATCAGCATTTATTACTGCCATTTTACCTACAAAATTCCCTATTCCCATTTTTGCACTGGCCGATATAATTGCTGAAGAATCAATAATATTGATTATGTTCAATCTTCGTTCTCTAATTCTGTCAAACCATAACTTACGGTATCCAACATCTCCAATAGAAACAAAATAACTATATTTTTCACAATTTGGAATATCTTCAAGTCCCGTACCCAAGATTGGTAATCCCATATGCATACCTTTTTTGTTGCTATCTATGAATCCACATAATTCATATTCTGATTTATTAATTGAATCTGCAACTGACTTTGCATGTCCACCAGCTCCTATTAAAATCAGTTTTTTCATCTAAAATCACCTCAAATCTATTTTCTAAGATACTCTCTCAGTTTATTCCAATTTTTTATACCTATTTTAACATATGGAAGTTTTTCCTCAATATAATGAAGAATTCCTTCTGTTACTTTATTCCAATCAAAACTGTCTTCTTGCTTTATATGATGTTGCCTCTCAAAACAATAAAAACAAGCGCAATTACATTCCAACGTGGGAATAATTGTAACAGACATATAATCTCGTTTGTATTTATCATTATGGAACAGATTTTTAATAGTTTTCAATTCATTATAATTTTCAAAAACAACAAATTCATTTTCTATCAATTCATTAATATCTTCCACCATATCTTGGTCACATTTTTCGATATCGAACTTATTGTTTTGCAGCAATCGGAAACTCTGCTCTGGCACCTCTAATAACCCTTGATTTAACGTATTAAAAATCCAATATCGACCGCCCACTTCATAAAACCTATTGTAAAATGATGATTTATAAAGTTCTCCCATATTTTCTCCCATTCCCTGAAATATCTTCTTACATATTATTTAATCTCTGCCATACAAATCTCTTGTATATACTTTATCCTGTACATCATCCAAACAACTATCATATCTATTTGCGA
>CAZNEZ010000036.1:0-24888 GCA_964572475.1 uncultured Lachnospiraceae bacterium
AACAGAAACCTGAATTTTTAGGGAGAATTGCCCTCTCATGAATAATTCGGGATTAGTAAAACATATGCAACAGAATTATAAACAAAAATGCAAAAAATGTAAATTTATATTGGAATCTTTAAATAAAAATATTATAATAATACATTATTGGAGTGTGTATTAGAATTAACACTAGAAAGTAGGTTAACATGGCTAAAAGAAGTTTTTTTGTTCAGAACTGGATTGACTTTTTTAATGAATCAGAGATGAAATCTAAGCTCATTGGTAAAAGTATTTATATTTGGGATAAGGATAAATACGGAGAACAGGTAAGTGAATATCTTGAAGAGAATAGAATCAGTATAACAGGATATGTGTCAGAATCAGAAGATAAGACAGATAAAATCTTAGAAGAACATCCATTTGTAATAGTAGCTAAGAGATATTCAGACAAAGAAGTCATAGGAAAGCTAATTAAGTATGGATATAAGCGTAATGTAGATATGATTTACATCTATAATTATGTGGAGGTTAAGGAAGTTGAAGGCTATTATAATGATTGCTGTGGTAATGAGGTTATAGTCGAAGAGGCGATGGAGGGACTTACACTTAACATATGTGGATACAATAATAAAGTACATATAGGAAGAGATTTTTGGAGTCAAGACTTTAAGATGAATCTTAAAGGTGGAGCTGTTATGGATATTGAAGAAGGCGTAGCAGCCAAAAATGGAATTATGTATCTTCACAATTCCAAATCCAAGATATGCAGATATTCATGGCTAGGAGGCAATTTCTTTATTAGTAATTTTGATGGTGAACTAGAGATAGGTGAAGAGTTTTCAGCATTAGACAGTTTATATATGTGCTGTGTTGAGAACACTAAGCTTACAATAGGACGGGAGTGTATGTGCGCTAAAAGTGTTAAGATTCTATCAGGAGGAGCACATAGTTTATTTGACTTGACATTGAAAGAGAATATTAATATAAGAGATAATGTACATGTAACAATTGGAGAACACGTATGGTTAGGAATGGAAGCTTCCGTAATATATAATTCAGACATTGGAGAACATTCTATGGTAGGAGCCAAGTCATTAGTTAAAGGAAAGTATCCAGACCATTGTGTGATTGCAGGTAATATTGCTAAAGTAGTTAGAACTAATACTGATTGGAATGCTAACGATTACATGAGCTTTGCAGAGTATCAGGAACTTGAAGAGATTAAGCGCAAACAGAAAAGATAGTATCATAACATCGTTTTTCATCATATATATAGCCCGAATTATCATGAATAATTCGGGTTTAATATAGTATTTGATATGCTTGAAGAAGTAAATATGGAATTTGGTCAAAAAACAGAAGAATAGGATTATAGTAATAGATATGAAAGCGTATATTACGATAATAGATATAAAAGCTTTCATTGCAATAATCATAGAATCGTGTATAATTTACTAAAGAATTGCGATGAGTATCAATATTGTAACAGTCAATAAAATAAAGTATTATTGTATTGGCAAAGGATTCTGTATTAAAGGATGGTCGCATATTGACAAACAGCTAAAGGAAAGATAGAGGAACAATTTGGATAATCAGATTAAAGTAATTGTAGATAGTATTTTATTAGGTGATAATGTAAGACAGAATTTGAGCAACCTTCGTCAGGAGATAAAAGATGAGGGTAAGTTAATGAATCTGATTGATTTGATAGAAGATGAAAGGCTTTCAGAAAAATTTATAGATTTATTAAAAAACGATGATGCTAAAACTAGGAAAAATGCAGCCTTACTATTAGGGGATATAGCTATGCAAGAGTCATTAATGGCATTGTATAGCGCATTTTGTAAAGAGGACAAGTTATTTGTTAAGGCTTCATATCTTCAGGCCATGAGAGAACTTGATTATAGAGAAGTTTTACCTGAGTTAAAAGATATATTAGTTAAGATTGAAACAATGGATATAGCAGAAGAGAATAAAAAGCATATTTACGAGCAGACTAAGATTCTTACAGAACTGATTGTAACAATAGAGGGATTTAAAGCTCACGAATTTCGTGGCAATAAAGAAGAGTCAGAGATTATTTTATTAACCAATAGAGATTATCAGGATATTACAGCCAGACAGATTAATAGTTCTAATATTAAGGTTATTCCAGCAGGATTACAGTTGAAAACAGATAGACTTGATCAGATTGTAACTATTAGAACATACAAAGAATTATTGTTTATAGTACAAGGCATGAAACACTGTATAATGGAACCTATGGCTGTAGCTAAGCAAATAACCAGTTCAGATATAATATATTTCATGGAAAAGCGCCATAAAGGTAAAGCTCCATTTTATTTTAGAATAGATATTAAGTCTAAAATGGAGCTTGATAAAAAGAGTGAATTTGTTAGAAAATTGTCAATGGAGATTGAAAGAGGAACTAATAGACAGCTTATTAATTCACCATCGCATTATGAATTTGAGATAAGGATTATTGAGAATAAAGATGGAGAGTGCAATATGTTAGTTAAACTCAATACTTTAGCTGATAACCGATTTTCATATAGAAAAGAGCATATTTCCGCTAGTATTCGTCCTGTAAATGCCGCTCTTTTGGTGGAATTAGCGAAAGAATATATGGCTGCGGACGCACAGGTATTAGATCCATTTTGCGGAGTGGGTACAATGCTTATTGAACGTCAGAAAGTAGTAAAGGCTAATACATCTTATGGTATTGATATTCAAGATAATGCAATTGAAAAAGCCAAGATAAACACAGAAGCAGCGGGACAGATAATACATTTTATTAACAAAAGTTACTTTGATTTTGAGCATCAGTACCTATTTGATGAGATATTTACTAATATGCCATTTGCAGCTGGTAGATATAAGGATGGAAGTATTTCAAATGGTTATGGAACAGAAGAAGATAATCTGTATGAACTATATGATAAGTTTTTTGACAAAACAAAAGACCACCTTAAGGAAGATGGTCGAATTATTATGTATACACATGACAGAGAATTTGTAAGAGAGCTTGCACCTAAGTACAATTATAAGATAGTAAAGCACTTTGAGATTCTCAGTAAAGAAAAAACAGACTTATTTATATTAGAATAGTAATAATTATCCTAAAGCTACGTCTAAGAACATCATTAACGCAAATCCTATTGCCGCACCAATTGTACCAATATTAGAGTGCTCTCCAGATTGTGCCTCAGGAATAAGTTCTTCCACAACTACATATATCATAGCACCTGCGGCAAATGATAGAATATAAGGTAGAACAGGTGTTATCAGAGATGTTAACAGTATGGTAATAATTGCACCAATTGGCTCAACAAGCCCTGATAAAAATCCATATGAAAAAGCACGCTTTTTGGTAATACCACTTCCTAATAGTGGCATAGATATAATTGCTCCCTCAGGAAAGTTCTGAATAGCAATTCCTATAGCAAGTACAAAAGCACCAGCAGCAGTTATGGTAGTGTTACCTGATATAAAACCTGCAAATACAACTCCTACAGCCATTCCCTCAGGAATATTATGCAGAGTGACCGCAAGAATAAGCATAGTGGACTTTCCAAGGCTTGATGGTTTACCTTCAGGTTTATCAGTATCTGTATGAAGATGAGGAATAATAGTATCAAGTAATAGCAGGAAGCCTATACCCAGCAGAAATCCTATAACGGCAGGAAGCCATCCAGTACCGCCAGATGCCTCATCCATATCAATGGCCGGAATAAGAAGAGACCATACAGAGGCAGCAATCATAACTCCAGAAGCAAATCCTAAAAGAGCCTTATTGACAGATGATTTCATCTCTCGTTTAAGAAGAAATACCATAGCAGCACCTAAAGAAGTGCCAATTAGTGGTATCATAATTCCAATTAAAGTCTGTAGTGTAGCATTCATTATTTATCACCTTCTATTTTAACAAAATCAGCCGCACCATGCTTACATATAGGACAGATAAAGTCAGAAGGAAGTTCATCACCTTCATATACATATCCACAAATAGCACAGCGATATCCTTTTGATTTAACAGGCTCTTGCTTTGGTTTAGTATTAGCCTGGTAATAATTGTATGTGATACTTTCCTCAGTTCCAAGCTTAACGGCATCAATTATCTCAGCTTTAAATAAAGTATGTGTTCCGAAATCCATTGAATCTACAACATTTCCAGATAGATATGCATTAGTAAATTCAGGAATATACATAATTCCGTTATCTGCGCGTGCCGCATTACTAAAATCTATAAACTTGTTAGTAGTTTTACCTGACTGAAATCCAAAATGCTTAAAAATCTCGAAAGGAGCCTGTTTAGTAAGCATAGAAATATTAAAGCAGCCTGATTCTTTAATCATATCGTGAGTAAGGTTTTGCTTATTCACTCCGATTACACATGTGAGTGGATTAGAGGAAACCTGCATAAGAGTGTTAATTATGCATCCATTATCCTTACCATTCTGACTAGCAGTTAAAACATATAATCCGTATCCAATATTAAAAAGTGCTGAATTATCCATATAAATCCTCATTTCTGCGCATAGCGCTGATTAGTAATAAAAGTTAATAGTAATAATTAAAGAATAACTTAAAAAAGGTCAAAAATCAATTCATTTTATACACTTGAGTTTTAATTTATAATCCTGTATTATAAGAACTAATAAGATTATTAAGTAACCGATAGATAATATAATACCTAAGGAGCAGTAATTTGATGAATATTAAGAAAATGCAAGGGATAAAAACAATACTAACTGTTGGTATGATAGTAAGTATATCTGTATTAACAGCATTTATACCAGAAAAAGTATTAGCTGATATTTGGACAATATCAAGTTCTAATGAAGATAATGATTCATCAGTTGATACTAAAGAATTAGAAGTAAAGGTAGAATTTACTGAAGAGGAGAAAGAATATATTAAGAATGCGGGAGCAATTACAATAGGTAATCTTCCATCCAGAGCACCACTTTCAAGTGTAGATGAAGATGGTAATGTTATAGGAATTACTGAAGATATACTTCAGGAGATATCCAATATAAGCGGTCTTAAGTTTGATATAAAAGCAATTTCATATGGAGAAAAGCCAATTGCAGCACTTAAGAATGGTGAATTTGACTTTGTGGCAGGAATAGTCAGAACACAGAATTTTCTTGATGATTCAGAGTTACTAGTTACTGATTCTTTTATGTCATCAAATGTAGTTCCAATAGTTAAATCTGGAACAGAATATGATCCGTCCAAAAACCTTAAGATTGCGATTCCATCAACATTTCAGACATTAGATGAGTATATAAAAGAGAATCATACTAATTTTGATATAGTTTATTATGATAATAATTACAAGTGTCTTGAAGCAGTTTCAGATGGTGAGGTTGATGTAACAATGCAGAATGAGTATCTTGTAAATTATCAATTACAGATACCAAGATATAAAAATCTTGAGATTGTAAAAGCTTATTTTTTTAGTGAAGATTCAGCAATGGCTACGCTTAGCAGTACAGATACAACACTTGTTTCTATAATTAATAAATCTATAGCAATATTATCCCAATCTACAGTTAATCAAATTATTGTGGCTAATACTGCCTCTTATCAATATAAATATACATTAGGTGATCTTGTATATATGTACAAAGTGCCAATTATTATTGTATCAGTACTTACTATTCTTTGCATGCTAATGCTAATTATTATAATAATAATTAGAAGAAAGAATGAAGTCAAACTTAAAAACAATAATGAAAAATTAGAAGAACTTGTATGTCAGTTAGAAGAGGCAAAGCAAAGTGCAATAGAAGCAATGGATAATGCTAAAAAGGCCAATAAAGCAAAAAGTACTTTTTTATCTAGAATGAGTCATGAGATAAGAACACCGATGAATGCTATAATTGGACTTATTTCACTTACACAAAGAGTGGTTAAAGATAATCAAGCTGCAATAGATAATCTAGAAAAGATATCATTTTCATCTAAAACATTACTTAATATAATTAATGATGTACTTGATATGTCAGCAATTGAGAATGATAAGCTTAAGATTGGTAATAATCCTTTTGATTTAAAAAGTTTAATAACATCTGTTTCATCCATGTATTATCCATTATGTAAGGATAAGAATATTGATTTTGACCTTTGCCTGTCAGGAGTAACAGAGGAAAATCTAATAGGAGATCAATTAAGACTTAACCAGATTCTTAATAATCTTATGTCAAATGCATTAAAGTTTACAGCAGAAGGTGGAAGCATAAAATTAGTAGTTTCTCAAAAGAAAACAGATAGTAATAAGGTATATATGCAGTTCTCAGTTATAGATAATGGGTGTGGAATGAACGAGGATATGAAGAATAGACTATTTAAGCCATTTGAACAGGAAAGTGAGAGAACGGCACTTGAGCATGGAGGCTCAGGATTAGGACTTTCAATTACGCAGAGTCTTGTAACTATGATGCTTGGTTCTATACAGGTGGAAAGTCAGGAAGGAAAAGGAAGTACATTTACCGTATCAATTCCATTTACAAGAACAGAATATTCGATATCCGATTTAGATTCAGAACGTCTAAAGGGTATTTCGGCATATGATGTGAATGAAGTTCAGAATATAGGACAATGCAATGACTCGGATATTAACTTTTTCGGACACAAGGTTATGCTTGTTGATGATACATTATTTAATGTCGAAGTAGCAAAGGAATTACTGCAGATTGTGGGATTGGAAGTGGAAGTAGCTGAGAATGGAAAAATAGCAGTTGATAAGTTTGAAAATAGTAAATCAGGTACATATGAAGCTATACTTATGGATGTTCAAATGCCTGTAATGAATGGATACGATGCAACAAAGGCTATTAGACAATCTAGTCATCCAGAAGCTAAATCAATACCAATAATTGCCATGACTGCAAATGCATTTACAGAGGATATTGCAGAATCCTTTAGTGTAGGAATGAATGATCATCTGACTAAGCCAATTGATCCTGATGTATTGTACAAGACACTTGACAAATACCTTAATAGAATTGATAATAAGTAGAGAAAAACTCGCCAATAAGACGACAGAAAAGAGGAAATATGAACGATAACGTAACAATACTCAACCATCCATTAATTAAACACAAGATATCAAGACTGAGAGATAAGAATACTGGTACTAATGAATTCAGAAATCTTATAGAAGAGATTGCAATGCTTATGGGATATGAAGCATTAAGAGATCTTGAAACAGTAGATGTTGAGATAGAGACACCTATTGAAAAATGTATGGCACCTGTACTTGCTGGTAGAAAATTAGCAGTAGTTCCTATTTTAAGAGCAGGACTTGGAATGGTTAATGGTATATTAGCGCTTACTCCAAGTGCAAAAGTTGGACATATTGGATTATGCCGTAATGAAGAGACACATGAGCCAGAAGAATACTATTGTAAGCTTCCAACACCTATTGAAGAGAGAACCATTGTTGTTACAGACCCTATGTTAGCAACTGGAGGTTCAGCAGTAGCAGCAGTTAATTTTATTAAAGAACGCGGTGGAAAGAATATTAAATTTATGTCCATTATTGCAGCACCAGAGGGAATTGAAAGACTTAACGCAGAACATCCTGATGTACAGCTTTATGTAGGTCAAGTAGACAGATGTCTTAATAGTGATGCGTATATTTGTCCAGGACTTGGAGATGCAGGAGACAGAATTTTCGGTACAAAATAATATGCAGATAGTTATTTGTGATGATGACAAAGTACAGTTAGATTATCTTGAAAGCCTGATTAATAGATGGTCAAAAAGTCATCTTATAGACTCACATGAGCCTATAAAGGTTAATACTTATATCAGCAGTGAACAATTCCTGTTTGACTATGAAGATAAGAATCATCCTGATCTTTTAATATTGGATATTCAAATGAAAGAAATGTCAGGCATGGAGCTTGCAAGGACTATTAGAAGTAAGGATAACGAAGTTAAGATAATATTTGTTACAGGAATAAAAGATTATGTATTTGAGGGCTATGAAGTAGGAGCCATAAGATATATATTAAAACCAATAGAGGAAGCTTCATTTATGAAGCTTCTTTCAGGTGTCTATGAAGAGATATATAAGAGTAAAGATAATTATATGATTTTTAGTTATCAAGGAGAGAATAGAAAAATCAGATATAGCAATATTATAGCAATATCAGTTGATGGACATTATGTTAAAATGGTAACAGTAGATGAAATTTTAGAATGGAAAGATACTCTTAATAGAATGAAAGAACTTGTTAGTAATCATAATTTTATTCTGTGCAACAGATCAACACTGGTTAATATATGTCATATTGAGAAAATTAATAAGAATGAATGCATTGTAACAAAAAGAGCCAGTGAGATAAACAGTTATGATATAAGTAGAAACTGTTATAAGTCAGTTAATGAAGCTTTTATCGGATACTATAAAAAGCAATAGAAATGGAGATAGGTGTGAATACTGAAACAATTATAGAGATAAGTGGAATAGCCGTTCCACTTATATTGGCAATATTGTTCATACTAATTGAACTACACGATAGAAAAATTTCTATGGTGTATTATTTGATTTATTTAGCCATTACAATTGTTGTTATATATATAGATACTATAAGCAATGATAAGATAACTTGTATAATGATAGGAATTAATATACTAATATTTGTACTGGCATTACAAAATGGAGTGTTCATTAGAAAGAGTTATGAAGATAAGTTCGGTAAATATCAGGACAAGATACTTGGTATGCAGATGGAAGAGGTTAATGCCATATATCTGACTATGCGTGGCTGGCGACATGATTATCATAACCATATGCAAAAGATAAAAGCACATATTGCAATGAATCAGATAGAAGAAGTAAAGAAATATCTTAATGAATTAGAAGTCGACTTGGATAGAATAGAAGTCAAATATAAAACAGGAAATGTTAGCATAGATGCCATACTGAATAGTAAATTATCAGTAGCTGAAAAATTCGGAATAGATATTAATTGTAAAGCACAGGTACCGAAAGATGTTGAATTAAATGATATTGATTTGTGTGTGGTAATAGGAAATCTTATAGATAATGCAATGGAATCCTGTGATAAGGTAGAAGAGGGTAAGAAATTCCTTAGAGTATACATATGCGTTATGAAACAGCAGCTATATATTTCAGTAAGTAATGCAACTAATGAAGTGATTAGAAGATTAGATAAGGAATACATAACAAATAAGAGAGGAAACCATGGGCATGGTCTTAAAAGAATTGATGATATAGTAGAAAAATATGATGGATTTATCAATAGAAAGAATGAACCTGGTGTCTTTGCAACAGAAATAATGCTTCCAATCGTGCACGAAATTTAACCATTCGTGCACTTTTTTTTAACAGAAAAAATAGTATGATATACTAAATTCATCAAAAATTAGGTTGTAAAATCCTATTTAAGAAAGGGAAGGTCTTAAAATGTTAAAAAAATCCTCAAAAAAGAATAAAGATTCTGAAACAGTAAAGCATGGTATTATCTCTAATACTAGATACCTTTATAAGGAATTATTTAAAAATTACCCTAGTGGAAGATATGTAATACCTCTATATGTATTATTAAGTATTATACTGCCTGTTATAGCAACACTTATCCCATCTATTGCAGTTAATGTTATTGAATATGACAGAGGAATTATGATATTTGTTGCAGGAATGGGAGGTATCATAATCGTATATGGAATTCTCTCATGTATTAATAATTATCTGCGTGAATATACAGAATTATATAATAGGATGACCAGATGTTATAAAAGTATAGGGAAGATGATATATAAGAGCATTAGCTCAGATTTTGATATAAGAGAATCTAATAAGAATCAGAAAATGATAGGAAAGGCCAATTCAGCACTTAACTCTAATTGGGTAGGCGTTGAAAGAATGTATAAAGAAACACCTAGTATTATTATAAATGCAGTAGGATTGATATTATATGGAACAGCAATAATAACAGTAGATGTTAGAATTCTGATTATACTTCTTCTTATGGCAGTGTGTAACATAGGTCTTAATAATTGGGCCAGAAATTATATGAATAAGATTATAGAAAAGAATTCAGAAATTGAAAAAAAGAACTGGTACATATTCAACAAGATGAAGAGTGTAGAGGCTGGTAAAGATGCCAGATGTTATGGAATGCAGCGTTGGTTTAAAACTATTGCCTATAATCTGATAGAAGATGGCAATAAATGGCAGAGAAAAATAGAAAAAAGATGGTATATACCAGTGGCTTCGGATACAATCTGGGGTGCAGTAAGGGATTTTGCTGCATATTTTATACTTGTTACAGATGTAATAAGCGGTAAGATTAATTTGACAACATTTACATTATTCTTAGGCATTATTGCTGGATTTTCAACATGGTTCTTTGGACTGGTTAATTCGGTTAATGAAATGAAAACAGCAAATGACAGAGTAGATGATTACAGAACTGTATTAGACTGGAAAGACAGATTTAAAAGAGAAGACGGAAAAGGCATTCCTAAGGTGATTGATTTTCCTATGACTATAGAATTTAATAATGTTTCATATAGATATGAAGGAGCCGATAAGGATACGATATCGCACTTGAATCTTTCTATTAAAGCAGGAGAAAAAATAGCTTTAGTAGGAGAGAACGGTGCTGGAAAGACAACAATAGTAAAATTATTATGTGGACTTTATCATCCAACAGAAGGAACAATATATGTAAATGGTATGGATATTGAAGAATACAACATAGTCGAGTACTATAAGCTTATTAATGCAGTATTTCAGGATATTAATCCAATTGAGATGACTATTGCTAATAATATTTCTGGCAAGAAAAAAGAAGATACAGATACAGATAGATTATGGTCAGCACTCAAAAAAGCTGGATTATATGATAAGGTAATGAGCCTTCCAGATAAAGAAGATACATATATAACACAGATATTTAGTGAAACAGGAATTAAGCTGTCTGGTGGTGAGACACAGAAGCTGATGTTAGCCAGGGCCATCTATAAAGATGCGCCAATAATGATACTAGATGAGCCTACAAGTGTACTTGATCCATTGGCTGAAAGTAAAATGTATGATGAATATCAGGATATGACAAAGAATAAAACTTCAATATTTATATCGCATAGACTTGCCAGTACCAGATTTTGCGATAAGATACTATTTCTGGAAGATGGAGCTATCTTAGAAGAGGGAACGCATGAAGAATTATTAGCTAAGAAGGGCAAGTACTCAGAGATATATGATGTTCAAAGTCATTATTACAAAGAAGAGGAGGTACTTTAATCATGAGCAATAAAATAAAAAAGACAACTTTTAAAGATGCAATAAATATTTTTAAGATGATTAATAAGAAAGTACCATCTTTTATGCCAATTGTAATAATCAGACAGTTATTAGATACTACAATACCATTCATTAATATAGTGTTGGGTGCTAGGATTATTGATATGCTATATAGAATAGTTATAGATAATAGTAGTGATATTACAAAGTCAGATATCATGGTATTAGTTATTATAATGGTTTTGTCAAATATGATTATAGGCCTTATTATGTGGGTACTTGATAAGGTACTGATTATAAAAAGAAGGCGTATAGATAATGAGGTTACTGCTGATATTGGTCTTAAAGCTATTACTATGGATTATCAGGTGTTTGAGAAGAATGAAACTATGAATATGCTTCAGGATGCCAGTGAAGGTATGAATACAAATGGAGGTCTTACATCATATTGTCAAGCAATTGGATTCGTAATTGGAAATATAATCAGTATTATATATTCTGGTGTGATATTAATAGGATTATTTACAGGATTGACGTCAGGAACAGGAGAAGGATTGGTATATAGAGTTATGAGTTCTCCTATCTCAAGTATTATCCTTTTAGCTATTGTAGCATTAATTATTACTAATTTTATGAATATAAATAAAAGACAGAACCAACTTCAATATGAGTTCTTTAAGGAAAATGTTAAGGCGAATAGAGAGTTTTCATTCTTTTTCTCACTGATGTACAGTGAAAAATATATGAAAGATACTAGAATTTTTAATATGAATGAGCTGTTTATGAGCGAAGCAAATAAACGAAGTGTGGATATAGATGGAAGTGAACTGAGAAAGCTAAAAAAATATATAAAACTTATATCTAAAAAAACAAGTAATAATGAGTTACTGGAATTAGTGAGCTATATATTTGTAGGTGCAAGAGCTGTATCTGGAATCATATCGTTAGGAAGTCTGACTTTATATGTAGGTACACTAAGGCAGTTTACAGTAGCCTTTGACCAAATGATGAATAATATTCAATGGTTAGAAATCATGACTAATTATATTAAGAATTATTCGGAGTTTCTTGAAATTAAAAATGAAAAATATGATGGAACTTTACCTATTGAAAAACGTCTTGATAATGAATATGAACTTGAATTTAGAAATGTATCCTTTCATTATCCTAACAGTGAAGAAGATATACTTAAGAATATTACTATTAATATTAAGGTTGGAAAAAAGATGGCTATTGTTGGTCAAAATGGAGCTGGTAAATCAACATTTATTAAACTTCTGTGCAGATTATATGATCCAACTGAAGGTGAAATTCTTCTAAATGGTATTGATATAAGAAAATATGATTATGACGAGTATATGAGTATATTTGCTGTAGTATTTCAGGATTATCAGCTATTTGCATTTCCATTAGGGCAAAATGTAGCGACAGCTACAGAATATGATAAAGATAAGGCTATGAAATGTCTTGAACAGGCTGGAATTGCAGATAGGGTTAAGAATATGCCAGAAGGTCTTGATACATATCTATATAATGAACAAGAAGGGGGAGTTGAAATATCAGGTGGCGAAGCGCAGAAGATAGCTATTGCGAGAGCGCTGTATAAAGATGCTCCTGTTGTAATAATGGATGAGCCAACCAGTGCCCTTGATCCTATTTCAGAGCTAGAGATATATGAGAAATTTGACAGTATGGTAGAAGATAAAACAGCTATCTATATCTCCCATAGAATGAGCAGCTGTAGATTCTGCAACAATATTTTAGTATTTGAAGATGGTAAGATAATCCAAAAGGGAAGTCATAATGAACTATTAAAAGCAGAAGAGGGCTTGTATTACAGGTTATGGAATGCACAGGCACAGTATTATAGATAAACAGTATTGACAATAAAAATGGATGCTGAAAAACTCTCTAAGAGAGCTTCTCAAGTATCCATTTTTGATTATTTCCCATAACATATCTCCATTGAATCATCTGAGCATTATCATCGCTAGACCAGTCTCTTACATCTATGGCTTTGCCACTAATAGAAGCAATTATTCTGTAATTACCAGTATCGGTTGGAAGAAAGGCAAATCGCTGACTATCATTACCGTTATATGCTCCCAGAGTAATTAATGCTCCATTATCATGTGAAGAATTCTGAATCTGTAAAGCTGTATTAGAAGCTGAATTAATTATCTTATATTCGCCACCACCTAGATAAGAAACAGTCCATAATTGATTAGAAGCAGATCCCTTAGAGGACTGACCAACCGCACCACTTGATAGTAAAGTTAATGATTTTCCGGTATGGACATTGATGATTCTATAAGTTCCAGAATTAATATTACCAGCAGGTTCGGCAGCTGTTTTTCGCCCTACATTACCAGTAAAAGTTAAGGTTCCCCAGCCCGGCTGATCAAAGGTCGTAGCATGTCCACCTGCACCATATTCAGCATTGCCAACGGATTCTAATCTTGCTTTTATATTAGGAGCAGTAAGCCCCTTTCTGTTGACATAGTGGTTATAAATCATAGACCAGATAGGTCTGACTTCTCCTCTGCCAGAAGCTGATATAACAGTCTGAGTTGCAATAGTACCTTTTGTTCCAGTTCCCCATTCATATGTAGAAAACTGTACATCCTGACCATTATTATATCGGGCAACGTATTCTGCTGCCTTAAGAAATCTATTATTAGCCCATCCATATATATCATCACCCTGATTCCATGCCATTTCGCATACACATGCCATAAGACCTATTCCCAGATTGGAATGTCCCTGATCTCTTCCTGATTCCTGCCACTGTGCGGTTCCATCTGAATAAATAAATGGTATTGCATTATATATAGAGCCATTGCCAAGACCATACTTATAATAGTTTATTCCCTGATTGTATATATCTGTTCTGTCACAGAATATTCCAATAGCTACTACTGATGCCATATTGCATAAGTCCCAGTTAGCCCAGTAATTACTGATGTAGGCGTTATTATGGTCAGAACCCCATTCATTTCCAATAAGAAAACGTTCGTTCATAGGGTAAAATACATTAAGAAGCATAGACTTAAATTGTGCAAGCTTGAATGAAGGATGGTCCCTCATAATCTCTGCTATATTAGCAAATTGATAGCCAAATAAGCCAGATGCTAGATATCGGTCAGCATTACCTGATATAGTAGTCAGAGTAGAAGACCAGGCATTGAGAATCCTGCATGCGGCTTCGCCATGGGCAGCACTGCCATTAATCTTCCAGATAAGTGCGCATTGATAAGCTCTTGCTATGTCTATGTATAGTTTTGATACATTATCACCATTTCCGCCTCGTATAATAACATCAACAGCTCTTGGATTCCAAGAAGCATTGGAAAAACCAGTACTTAATAGAACACGAAAGGTATCAGCATTAGGAGATGTATTAGCAACCACTGTATTTTTCATATATGTGAAAGATTCAGCAGAATGCAATATTCCGGGATGAGTAAATGCTGTAGAATTATTATTATTTGAAGTGGTGGATTGCGTGGTGTTAGTTAAACTATTATTACCTGAGTTGTTATTATTACTGCTATTGTTAGAATTACTGTTATTATTGCTGCTACCAATGTTACTGTTATTATTGTTGTTACTATTAGAATTGGATACTACAGAGGAGGTATTAGTAGTGGAATCCAACGTGGTAGAATCAGAAAATTCATCTATAGAAGTATCATCAGTTGATTCTCCTTGAGTTGACATAGAAGAAGTAGTATTGCTTGATTCTTTACTTGAATTATTATCTGCAACAGCTGAATCATAATTAATGCGAGTTGTAGGATTAGAGTTACGACTTGCATAATATACAACCCCTGAACCTAATACTAATATAGGAAGTAATATTAGGAGAATATACTGAGGCTTTGCAATTTTTTTAAGTAGAGTTTTGATACGTTCTTTTATAGGCATAGGCAGCTCCATTCTTGGTATAAATAATATTTGATGGATATATTCGTACACTGATTTAATTGGTTATATTATAACATAAAAGAATTGAAAACACTATTAACGAAGATTCCTTTATTTAAATTAACGAAGATTCCTTTATTTAAATTAACGAAGATTCCTTGTTTTTAATATTATTAAAATTTTAGGTTTTAATAAGTAGAAGTCTATGTTAAAATGGATAAATCGAAAAAATATATGAATAGAATTGGAAAGGTAATAATAAATGTCAACAATTAGAGATGAAATAGAGAAAAGAAGAACATTTGCGATAATATCACATCCAGATGCTGGTAAGACAACACTTACAGAGAAGTTTTTGTTATATGGAGGAGCCATTACAACAGCAGGTTCTGTCAAAGGAAAGGCTACAGCTAAGCATGCGGTTTCGGATTGGATGGAGATTGAGAAGGAAAGAGGTATCTCTGTAACATCATCTATTTTACAGTTTAATTATGATGGATTTTGTATAAATATTCTGGATACTCCAGGACATCAGGATTTCTCGGAGGATACTTACAGGACGCTTATGGCAGCGGATTCAGCAGTTATGGTTATTGATGCTTCAAAAGGTGTTGAGGCACAGACTATTAAGCTCTTTAAGGTATGTGCAATGCGCAATATTCCTATATTTACATTTGTTAATAAAATGGATAGGGATGCTAAGGACATATTTGAATTATTAGAAGATATTGAGCATGTACTTGGAATTAAGACTCATCCTATTAACTGGCCTATTGGTTCAGGCAAAAGCTTTAAGGGTGTATACGATAGAGGAACCAGAGAAGTAGCTATGTTCAAATCTGTATCAACAGGTGGTTCGGAAGCAGCAGAAGAGACAGATCTTTCAATAGATGATATAAAGCTTAAGGAAGCTATTGGAGACGAGTTATACGAGAAGCTATTAGAAGATACAGAATTGCTTGATATTACAGATGATGGACTTGATGTTGAAGAAGTTCGTGCAGGACATTTATCTCCTGTATTTTTTGGCTCAGCACTTACTACATTTGGAATAGAAACATTTTTAGAGCATTTTTTAGATATGACAACATCACCTCTGCCAAGAGAGTCAGATGAAGGAATAATAGACCCTATTACGGAACCATTTTCAGCATTTATCTTCAAGATTCAGGCAAATATGAATAAAGCCCATCGTGATAGAATAGCATTTATGAGAATATGCTCCGGAAAGTTTGAAGCAGGAATGGAAGTATTACATGTACAGACTAACCGCAGGCAGAAACTGCTACAGCCACAGCAGGTTATGGCTCAATCTAGGAATGTTATAGAAGAAGCATATGCAGGTGATGTTATAGGTGTATTTGATTCAGGTTCGTATTCTATTGGAGATACAATCTGCTCAGGTGGCAGAAAGTTTAAGTACGCGGGTATTCCTACATTTGCACCAGAACATTTTTGCAGAGTAGTTCAGACTAATACTATGAAGAGAAAACAGTTTGTATCGGGTATTACTCAGATAGCACAAGAAGGTGCAATTCAGATATTCAAGGATTATACACTTGATTTGTCAGAAATTATTGTCGGAGTTGTTGGTGTTCTTCAGTTTGAGGTACTAAAATACAGAATGGAGAATGAATATGGCTGTGATGTAAGGCTTGAACCTCTGCCATTTACACAGATGAGATGGGTAAAGAACAATGGATTTGACTTATCTGAGCTTCGTCGCTCTGGTGAGATTAAAAAAGCCAAGGATATGCGTGACAATCCACTTATTTTATTCCAGAATGAGTGGAATATCAGAATGACTCTTGAGAATAACAAAGGACTTGAACTGGAAGAAGTGAAGGGCAATTAAGTGCAATTAAGTGCAATTAAGGGCAGTCAAGAGCAGTCAATAGTGAAGGGCAATTAAGGGCAGTGAAGAGTGAAGTGTGAATAGGTATTGAGACCTGCGTAGAAAATCTTACGCAGGTTTTACATTTTGTGGCAAATAGATTTAACTTTTATCTGTTATCCTCTTTTCGTAAAGAAAATATTAGGAAAGAAAAGAGGAAGAAATCATTATGAGATTATCTAAGAGAATCACAGCTATGTCACTTTCAGTAATGATGGCAATGTCTGTCTGTCCTGCAACGGCATGGGCATATGGCGAAACAAGCGACAAAAGCACATTAATCACCGACACTCAGGGAACTAGCGGTTATCAGACATGGAGCAACGATTGGGACACCATATCAGCTAATTCAGGAAATATTATATTAACACCAGGCAAAACAGCAACAGACCTTAACTTTGCATGGTATTCGGTAACTAAGGGAACTCCAGCAGTTAAAATCTCTAAGAACAGTGATATGTCAGATGCAAAGATAGTTGAAGGAACTGCTACTGATATTGACAGAACTAATCAGGCAGGCAACAACTATAAATCATCTAATAAGGTTTCTATTGAGAATTATCTAACAGAGGAAACACAGTATTATTACTGCTATACAGATGATTCTAAGGCTGGTTCAGTAACATGGTCAGATACATACTCTTATAAGACACAGAAGACTTCAAGCTTTCAGACGATTTTAGTTGGTGACCCACAGATTGGTGCTAGTGGAAATGCTTCAGTTGATGCTTATAATTGGAACAAGACTATTAGTAAAGCACTTCAGGTTGGCTCAAATGCAAGCTTTATTATATCAGTAGGCGACCAGATTGACTGTGCTTCTGATTCTACTACTGCAAATGCTCAGAAAAGAGAAACTGAATATGCAGGATTTACATTCCCATCAGTTCTTAGAAATACACCAATTTCAACAGTAATAGGTAATCATGAGAGTTTAGGAGAGGATTATGATTATCATTATAATAATCCAAATTCTGAAGATGGGCTTGGCAGCACAACTTCTGGAAGTGATTACTATTACAGTTATGGGGATGTTCTTTTTATAGTACTTAATAGTAACAACAGAAATGCAGCTGAACATGCAGCTCTTATGACTAAGGCAGTAGAAAGTCATTCGGATGCGAAGTGGAAAATTGTAATGTTCCATCATGACATTTATGGTGCAGGACAGCCACATTCAGATGTTGATGGTGCAAACCTTAGAACAATATTTGCACCACTTATGGATGAATTTGATATAGATGTATGTCTTACAGGACATGACCATTCATACGCAAGAAGCTATCAGATAATTGATGGAACAGCTATTGAGTATGATAACAATGCAACAAATCCGGAGGGTACTTTATATATAGCAGCAGGTTCAGCTTCAGGTAGTAAATTCTATAACTTGAATACAACAATGCAGTATTATTTAGCTGAAAGAAGTAACACACAGTTACCAACATTTTCAACAATTGACTTTACAGCTACTTCATTTACAATTAAGACATATGACTACAATGGTTCAAAATACGCTGACGATTTTACAATCAATAAATCAGCTGATGTCAGCGCAGAATCAGTATTATCAGTTTTAGAAAGCGCAGATAAGATAACAGCAGACGATTATACTTCGGAGAGTTACAAAGCTCTTTCGGCAGCAATCAGCAATGCTAAAAATCTTCTAAAGCTTTCAGCAGAAGACACTGGAGCTGCAGCACTTATAGCAGCATATGATAAGACAATACTTGGTAATAACGCAGCAGATCCTGTAAACTATTATGCATATGCTCAAGGTGACTATGCAGCCGAAGGTTCAACAAGACTTAAATCAGGGTTTTCAGCATTATTGGATAAGACTTATGAAGATCAGGTCAGCATTTCAGCAGAGGATTACACATTAGCTTATAATGCTTTAGTTGCAGCGGTAGATGGACTTGTACTTAAAGAAGAAGCTACAACGGTGGTCGTTGAAGATGTAACAACATCTGCTTTGGAAAATGAAACAACTACCGCAAATGGTATTACTAACGAAACGACAACAAGTGGAGATACAGCAACTCAGACTGGTGATGTTAGCGGAACTTTAGTACTCTTACTTCTTATGATGGCTTCAATTGCAGTAGTAGCTGGCGGAGCTTTCATAACCAGAAAGACTGAAAAACAGTAAATGTTACAAACTAAGATATCTTTTAATACTAAGATTAAAAGTACTTTAAAATATCTTATAGTAGCCGCATTATTCATAGGAATACTAATATTTTATTTGAATGTGGATAAGAAACCACTTCGCTCAAATGACAATTCATCATTTGAAAAAGCTGTGGTAACTGAAATCCTAGAAGATAACCTTCAGGAAGATGGCACAAATGCCGGAAGCCAGAAGGTTATCTTATGCATTAATTCAGGTGAATATAAAGGAAAAACGTATGAAGCAACCAGTATTTGCGGTTATCTATATGGTGCACAGTGTAAGGTTGGAACAAAGGTTATAGCGCAGATAAGCTCATATGAAGATAATCTTACTGTAAATGTATATAGTTATGACAGGGGAAATGCTATATATATTCTAATTGGGATTTTTTTGTTATCTATGTGGCTTATAGGTGGAAAAAAAGGTATTAATTCAATTATTGCATTAATATTTACATTTGTAGTGGTTATTATGCTGTTTATTCCACTTTTGTATATTGGTGTAACTCCATTTTTGGCAGCAGTTATAACTACGGTTATGATAACGGTTATTACTATGATTCTAATAGGTGGGGTAAGTATAAAATCCCTATGTGCAATCCTTGGAACTACATTTGGGGTAATAGTTGCAGGACTTGCTGCTGCTATATTTGGAAATGTAGGCAATATATCTGGATATAATACTGAGGATATTGAGACTATGCTGTATATAGGACAAAATAGTAATCTTAAAATAGGCGGATTGTTATTTGCAGGAATTCTAATTGCTTCGCTTGGTGCAGTAATGGATGTAGGTATGTCAGTTTCCTCCACTATAATAGAAATTTATTCTCATAAGCAAGAGCTTACTGTAAAAGAACTCTTCAAATCGGGAATTAATGTAGGAAGAGATATGATTGGAACGATGTCTAACACGCTGATACTTGCATTTACAGGAACTTCAATCAATACAGTGCTTGTAATATATGCATATTCAATGCCTTATTTACAGATGATTAACATGTACTCAATAGGAATTGAGATAATGCGGGGAATTGCGGGAACTTTGGGCGTAATATGCACAGTACCTTTTACATCGGTTGTTACAGCAGTTATAGTGGGAAAGAAAATAGATAAGAAATATCATAACACAGGTGTGTAATATTTAACTTATATTTACCAGAAACGTATAAAACGAAAGCCTCCTGCAAATACTACCCTAAAGTTATTGATAATAACGTAAATGTAGAATTTGCAGGAGGTTTTATATTGTTTGAAAATACAAAACTTAGGACACCACATCATGTAGGGGTTATTCCAGATGGTAACAGAAGATGGGCAGTTAAGCATGGCATGAATAAAGAAGACGGTTATAGTTTTGGACTTGATCCAGGATATTTTTTGCTTGAGGATTTGCAAAGAATGGGAGTAAATGAGGTAACATACTATGGGTTTACAGTAGATAACTGTAAAAGGCCTAAGTCACAGGTAGATGCATTTAAAAAGGCATGTGTAGAAGCTATAAAAAGAATAGACAGCGAAGAAGTATCGCTTCTGGTGGTTGGAAATACAGAATCTTCTCTATTTCCAGTTGAACTTCTACCATATACGATACCTCGGATAGAAAGAGAAGAAAAATTTACAACAAAAGTTAATTTTCTTGTTAATTACGGACCAGAATGGGATCTGATGAAACAGGCTTCCATAGAGATATCACCTATAGATTTAGTATTAAGATGGGGAGGAATGAGAAGATTATCAGGATTTTTACCAATGCAGACAGTATATTCAGATATTTATGTAAGTGATGTACTGTGGCCAGATTATAATGTTGAACAATTAGAAGATGCAATGGTATGGTATCAAAAACAAGACATAACAAAAGGGGGATGAAACCTAGCTATAAAAGGCTTTCATCCGTATTCCCTGTAAGTAGTCACCGAATTCTCTACCAAATAGGCTTACGCCTCCTATGGCATCACTACAATCTTCACAACTGATTTTTAATGATAAAAAATCATCAGGCGTTGTACTGTTAAGAAAATCTTTAATAGTATAATCGTTACATTCAAGCCCATCAAGAGTAGTACCAGTTTCGGAAATTGTGATTGTTTTAAGTTTGCCATATTGACTATATAGCCACCATGATGGGGTTAACTTACCGCGTCGGTCAGCAAATTCACCTGGACAACGATATCTGCCGATATTAGTTCCATTTATGTAGAAATCAATGTTTGCAGGATAGTCAATGGCAGCAAATGGGCCTTCGCTAGATATCTCAAAAGATAGCTGAATCTCGGTAAGATTCTGATTCTCAGCCAGAGGATTTGGGAAATCGTATGTAAGATATCCATTGGTATACCATAAAAGCTGTGCTCCAAAATGTTCGGGATATTTGAAATATTGTGGGAGGTCAAAGTCAGCTAGAGGACCTGTAATATCTGCAAGACCACAGGTTGGTTTAACTTTGCAATCTGAATATTGGCCAACATCAAGCTCCAACTGATGACATTTACCTATAAAAACCTTATCAATAAGGTCAATAACAACTTTATCTTCAGCTAGAGAGCATAGCTTTTGAGTGCCTCGCGATATGGTAGCAAGCCTTACTTTTATAATGTTACAATCAGCAAGCTTTTTAATGTGAGGGGTCAAAGCTCCATTTGATATGCCAAGAGCTCGCGATATAGCTTCCATGTTAAGCTCATATCCATCATGGAGCAATTCAATAATTTTAAGTCTGGTTGTAGATGATAAAGCTTCAAATAGTTTTTGGTTTTCAGATAGATTATTAATATAGAGCATATGTCCTCTTTTCAAAATATGTTTCGATACCTACATACAGTTTAGATGAATGTAAAGTACATATATTTACAACTTATAAAAATAGTGCCTTAAAGCTATGATAACATTACATTTTCGTGAAGTCAATCGGTGCATTTTAGGTAAAGCTAAAAATACAATTTTAGATATACCTAAAACAGTTAAAAAGTAAATAAAATACTATTTGACATAAGTATGAAAACCCTATAAAATATAGGTATGCAGACGGTTTGATATAATTGAGTGCAGGATAAAAAACTCATTTATATCAATTAAAATGACGAAAGGAATGTGTAATATGAGAAGAAAACTATGGACTAAATCTTTAGCGCTTGCTATGGCTTCAATTATGGCATTTAGTATGGCCGGTTGTGGTAAGAAGAACAGTGATGAAGATAATGATAAGCAGACGGAGAAAGAGACGGAGGTTTCATTTGATAAGCCAGATGATAATACAATCACAGCACATAATACTACAGAATCCAATTATCAGATGAGCGTAGATACAACTAATCAGGTTCACAATATTAGTGATTTGCTATTCGGAGTATTTATTGAAGATATTAACTTCGCAGCAGATGGTGGATTATATGCAGAGATGATACAGAATCGCTCATTTGAATTTACTAAGTTGGCATCTGATAACGAAAAGCATTCATGGGTTGATGTTGGTGCAGTTACAGCGAATGTTACAGTAAAGGATGCTGCAGGCGGACTAAATGAGAACAATACCAACTATATGGTTATTAGTAATACAGGAAGCACTCAGGCAGGTATAGCTAATACAGGATGGCTTGATGGTATGTCAGTTACTAAAGATGGAACATACAGTTTTTCAATATATGCAAAGGGACTTGATGGATTTAAAGGACCTATTACAGTAAGCATTTTAGAAGGAAGTAATGTACTGGCAACAGGTACAGTACCAGCTGTTACAGCAGGATGGAATAAATACGAGTTAAAGCTTAAGACTAATGCGGCAGCATCTAAGAATGTTAAACTTCAGTTAACTATAGGAAGTGGCAAGGTTGCAGTTGACATGGTTTCTCTATTTCCAGAAGATACATATAAGGGAAGAACTAATGGAATGCGAAAAGATTTGGCAGAAAAGTTAGAAGCACTTAATCCATCATTTTTAAGATTCCCTGGAGGCTGCGTTATTGAGGGAAATAAACTTGAGAATGCGTATGATTGGAAGGATTCAATAGGCGTAGATTCTAATGGTAATCCAATTAAGTTTAATGGGACATATGGTGATGTAGCAGTTAGAAAGCAAGGACAGAATATATGGACAGATGCAAATGCTACCAATGATCCATATCCATCCTTTATGTCATATGGATTAGGCTTTTTTGAGTATTTCCAATTAGCAGAAGATATAGGAGCTATAGGAGTTCCAGTTGTTAACTGTGGAATGGCATGTACAGTTAGAGGCGGAGATAAGACTGCTATTGGTTCAGATGAATTCAAACAATATATACAGGATGCCCTTGATTTAGTGGAATTTTGTAAAGGTGATAAGAATACAAAATGGGGAGCGGTCAGAGCCTCACTTGGACATGAAGCACCATTTGAATTAAAATATATAGGAATAGGCAATGAACAATGGGGAAAAGATTTCTATGCACATTATGAAGCTTTTGTAGATGCATTTAATGAAGCAAAGAAGACAAATCCTGCATTATACGATGGTGTTGAGATTATGTATTCTGCGGGAGTTGATGATGGAGATAGTGGAGCTGATTATATGCCTGCATATGAAGAAGCCTCAAAATGGCTAGCAGCTCATCCAGGTTCATCAATTAACGATTTTGCAGGAGCAGTTGACCACCACTATTACAATGATCCAGAATGGTTTTTAAGTCACTCAGACTATTATGATGAGGCAAATTACAGCCGTGATACATCAAGTATGACAACTACCAGATTTGGTGGAGGAATTAATGTATTTTTAGGTGAATATGCAGCTAAGTCAAATACATTAGAGGCAGCCCTTGCAGAAGCTGCTTATATGACAGGATTAGAACGTAATGGAGATATTGTAAGAATGGCCGCATATGCTCCACTATTTGGAAACCTAACAGCCACACATTGGGCACCAGACCTTATCTGGTTTAATAATACCGTTTCAACAGGCTCGATTAATTATTATGTACAGCAGTTATTTGGGCAGAATGTCGGTACTAAACTGTTGGAATCTAAGCTTGATGGAGCAGAAGCTGAAACTCAAAAGACAGGATTGAAAGGTATGGTTGGAGTTGGTACTTGGAGTACTTCAGCTAAGTTTGACAATATCAAAGTCGTATCAAACGATAATGATGAAGTCCTCGGAGAACAAAATTTTGATGATGATACATTCAAAGATGATTGGACACAAGTATCTGATGGTACATGGAATGTTAAGAATGGTGAACTTATTCAGTCAAGTAAGAGTACTAATACTAACAAATATGCAACAACAGGAACGGCAGCATATTTTGGAGACAATTCATGGAAGAATTATACTTATACACTAGATGCCACAAAGACAGGAGGAGATGAAGGTTTCCTGATACCATTTGCAGTAGGAGATAAGAATAATAACTTTTTCTGGAACATTGGTGGATGGGGTAATACAATTTCATGCTTACAGCAGGTAACTGATGGCAGCAAGTCAGAAGCAGTCGGTGGAACATCTAAGTCAATAGAGCTTGAGACGGGTAAAAAATATAGTCTTAAGATTGTGGTTAATGATACAAATGTAAAATGCTATATTGATGGAAAAATCTATATAGATTATGATATGGGTGATAATAAGACATATGAAGCTTATCAGGTT
>CAZNEZ010000037.1:0-24490 GCA_964572475.1 uncultured Lachnospiraceae bacterium
TCAAGAAGAATGCAACGCATTCTTCCAAACGCTTGCGCCGGCAAGCGTTTTTTTACATAGATTTTACTTAACATCTCTTTTTGATTTTACATTTCTTTCATATACTAAATGTGTACTAAGAAAGAAAACAAAATGAAAAGGAGATTTTTTATTATGAAGATTAAAAAATGGTTAAGTTTAGCAATGGTAGGTATTATCGCAGCAACAATGATGACAGGATGTGGAAAGAGCGGTTCATCTACGACTACAGGAGATAAAGTGGAGTTTGACACTTCAAAAGATATAACAGTTGTATCAAGAGAAGATGGCTCAGGTACAAGAGGAGCATTTATTGAACTCTTCGGTGTTGAAGAAAAAAATGCAGATGGAGAAAAAGTAGATAATACAACAGATGCAGCAGAAGTTACAAACAATACATCAGTTATGATGACAACAGTAGCAGGTAATAATTACTCAATCGGATATGTTTCACTTGGTTCACTTGGTGATAGTGTTAAGGCAGTTAAAATAGGTGGAGTTGAAGCAACAGTTGCTAATATCAAAAGCGGCAAATATGAAATAGCAAGACCATTTAATATTGCAACTAAAGGTGACGTAAGTGAAGTAGTACAGGATTTTATTGATTACATTATGAGTGCAGAAGGCCAGAAAGTTATAGAAGATAATGGATATATAAGCACAGCTGATAATGCAAAAGCTTATGCAGGAAGCAAACCATCAGGAAAGATTAAGATTGAGGGTTCTTCATCAGTATCACCAGTAATGGAAAAACTTCAGGAAGCATATCTTAAATTAAATACAAATGCAACTATTGAAATCAACACAAGCGATTCAACAACTGGTATGACTGCAGTTTCAAAAGGTGGATGTGACATAGGAATGGCATCACGTGATTTGAAAGATAGTGAAAAGGATGCAGGACTTACATCACAGGCTATCGCTATGGATGGTATTGCAGTAATTGTTAACAAGAATAATACAACAGATGATTTAACAAAAGATCAGGTTAAGAATATCTTTACTGGAACAGCAACAACATGGAAAGATGCTGTAGCTTAGTGATAAGATAGGCAGGTGCAAAATGAAAACAAAAATTTCTAAGAGAAACTCAAGTAAATTAAAAGAAAAAATTATGAGCGGCGTGTTCTTACTCGCCGCTTGCACCTCTATACTCGCAGTTGCTCTCATTTGTATATTTTTATTTGCAAATGGAATACCTGCGATAAAGGAGATAGGGTTAACAGATTTTTTGTTTGGAAAAGTATGGAAACCTAAAAACAATATTTATGGTATATGGCCAATGATAGTAGGAAGCCTATATGTAACAGGAGGAGCTATAATTATTGGAGTTCCAATTGGAGTGTTGACAGCAACATTTATGGCTAAATTCTGTCCTAAAAAATTATTAAAGATATTGAAACCAGCAGTAGATCTTCTTGCAGGAATACCGTCAGTTGTGTATGGATTTTTTGGAATGCTAGTAATTGTCCCTATTATAGGAAGTATATTTGATATAAGTGGAAAAAGTATACTTACAGCTTCTATACTTTTGGGAATAATGATACTTCCAACTATAATAGGAGTGGCTGAGTCGGCAATAAATGCAGTTCCAGACAGTTATTATGAAGGCGCGCTTGCACTTGGAGCAACGCATGAAAGAGCAGTATTTAGAACCATTTTACCTGCTGCCAAATCAGGAATATTTGCTGGAGTAATCCTTGGAATAGGAAGAGCGGTAGGTGAAACTATGGCAGTTATTATGATTGCTGGTAATCAGCCAAGGGTTCCCGATAGTATTTTGGAGGGAGTAAGAACACTTACTACAAATATTGTTTTAGAGATGGGATATGCAACAGATCTTCATAGAGAAGCACTTATAGCAACAGCGGTAGTGCTATTTGTATTCATATTAATAATTAACCTTTCATTTTCATTAATAAAGAAAAAATCGAATTAAGGAGGTGTCACAATGGAACAAGTTAATAAACAAACATTTATACAGAAGTTAAAAAGTTATAAAAGAAATCCGGGTTCACTTATTTTGCTTGCATTAGTTGTGATATCTGCATTAATCACGATATTTGTAACAGTTTCATTAGTTGGATATATCCTTATTAAAGGTATACCTAATTTATCACCAGGATTATTTGCCTGGAAGTATACATCTGAAAATTGCTCACTGATACAGGCAATTGTAACGACATTAATAATGACAGCAGGAGCTTTAATAGTAGCTGCTCCACTTGGAATATTTGCAGCAATATATCTTGTAGAATATGCAAAAAGAGGCAATAAGATAGTTGGAATAGTCAGAATGACAGCAGAAACATTATCAGGAATACCATCAATTGTGTATGGATTATTTGGTATGATATTTTTTGTATACGCACTTAAGATGGGAAATTCAATATTAGCAGGTGTATTAACGCTTTCTATTATGATATTACCATTGATTATGAGAACTACGGAAGAAGCATTAAAGTCAGTTCCAGATTCATTTAGAGAGGGAAGCTTCGGATTAGGAGCAGGAAAGCTTAGAACTGTTTTTAAAATAGTCCTTCCATCAGCCATTCCTGGAATTTTATCAGGTATTATTCTTGCTATAGGAAGAATAGTAGGCGAAACAGCTGCGCTTATGTATACTCTTGGCAGTGTTGCCAAAATGCCAGATGGATTATTTTCATCAGGAAGAACACTTTCAGAACATATGTATCTTCTGTCAAGCGAAGGATTACATTTAGAGCAATCATATGGAACAGCAGTAGTATTATTAGTAATTGTATTTTTAATAAATATGTTGTCATCAAAAGTGGCAAAACGAATATCAAAATAGGAGGACTTTGTCATGAGTAAGATGGAAGTAAAAAATCTTGAGCTTCATTATGGTGAATTTAAGGCACTTAAGAATATAAACATAGAAATACCTGAAAAAGAGATAACAGCATTTATAGGACCATCAGGCTGTGGAAAATCAACATTGTTAAAGTCATTAAACAGAATGAATGATTTAATTGAGGGCTGTAAAATAACAGGAGAAGTATTACTCGATAATGAAAATATTTATGGAGGAATGGATATTAATCTCTTACGAAAAAGAGTTGGAATGGTATTTCAAAAACCTAATCCATTTCCTATGAGTATATATGACAATATTGCATTTGGACCTAGAACACATGGGGTTAAGTCTAAGGTTAAACTTGATGATATAGTTGAAAAATCACTTAGAGATGCAGCTATATTTGAAGAGGTAAAAGACAGACTTAAAAAGAGTGCACTTGGAATATCTGGTGGACAGCAACAGAGACTTTGCATAGCAAGGGCATTAGCAGTTCAGCCAGAAGTGTTACTAATGGATGAACCTACTTCAGCACTTGACCCAATATCTACATCTAAGATTGAAGACCTTGCTGTTGAACTTAAAAAAGAGTATACTATTGTTATTGTAACGCATAATATGCAGCAGGCAGTAAGAATCTCTGACAAAACAGCATTTTTCCTTTTGGGTGAAGTAATTGAATTTAGCGACACAGAGACATTGTTCTCAATGCCAAAGAATAAGAAAACAGAAGACTATATTACAGGAAGGTTTGGTTGATATGAGAAATAAATTTGATGAGCAGCTTGAGCTGCTAAATGTAGAACTTATTAAAATGGGATCTATGTGTGAAGAAGCTATTGGAACTGCTGCTGAAGCAATGTTTCAGAATAGTGAAGCTCTTAGAAAAAAAGTGTATTCAGTTGATAGTGATATTGATCAAAAAGAAAGAGATATAGAATCTTTATGTATGAAGCTGCTTTTACAGCAACAACCAGTAGCAAAGGATTTAAGACTTATTTCATCAGCTATCAAGATGATTTCAGATATGGAACGTATTGGAGATCAGGCATCAGATATCGCAGAAATATCAGAATATATTGGAGATATGGATGAAACGGGAATGCATGCAACGCACATTGGCGATATGGCCAAAGCTACAATTAAGATGGTAACAGATAGCGTCAGCTCATTTGTCAACAAGGACTTATCACTGGCTAAAGCGGTAATGGACTATGATGATAGGGTAGATGACTTATTTGATAAGATTAAAAATGAACTAATTCATATGCTTGGTACTGAAGATGTAAATGGTGAATATTGTATTGACCTTCTTATGATAGCTAAGTATTTTGAAAGAATAGGAGATCATGCGACAAATATTGCTGAATGGGTCGTATTCTCAATTACAGGAAAACACGAAGGGTAGGTAGTTGCATGATATTTGTGGTAGAAGATGACGAAAGTATCAGAGAGCTGGTAATATACACTCTTCAGAGCACAGGCTTTGAAGCAGAGGGTTTTATGAAGGGAAGCGAAATGTTTGAGGCAATGAAAAATGTTCTTCCAGATTTGATTCTCCTTGATATCATGCTTCCAGAGGAAGATGGCATTTCTATCCTTAAGAAACTGCGTAAAAATGCATCTACACAGGAAGTTCCTATAATGATGGTCACTGCAAAAGGCACAGAATATGACAAAGTACTAGGTCTTGACCTTGGAGCGGATGATTATGTTAGTAAACCATTTGGAATGATGGAGTTAGTGTCTAGAGTAAAGGCATTGTTGAGACGTACAAATAAAAAGAATCTAGTTCAGGACAAAATTATTTCGGCTGGAGATATTACACTAGATTTAGGTAAGCATTGCGTTATAGCAGGCGGCAATAATGTAGTGCTTACATTTAAAGAGTTTGAATTACTTAGAATGTTGCTTGAAGCAGAGGGAAGAGTTATGACTAGAGATCATCTTCTAGAGGTTATATGGGGATATGATTTTGATGGTGAAACAAGGACTGTAGATGTTCATGTTAGAACACTCAGGCAAAAACTAGCTGATTATGGTAATGCTATTGAAACTGTACGAGGTGTTGGCTATCGTATTAGTTCTAAATAAGTTTAAGTTATTTAAATTAACAGGAAAGGGTGAGACTTATGAAGAAAAAAATATTTACTTATTCTTGTATAATAGCATTTGTAGCTGTTATATTAACAACCATTTTGATGTCTATAGTTCAATATAATGCATACTATTCAGAAATAAAAAAGAATATAAAGAGTGAGGTTAACTATATTGCTAAATCTATGGACAGTGAAAAGAAAAGTTATCTTGAATCAATTAAGAATGTTGATGCAAGTAGAATTACATGGATAGATACTGATGGTACTGTACTTTACGATACGAATTCAGAAGCTGAAACAATGGAGAATCATTCGGGCAGACCAGAAGTCAGCCAGGCACTTTTAGATGGAAGTGGGGAAAGTACAAGACTTTCTTTAACGATTGGCAATCAAACGTACTATTATGCAATTAAACTTGATGATGGGACAATATTAAGAATTTCAGTTCTGACTAATTCTATGTTTAGCTCGTTAATAGGAAGTATGCCATTTGTAGTGATGGTACTTATTATAGTATTTGCAATTGCAGTAATACTTGCAGATATGATGACAAAGAAGATTATAAAACCTATTAATGAACTTAACCTTGATGTTCCTTCTTCAAATGAAGTGTATGATGAATTTGCACCTCTTTTAAGGCGTTTAAAGCAGCAAAACGAGAAGATTGAAGATACTATGGATGAGCTTAGACGTAGACAGATTGAATTTTCAGCCATTACTGACAATATGGGCGAAGGCTTTATGATATTGGATAGTAAAGCTAATATATTATCATATAATGCCAGCGCATTAAAAATTCTAGATGTAAACGAAGATAATTGTATCCATAAGAATGTTTTAAGTGTTAATAGAAGCATAGAGTTTATAGAAGCCGTAGAGACTGCTTCAAACGGACAGTCTGTTGAGAAGATATTTGAGTCTGGAGGAAGAATCTATGTACTCATGGCGAATCCAGTTATAGTTGATTCAAAAATAGCAGGAATTGTGTTTATTATGGTAGATGAAACAGAGAAAGAGGAACGTGAAAAAATGCGTAAGGAGTTCTCTGCTAATGTATCACATGAGCTAAAAACTCCACTTACTGCAATATCGGGTTATGCTGAGATTATGAAAAATGGTATTGTTAAGCCAGAGGACATGATTAGGTTTTCAGAGAAGATATATAAAGAAGCAGGAAGACTTATAGTACTTGTTGGAGACATTATTAAGATTTCAAGGCTTGATGAGAGAGATGTTGAGCTTGAAAAAGAAGTAGTTGACTTGTATGAAGTAGGTAATGATGTACTGCAACGACTTAGTGATAAGGCAATGGAGAATGATGTATCAGTAAGTATTTCTGGTAGTAAAGTAGTGTATAATGGCGTTAAACAAGTGATTGATGAGATGATTTTTAATCTGTGTGAAAATGCAATTAAGTACAATAAAAAAGAAGGTAATGTTACTCTTAGTATCAATAGGGAGAATGGAGAGGCGGTTATTACAGTAAGTGATACAGGAATAGGAATTCCTTTGGCTGACATAGACAGAGTATTTGAAAGATTCTATCGTGTAGATAAAAGTCATTCAAAAGAGACTGGTGGAACTGGTTTAGGTCTGTCTATAGTAAAACATGCCGCAGCATATCACGGTGGCAGAGTTGAGATGAATAGTATTCTTAATCAAGGAACAAATGTAAAGATATTTCTTCCAAATGCAATATAGTATATGATATAATGTAGGTAGTGTAATCTTAAATGATAATACTTACATTGTACATAGAATATATCAAAATTGGAGGCAATTATGAAGATTGATTTTACAAAGGAACAGATAAGTTTACTTAATAAGGTAGATATTGATTTTGATTTTAAAGGTGATATTAATCATGACCAGCTAATGGATCTTGATGAAGCTATTGGCGAATATATGGAAGAACATGGTATTGGTGATGATGATAAACCTAATGAAACTGGTAAGCTTTGTATAGAGATTATGGATTTACTGTGATTCTTCCATACACTTACGATAGCGTGCTGTTTTTGAGACGAGCTTTCAAAGATAAGAATCGTTGAACTTTTGAATAATGGAGGATAGTGAGAAGTATTTCACTTACAAGAAAACCCCACATATATCCAGAAATTCCGAAAGCTGGAATGAAGAATAATATGAAAAGCAATCTTATTGAGACAGCGATAACATTATAGATAAAAGTCTCTTTAGTTTTACCAAGCCCATTTAGAACACTTCCTAAAGTGGTGCTTACATACATAAAAGGGCAAAGCCAGCCTAATATCGATATAAATTCACCCGAATAGGAATCATGGTATACTATGCTTCCTATTTTTTTGCCTCCAAATACAAATATTACACCAAAGAAAACTCCGAGTCCGATAGTATACTTAATAACTTTTTGTACGGTTCTATTAAGCTTTTCGTATTCATTTGATGCATCGGCAGCAGCTACTTCGGGCAGCAGCATAACTGCTATTGAGCCAGTAATTGCTGAGGGAAGTAGGATAAACGGCATGGCCATTCCTTGTAATACACCATATAAACTTATTGCTTCAGAAGAGGACATTCCGAATGCTCTTAATTGTCCGGGAATAAGTATTGCTTCTGCACTCTGAAGGGTTGCAAGCATTGTTCTGTTTAAAGACAAAGGGATAACCATTGCCAGCAGCATACTATAGGTTCCACCAAAGTTTATTACATGTGAAGTACATTTGAATGAAACAGAGGTTTTCTTTTTGCCCCAGAATAATGATAATATGCAGAATAATGAAGAAGCAAGTTCACCAAATAAGACGCCATACACTGCAATAACTGGTGAAACTGTCCCTCCACCAGATATTATTATTTGAGCAATAATATATACAGATATGATTCGTATAACCTGTTCAAAAAGTTGTGACCATGCGGGAACACTTGCGTTTCTAAGACCATAATAGTATCCGCTTATACAGGTATGAATAGAACATATAGGAAGTGTTAATGCTATAATATCTAACAGCTTATCACATCTACTGTCATTTAAAATAGTATTTGCAATAAATGATGAATTAGCTCTAATAAGGAACATAACTAATATAGATATTGTTAATGACATAGACAGGCCACATATTAATATGGTGGTACTGTTTTTTTTTGAAGCTACAAAACGGGAAATCGCCGTTTGAAAGCCTATTATTCCAAATGAAACACAAAGGCCATATATTGGAAAAATAAGTTGATATATACCAAGTCCCTCTGCACCAATAGTACTTGATAAGAATATTCTATAGAAGAAGCCCATGATTCTTGTTAATAGACCTGCCGCTGTAAGAATCAGAGCACCATTAATAATAGGATTGTTGCGATAGCGCATATATATGTCTCCAATAAGTTTTCTAACAATAGTATATTGCAAAAATGAAATTAATATGCTTGACAATAAGAAAGGTAAATGTTATAAATATAGTATCCCTAGTTAACGACTAGGAAATGCCAAAGCCGTGAGGCGGAATGGAGGAAAAAATGGAAAAATTAATATATTTAGATAATGCTGCAACTACAGTTGTAAAAAAAGAAGTACTTGATACTATGATTCCATATTTTACAGAATATTATGGTAATCCTTCAAGTTTATATGATTTTGCAAATAAGAGTAAAATGGCAATGGAAGATTCCAGAATTATTCTAGCAGATATGATAAATGCAAAGGATTCAGAGATATATTTTACAGGAGGAGGAAGTGAATCAGATAATTGGGCGCTTAAAGCTATAGCTCAGGCATATGCGGATAAAGGAAAGCATATTATTACAAGTAAAATTGAACATCATGCTATTTTGCATACTTGTGAGTTTCTTGAAAAACAAGGATATTCTATTAGTTATGTTGATGTAGATGAGAATGGAATTATTAAAATAGATGAATTAAAAAAAGCGATACGTCCAGATACTATTCTCATAAGCATAATGTTTGCAAATAATGAGATAGGCACTATTCAACCAATTAAAGAGATAGGACAAATTGCCAAAAAGCATGGAATACTCTTTCACACAGATGCTGTACAGGCATTTGGACATATTCCAATTGATGTTGAAGAATTAAATATTGATATGCTGAGTGCAAGCGGTCATAAGTTTAATGGACCAAAAGGCATAGGTTTCTTATATATTAGGAAAAATGTAAAGATAGGCTCATTTATTCATGGTGGGGCACAAGAGAGAGGCAGAAGAGCTGGAACAGGTAATGTACCAGGAGTTGTTGGAATGGGTAAGGCGGCTGAACTTGCAAAAGAGTCAATGAACGAAAGAATGAAAAAGGAGACTGAGTTAAGAGATTATCTGATAGATAACGTACTTAAAGAGATACCATATACAAGGCTCAATGGATATAGAAGAAACAGACTTCCTAATAATGCCAATTTTAGTTTTCAGTTTGTAGAAGGAGAATCACTTTTAATTATGCTGGATATGAAAGGTGTCTGTGCTTCAAGTGGCTCTGCATGTGCATCAGGCTCATTAGACCCATCACATGTTCTATTAGCAATAGGATTACCACACGAAATAGCACATGGTTCTTTAAGATTGACGTTATCAGATGATACGACTAAAGAGGAAATAGATTATGTAATATCGGAGTTAAAAGGAATTGTAGAAAGATTAAGAAGTATGTCACCATTATATGAAGATTTTTTAAAACATTAATATATAGATTGGAGAAAAGCGTATGTATAGCGAAAAAGTAATGGATCATTTTAGTAACCCACGTAATGTTGGAGAGATAGAGAATCCAAGTGGTGTAGGGACAGTAGGAAATGCTAAATGCGGAGATATCATGAGAATGTATATTGAGGTAGATGATAAAGGAATAATTAAAGAATGTAAATTTAAGACATTTGGTTGTGGAGCTGCAGTAGCTACGAGCAGCATGGCTACTGAGCTGGTAAAAGGTAAAACTATTAATGAAGCGTTAGAAGTAACAAATAAAGCAGTAATGGAAGCACTTGATGGATTGCCTCCAGTTAAAGTACATTGTTCTTTATTGGCTGAAGAGGCAATTCATGCTGCTTTGTGGGATTATGCACATAAGAATAATATTACAATTGATGGATTAAAACCTCCTAAGGATGACATATCAGAATAATCAGCAACCTAAAAGACTATAGCAATTTATTAAAAAATGTGCTAAAATTAAAAACACGCTTGAAATGAATATTTGGTTGAAAGGTATGGAACTAATATGGATAAAAAGAAAGTTGTAGTAGGAATGTCAGGAGGTGTTGATTCATCTGTAGCAGCATATCTATTAAAAAAACAGGGATATGATGTTGTAGGTGTTACAATGCAGATATGGCAGGATGAAGACGTTTTTAGAGCATCAGAAGATGGTGGATGTTGTGGACTTACCGCAGTTGATGATGCAAGAAGAGTAGCGTGCAGCTTAGATATTCCATATTATGTTATGAATTTTAAAAATGAGTTTAAAGATAATGTAATTGACTATTTTGTTAATGAATATGTTAACGGAAGAACTCCTAATCCATGTATAGCATGTAACAGATACGTTAAATGGGAATCACTTCTTAAGAGAAGCATGGAGATTGGAGCTGATTACATTGCTACAGGTCATTATGCCAGAGTAGACAAGCTTCCGAATGGAAGGTATGCATTAAGAACCTCGGCAACTTCAGCTAAAGATCAGACTTATGCACTTTACAACCTTACACAATACCAACTTGAGCATACACTTATGCCGGTTGGCGAATATACTAAAGACCAGATAAGACAGATGGCAAAAGATATAGAACTTCAGGTTGCACATAAACCAGATAGTATGGAGATATGTTTTGTTCCAGATAATGACTATGCAGGCTTTATAGAAGAGGCTACAGGAGAACCAGCGAGACCAGGTAATATTGTTACTTCTTCAGGCGAGGTTGTAGGACATCATAATGGCATTATACATTATACAGTAGGACAGAGAAAGGGATTAAATCTTTCATTAGGCTGTCAGATGTTTGTTATAGGTATAAGACCAGATACTAATGAGGTTGTAGTTGGTAACAAGGAGGAAATATTTTTAAAAACTTTAAGGTGTAATCATATAAACTATATGTCAGTAGAAAATATTACTGATGATATTAGGGTTCTTGCTAAAATCAGATATAATCATCAGGGAGCTATGTGTACTTTACATAAAGTTTCAGAAGATGAGATAGAATGTATTTTTGATGAACCTGTCAGAGCTGTTACACCCGGACAAGCTGTTGTTTTCTATGACGGTGACTATGTTTTAGGCGGTGGAACTATTATTGCCTAAGATAATCCTATAGTCGGATAAAGAGGTAAGATATTGGCACTAAAAATTGAAGATATTAAACAATGCGTGAAAAGCGACATAGTTTTTAACAAAGGCACGGAACTCTATGAAGAGGGTTTAGTGTCTATTGTTGATGTTAAAACATTTTGGAGAGGTGAACTTAAGATATCGGGGACGGTTGGAAGTCATAAAGCATCTATTAGTATAAGTGGAGATACAATTACTCAGGCATCATGCACATGTGGAAAAAGTATGGGGATTTTATGTGTACATGGCGTAGCATTAGCCGTTGCATATGCTGATAAGCAGGCAGAAGCACAGAGTGGAATAGTTTATACTTCAGCAGAATCTAGAAGAATAGTTAATTCTTATCTACAAAGAGCAATTAACAATGATGATGTGGACTTAAATAATATAGTTAGTCCAACTATAGAGGTGAAAATAACAGGTGTTGATGAAGGAATCAGACTTTGTTTTGCAATTATGATTGGCAATAGAAGATATGTTATAAAGAATATAGATGAATTTGTAGATAGAATACATAAGAATGAATTTTATGAATATGGCAAGAATCTTGCATTTAAGCATGCTGTTTATAACTTTGACGAAAGAGATAGAAAGCTGGTTGAATTTATAGCTGAACTAGTTGAAGAACGTAATAGCTTTAGCCATATGTACGATATGGGAATTACAGGTACAGATAATCTTAGAGAACTGGTTCTTGTGGGGAATTCAATAGAAAGATTTATTAGTCTTACTAATGATATCTCTAATCCAGTTGTATGGAATGATGGTTCGGTTGTAGAAATTGAAAAAAAATCACCCAAAATCAAAATCTCAATTAAGGGTATAGGAGATAAAGGACTTTCTTTTGAAATGAGCGGTGCAGCAGGCCTTTTTCATGGGGGAAGACATTTATATATATATAATAGTGCCACGATATATGAATGTGATGAAGAGTTTTCTAAGGATATGTATGAATTTATTAGATTCACATTGAATTCAAGAGATAAGATGTTAGTGGGAAGAAAAGATACATCGGCATTTTGTACAGCAGTTATACCGATTATAACTAAGTATTGTGATGTTAAAATGAATAAATTTAGTCTCGAGGAGTTTAGTCCATGGGAGCTTGAGTGCGAATTTGAATTTGATATAGATAACTCTAATAATGTTATAATGTATATGAAATCAATGTATGGTGAATATTCATTGGACCTTTTTAGAGGAAGGATAGAATCACTGAAGGTTTGCAGGGATTATAAAAAAGAATATCAGATAAAGAATCTAGTATTAAAATATTTTAACTTACCACAAATAGATGGAACTTTTGTATGTAATGATTATGAGCTTATATATCAGTTGATAGATGGCGGAGTATCAGAATTCACAGTATATGGTGATGTGAAAGTCAGTAATAGATTTAGTAATATAAATATAGTTACACCTCCTAAGGTTACTGCACTAGTTTCGTTAGAGGAAGAATGGCTAAATGTTAATCTTGATGCGGAAGGCTATGATAGAGATGAACTTAAGAGATTATTACAGGCTTACCAAGAAAATCGCAATTACGTCAGGTTGGAAAATGGCGATTTTGTCAAGCTCAAGGATAATGGCTTTGAGGTATTAGGAGAATTATCTTATGGACTTAATATATCGGCAGATGAGTTGTTTGAAAAAGAGATATTTATTCCTAAATATAGAGCATTGTACTTAGAAAATGTATTAAAAGATGGAAAAGGAATAAAGTATAATAGAAATAGTGGATTTAAAGCACTTGTAAGAACTATCAAATCAATAGAAGATAGTGATTTTGAGGTACCAGAGAATCTTAGTAATGTATTGAGACATTACCAAAAAACAGGCTTTAGATGGCTTAAAACCATGGATTCATGTGGATTTGGAGGAGTTTTGGCTGATGACATGGGACTTGGAAAGACTATTGAAGTTATTGCACTGATTAAATCTTATTTGGATGAAACTGCAAAAAATGATAGAAAGCCTAGCTTTATAGTTACACCGGCATCACTTGTATATAACTGGCAAAAAGAGATTAGCAGATTCTCACCAGATATTACTACTGTAGCTGTAGTTGGTGGAAAAAGCGAGAGAAGAGAGATTCTTAATAATTACAAATCATATGATGTTGTAATTACATCGTATGATTTATTAAAAAGAGATATCGATATGTATTCAGATATATATTTTAGATATAACATAATTGATGAAGCACAATTTATTAAAAATTATAATACACAGGCTGCAAAAACTGTTAAAAAGATTAAGTCAGATACAAGATTTGCCCTTACAGGTACACCTATTGAGAATAGACTTAGTGAACTTTGGAGTGTTTTTGATTTTGTTATGCCTAAATTTTTATATTCATATGGTAAATACAGAGAGAAATTTGATGTTCCGATTAGTAAAAAAAGTGATGGTGTTGCAGCTAACCAGCTTAGAAGAATGATAGCACCATTTGTGTTAAGAAGACTTAAGAAGGATGTATTAAAGGATCTTCCGGAGAAGATGGAATATAATATTTATTCTAAGATGGAAGATGAACAGAATAAACTGTATGTAGCTAATATGCTTGAGCTCAAGGAGAATCTTCTTAATTCTACAGATGAGGCATTTAGCCATAATAGAATACAGATTTTAGCACAATTAACTAGACTTAGACAGATTTGCTGTGAGCCTTCATTATGTTATGAAGATTATGATGATGGATCAGCTAAGCTTGAAACATGTTTAGAACTTGTTAAAAATGCTATAGAAGGAGGACATAAGATATTATTGTTTTCACAGTTCACTTCAATGCTTGATATTATTCAGAAAAAATTTGAGGAAGAGCAGATATCTTATTATATGCTTGTTGGCTCTACTACAAAAGAAAAAAGAGTTAAGATGATTGATGCATTTAATCAGGATGAAACAAATGTCTTTCTTATTTCATTAAAAGCTGGTGGAACAGGACTTAATCTAACCGGTGCTGATACAATTATTCATTATGAACCATGGTGGAATGTAGCAGTTCAGAATCAGGCAACAGATAGAGCATATAGGATTGGACAGACAAATGTTGTATCTGTATACAAGCTTATAACTCAGAATTCTATAGAAGAGGGGATTGTTAAGCTACAACAGAGCAAAAAGGATCTTGCAGATAAGATTATAAATGAAGAACAGGTTTCATTATCTAGTTTAACAAGAGATGATCTAATAGAATTATTAGGTAGCTGATTGTAATATATTATTCTTTGTGATAAAATTATCAAAACACCGCAAATAAGGAGAAAATGTGAATGAAAAGACTAAAAGGCATATTGTTATCACTTATTGTGATAAGCCTTTGTTTTACATATAACATAGACGCACAAGTATCTGATAGAAGTATAGTATCACTTAATATTGCATTTGATGATATATATGGAATGGTAGAATACGGAGGAAGCAATGCTTCATCTGGGTATTTGTATGATTATATTGGAAAAGTAAAAGATAAGCTTAATTGTAACACTAAGTTTATACCAGGTAATACTTCTGAGTGTAAGGATTATTTGGATATTGGAGTTGCAAATGTTGTGTGTACATATGATAATTCCTTATTTGCTGATGACAGATACATAAATGTAGGAGTTACTGTTGCCAAGATACATACTGGAATATATACAAAGAGTACGGAACAAAAATTATATTATGACAATACTGATTCATTATCAGGATTAATAATTGGAACAATTAGTGGTGATGAATCGGTTAATATACTAGATAAATATTATAATTCTATTGGAATAAAGTACAATCATAAAGAATATGCAAGTTATGATAATCTCATGCTTGCTCTTGATAATGGTGATATTGAGGCTGTATATCTTCCAAAGTGTATTGAGGATGATAAGTATCAGATAATTGCATCACCTGGCGATATGAATATAAGCCTCTTTGTAAAAAAAGAGGATTCCAGTATCGCATCAGAAATTGTAGCTGCTATTACTGAACTGTTAACTTCAGAACAAGCGTTTGAAGTTAAATTACAAAATAAATATTTTGGGGATATCACTAATATTAATATTGCATTTACAGAAACCGAAAGGAACTATATTAATACATCTCCTGAGATAAAAGTGTATTATATAGAGGATTATGCACCATATTCATATTATAATGACGAAGGAATACTAAGTGGAGTTTTGATTAATATTCTAGATTATGTTAAGAAACAGACAGATATCAGTATTGAGTACGAGATGGTGGATAATAAATCCGAGGGAATTGAGAAGATTAAAGACGTAAAGAATGGCATTTTTGCTGGATATTTATCTTATGATGCCAGTGAACTTAATAAAAATATTGTCTCATCAGAATCGATTACAAGTCAGAGTGCATTGTCAGTTGGTTTGAATGACTATGAGTATAGTGAAAATAATAGTAAAATTAAAATAGGAATGATAGATGGCAATGAAGAACTTGCATATTATGCCAATGAAAGGTATGATTCTCCAGATATTTATTATTATGCCTCTCCCTCACAGTGCCTTAAAGCACTAGAGAATAGAGAGATTGATTTGGTGGTGATGCTTAACAGTATTTACCTAGACGCATCATCAAAAGAAGATTTTAATGGTTTTAATATATTTGCAGCATCAGATTTTAAATTTATTATAAGCTATGCGTTTGGAAATAATTGTGATAAAGAGTGTGCAAATGTCATTGATAAATGTATAATGAATATGTCACCATCAGAATTTAATACATTTTTATATAATAACGTGACTAAGAAAAGTGAATTAACTATTACAGAGGTTATATCAAAATATTCATATATAGCAATTAGATTTGTAATTATGGCGGTAATACTGATTATAGGGATATTTGTACTAGATAGAGTGAAAAAGAATATTTTACTAAATTCTGTAGTATATACGGATCCAGTTACTACTACAATTAACTGGAATAGATTTAAACAGCTAGGAACTTCTATTCTTAAGAATACTAATAAACGGTACGCACTTATAGAATTTGATATTGATAAATTTAAACTGGTAAATGATATGTATGGAATTGTAGGAGGCAATAGAACATTAAAATATGTTGCAACCGAAGTTCAAAAGATGCTTAGAAAAGATGAGATAGTTGCCAGATTTTACGCTGATGTATTCTGTGTATTAATATATTATGATACAGAGGACGAGCTTATTGAATTTGTGGAGAAGACTAATTCAATCATTAAGGAAAGTATTACAAGGCTTAAACTGGTAACTGCATTTGGTATATACAGAATAGGTGAAGAGGATATAGATATAGATATGATGAGTGATAGAGCTCTTTTAGCTAAAAAGTCTATTAAGGGAAATAGAATAAACTATTATGCATTCTATGATTATGAAATCAGAGAGAAGGTTATGCATGAAAAAGAAATTGAAAGTCTGATGGATAAAGCACTAGAGAATGATGAATTTGAGATGTATTTACAACCACAATACTCATCCGATGGAAGGGTTATTGCAGCAGAAGCACTTGCAAGATGGAATGATCCGTCTTATGGTGTAAGACCACCATCAGAATTCATTGATATATTTGAGAAGAATAGTTTTATTCTTAAGTTAGATCTATGCATATGGGAACAAGCATGCAGATTGATTAGAAAATGGATAGATGAGGGTAAAACCCCTATTCCAATTGCAATTAATGTATCGCGAACTCATCTTAATAATTTTGGATTAATAGATGAACTTACAACTCTTATTAACAGATATTCATTACCACTTAGTTACATTGAACTTGAAATTACGGAAAATTCATTTCTAGAGAATCAAGAAAATGCAATTAAGATTATGGAAGAGTTACATAAGAAAGGCTTTATTATTGCAATGGACGATTTTGGTTCTGGTTATTCATCACTTAACATGATTAATCTTCTTCCAATTGATATTTTAAAGATTGACAGAGAGTTTCTTAGAGAATCTGAATATACAGATAAAGGACGAGTTGTTACCAGTGATATTATTGGAATGGCGAAACATTTAAATATGACAGTTGTATGTGAAGGAATTGAAACAGAGGAACAGGGAGATTTCCTAAAAACTGCAAGATGTGATAGATTACAAGGCTTTTACTATTCAAAACCTAAGCCGGTTACTGAAGTTGAAAAAGAATTATTTAGTATTAACTAGATAGGAGAATGTTATGAAAAAGGAAACTAAAAAAGCGGATTATACAATATTTATCAAGGTTGCAAAAAGAGTTAGGCTTACGCCATTTATACTTATAATTGTGATAGCATGTGTACTAAGTTCATATGTTGCATTTAAAGATAATGTTGAGAAAAATCTAGAGAATCAGACAACAAATCATCTTACTGATCTTACAGATGAGACGGCTTCTAATGCTAATTCCAAAATAGGTGAATGTTTTTCACTTTTAAAATCACTTTCATATATTGTAGCTGATTACAAAGATATACAGTCAGATGATATGATGAAGGTATTGAATAAACAGGTTGAAAATGATGTATTTACAGATTTTGCTATAGTAGAATCCAATGGTAATGGACTCTGGAATAATGGCAAAAAGGAGAACCTAGCTGATGAAAGCTATATTAAAAAGACATTAGATGGAAAAAATTCAGTATCTGAAGTATATGTTTCTGATAATAAAGCTGAATCTTATGTAATTTTCTCTGTTCCTATTATTAAAGACGATGAAGTAAGGGGTGCTTTAATATGTAAGAATAGTATCAATAAATTATCAAGTATTCTTGAGATATCTTCATTTGGTCAGAGCGGTAACACATTTATAATGCAAAAAGATGGTACTTTGGTTACAAAAGCAGGTAATACTTCAGAAAAAGTTATTGATGTATCGGATTTATTTCCTAGAGATGATAATCCTACTTCGGCTATAATTAGCTGCATTAAGTCTAAGGAAACGGGAAATGTCAGTTATGGTACCGGTAAGAATAAAAAGTATATATGTTTTTCTAAGCTTTCATATAATGACTGGTATGTAGTTTCAATAGTTACAGCAAACTCAGTAGAGACACAGTATACTAATATAATAAATAATGGTGTTGTTATGAGTGTTGAAATAACACTTGTATGCTTCTTGTTTATTGCCTATCTCATTTGGATTCAGAGAAAGTATAACAAGAATAACAAAATTAATGATGAACATTTTAAAATGCTTACAAAACAATCTGAAAGTGTTGTATTTGAGTACAACTGCAAATCTAATAAAGGCTATTGTTCTGAAAGATGGAAAGAAATATTTGGAAGAGAATGTATCTGGCCGGATACAGTAGAAGAATTAAAGATTGGAGTTAATGCATATTCAAAGGATTCTGATAAGGTATTATATATGGCTGAACTTTTTGAATCAGGAAGAGATTTTGTTGAAGCCGAGATAAGAATTCTAAATAAATATGAGAAGCCAGTCTGGTGTAAAGTTAAGGCCAATGCTATCCGCTCACGTAGAGGAAATCTTCTTAGAATAATGGGAACGGTAAGCAATATTGATGCTCAAAAAAGAGAGATTGAGTATTTTAAAGAGATGGCGAGATTAGATGCTATTACAGGTCTTTATAATAAAGAAAGTGCTAACTATAAGATTGAAAGGTATTTATCAAGACGTGGCTTAGGAGAAGTAGGGGCACTTGCGTATATTGATATTGATAATTTTAAGCAGACTAATGATAATAACGGGCATTATTTTGGAGATAAGGTTATTAAAGATGTAGGTGCTATTCTCAAGAAGGTAACTAATGAAAATATTTTTGCTGCCAGATATGGTGGAGATGAGTTCCTTATATTTATTCGTGATACGATAAACGAAGAAAAAGTTAAAGATATTCTAAATCAAATTCTTGAATTGGCAAAAGAGTATAGCTATGAGGACAACCAGTATAAGATTAGTTTGAGTATAGGTGTTGCAATGATTCCAAAGAATGGAACAACATCAGCAGAATTACTTCAAAATGCGGATAAAGCTTTATATGAAGCAAAAGACTTAGGCAAAAATAGAATTGTATTTTCAAAAAATAATTAATATGTAATTAGTAATTTTAATACAATTATTTTCCACAAAAAGTCAAATCCCCCGGTAGAACTAAAATATCCCCCTCTTATCCCCCCCTTAATTAGGGGTGTGCTATTTGTAAATATGATTTATTATACATTCAACAATAAAGAAAAATAATATAAAGCTATTACGAATAGTAAAGGAGAAGTTTGATGAATTTATTAAACGCAATGAATAGAAAAAGAAAGTCTATAGCAGCAGTATCTATGGTCGTTTTATTATTTAGTTCTATTAGTGTAGTAGGTGCTACAGGAGTTCTTGACAGTGAGGTTACTTCATATGAGAAGTCTACTGATTTAGGTAATATATTCGGAATAGCTGGAGACTTTAGCCTGTTTTCACATGTCAATCTTACATGTTTTGCCCATACAGTTGGTAATATAGCAGCAGGTGGAGATGTAGCTGGTTCAGAGTTTGGTGGTTATAATGATGGTAATATATATGATTCAACTAATATGGTAAAAACTAATGTAATAATGGGAAAATGGATTTCGGGAAAGCTTCAGTGGTCAGAACAATCAACTGATAAAGCTGTTCTTTATCTCAATACAGATGTTAATAATATCGATAAGAACCAGGATCAGGAAAACTTTTATAAGGTTAATGATTCATTATTTGCAAATAAAAAAGGATATAATATTCAACCAGTAGATTCTAAATTCTTAGATTTTGATAAGCAGTTTGAATATTTACAGAAGATATCTGTTAAGTTGGCAGATAATGATGGAACAGATATAACTTATAATGATTTTAATAATGTATCAGTAGATATGTCAAAGGGAAAGCTACTGAAAGGTACACTTAATACATATGTATTTGATATTTCAGCTAATGATTATGGTAAGATTGGAAGTATAGATTATTATAATATTTCAGAAGATAATATGTATGTTATAAATGTTGATTGTACAGAGTTTACAGATACACTTAAGACACCTAAAGAAGCAATTAATGGTTCAAGAGCAGATTTTAATCCGCTAGCAGGTAACATCATATTGAATTTTGTTGACAGAGATCCAGCTACTAATGCAGAAGCAGCAGAAGCTAAGAACATGAAGAAAATAGTTCTTTGTGAAGCTATAGGTCAGGTTTTGGCACCAACATATTCAGTATCATTAGAAGGAAACTTTGATGGTTCAATTATGGCTAATGATATTAATGTCAATGCTGAAGCTCATGCAGTTCCAATGAAAGTTAAAAGAGAACTAGAGACAACAACAGTACAAGAGACAACAACAGTACCAGAAACAACAACAGTACAAGAGACAACAACAGTACCAGAGACAACAGTGCCAGAAACAACAACAGCACAAGAGACAACACTGCTAGAAACAACAACAGTACAAGAGACAACAACAGTACAAGAGACAACAACGGTACAAGAGACAACAACGGTACAAGAAACAACAACAGTACCAGAAACAACAACAGTACAAGAAACAACAACAGTACAAGAAACAACAACAGTACAAGAGACAACAACAATATCAGAGACAACAACAGTACCAGATACGACAACAATACAGGAAACAACAGTAGTAGAAGAAGATTCAGAAACAACGACAGTACAGGATACAACAGAAGAAGATTCAGAAACAACGACAGTACAGGATACAACAGAAGAAGATTCAGAAACAACAACAGTACAGGAAACAACAACAGTAACAGAAGATATTATAGATGAAGAAATACCTCTTAATCAGGGTACAACTATAGTTGATGAATTTGAAGAGATTTTGGAAGAAGAAGATCCTTTAAGTTCTGCATTTAAGACAGGTGATACATTTGAAATTGGATTATATCTTATCTTATTTGTAGGCGCTGCAACTGTATTAGGTGTTACAATACTTGGAGCTAAAAAAGAAGTAGAAGATAATAGTAATGAAGAGTAATAATATATTCTATAGAATATTTATTATAAAAAGTGTGGTATAAGTTAACATAGAGTGCAAAGGGTTTGCGGAAGCAAACCCTTTGTTTTATTATAGTTAAACATATGCTATAATGTGTATATGTGAAAAAACAAAGTGCCGGTATACTGAAGTACTTATAGTATATAATGCAGAAGAAAGGTAGAATTGTAATGGTATATAATAGTACATTTACGAAGGCAGATGACGTAAATATCGCATATATAGGTGGTGGTTCTAAAGGATGGGCATGGACTTTGATGTCTGATCTTGCATGTGATTTAGCTATGAATGGAACAATAAAACTATATGATATTGATTATTCTGCGGCAAGACAAAATGAAGTGATTGGTAATAAATTTACAAAGAATAAACTGTCTAAAGGAAAGTGGAAATATATAGCAGTTAATTCAATTGAGGAAGCTTTAGAAGAAGCTGATTTTGTTATTATTTCAATACTTCCAGGAACTCTTAATGAAATGGACAGCGATGTACATACCCCTGAACAATATGGTATATATCAGTCAGTTGGTGATACTACAGGACCTGGTGGCATGGTGAGAGCGCTTAGAACAGTTCCGATGTTTGTTACAATTGCAGAAGCAATCAGACTGTATTCTCCAAATGCATGGGTTATAAATTATACTAATCCGATGACAGTATGTGTTCAGACATTATATAGAACATTTCCTAAAATCAAGGCATTTGGTTGTTGCCATGAGGTATTTGGAACAGAACAGCTTTTAGCAGATATGCTTGGAAAATCATATGGAATAGAAGGGGTAAGTAGACAGGATATCAATGTTAATGTACTTGGAATTAATCATTTTACATGGTTTAATAAAGCAAGTTATAGAGGTTTAGATTTAATGCCATTATATGATGAATTTGTTCAGAAAAATGAGGCTGAAGGAGTAACATTTGGAGCTGGAAAGAATTGGATGAACGATACCTTTGTTTCAGCTGAAAAAGTGAAATTTGATTTGTACAATAAATATGGATGGATAGCAGCGGCTGGAGACAGGCATTTGGCAGAGTTTTTAGAACCTACATATCTATCAAACCCTGCTACTGTTGCTGAATGGAAATTTGGGCTTACTACAGTTGAACAAAGAAGAGAAGAAGAAGCTTTAAGGATTAAACGCGCATATAGAATTACTATGGATGAAGAGATAGTGACACCTAAGTCATCAGGAGAAGAAGGTGTATTACTTATGAAGTCACTTCTTGGACTTACTGAAACTATAAGTAATGTTAATATACCTAATTATGGACAGATACCTAATATCCCTAAGGGTGCTGTGGTTGAAACCAATGCAGTGTTTAGAAAAGACAGTATAATGCCTGTGTTTGCAGGAGAGGTTAAGGAATATATATATAAACTTATGAAACCGCACATAGAGTCGTATGCTATGATAATTGAAGCTGCAATTAATAAGGATAAAGATATGGCATATAGAGCATTTGTTAATCAGCCATTGATAAAAGCTAAGCTGAATAGTATTGATGAAAGAAGATTATTTGATAAAATGCTTTTTAATACAAAAGAATATTTACCAGGATGGAAATTGTAGTATAATAGTTAGATAAAGATGGCGATATAGGAGGATACAATGGAAAAAGAGAATATTTTACTTAAGATTAAAGAAGAAAAACTTATTGCAGTTGTAAGAGCAGAGGAAGAAAGACAGGGAATTCGCATTATTGAATCTATTGTAAGGGGAGGAATTAACCTCATAGAGATTACAATGACAGTACCTGGAGCAGTTGATATAATCAAGGAGCTTACTAAAAAATATAAAGGAACAGATGTAGTTATCGGAGCAGGTACAGTACTTGATTCTGAAACAGCAAGAATAGTAATATTAGCAGGTGCCGAATTTGTTGTAAGTCCTTGTTTTAATAATGAGACAATCAGGCTTTGCAATAGGTACCGCATTCCAGTAATACCTGGAATTATGACAGTTACTGAGGCAGTTACAGCAATGGAATCTGGTTGTGATATCTTAAAAGTATTTCCAGGCAATGCATATTCACCGTCGATTATTAAATCATTTAAAGGACCATTGCCACAGGCCCAATTTATGCCAACTGGAGGAGTATCTGTTGAAAATGTGCATGAATGGTTAAAAGCAGGAGCTGTTGCAGTAGGAACAGGGAGTAACCTTACAGAAGGAGCAGCAAGAGGAGATTATCCAGCGATAACTAGTATGTCTAAAGCATTTGTAGAAGCGGTTCATCAGGCTTCTGATAACACAGAGTCTAAATCTAATAGCATTATTGATATTAAATTGTAGATATATCATCATAATATGGTATTAATATAGAATATATAATTTGAAAGGATTGCAAAAGTGCAATAGGTGAACAAAATGGAAGTAAGAACAGCAGCAAGCCCAAAAGATGCAAAATTTTATACAACTGACAGATTAAGAGAGGAATTTTTGATTCCTGAAGTATTCATTGAAAATGAAATAAAAACTGTATATAGCCATATTGATAGAATTATTACTGGTTCAGCAATGCCTAAAGATAAAGATTTGGTACTTACAGCTGGAGATGAGATTAGAGCAGAATATTTCTTGCAGAGAAGAGAAATGGGAATTATAAATATCGGAGGCAGAGGAACAGTAACTGTTGACGGTAAAGAATATATTTTAGAATACAAAGATGGAATGTATATAGGTATGGGGGCAAAGGATATTAAATTTGCGAGCGAAGATAGAAGTAATCCGGCTAAATTCTACTTTAATAGTACTCCAGCACATAAAACATATAAAACTGTTCAGATAAAGATGGAAGGTACACCAAACGATGATACTATAATAATTAAAGATTGTAATAAAGTTGAGCTTGGAACTCTTGAGGAATCAAATCATAGAGTAATTAATAAATACATACTTCCTGGACAGGTTGAAAGCTGTCAGCTTGTTATGGGAATGACAGCACTGAAGCCAGGCAGCGTTTGGAATACAATGCCTTGCCATACACATGATAGAAGAATGGAAGTATATTTATATTTTGAACTTCCAGAAGATGCCGTTGTATTCCATTACATGGGAGAGCCAACAGAGACAAGACATATTGTTATGAGAAATGAACAGGCTGTTATCTCACCAAGCTGGTCAATTCATGCAGCATCGGCTACAAGAGCTTATACATTTATATGGGGAATGGCTGGAGAGAATCAGGCATTTGACGATATGGATGCTGTAGCAATGACAGATTTAAGGTAAAAAAGCGTTCACCGGCGTGAACGCTTGGAAGAATGCTTTGCATTCTTCTT
>CAZNEZ010000038.1:0-24482 GCA_964572475.1 uncultured Lachnospiraceae bacterium
CGTAACCAATCGCATTTCTTCCCAACTCAAGCGCCGCCTCAGCCGTCGTACCAGTTCCCATAAATGGATCTAAAACAGTGTCTCCATAAAAACTATAGAGTTTTATAAGTCTATGTGGTAATTCTTTTGGAAATGGTGCAGGATGCCCCTCTGACTTTGCTTTGGCTGGCTGCATTTCCCAGAAAGAATTAATAGCCCACTCTGCCCACTCTTTTTGAGTTAACTTTGATTTTGCTTTTATTTCTTCGCTTACCTTATCTCTCTTCCCTTTTTTACAAAATACTATTATCCACTCATATGGCATTGTAGAAAAAATATTTGTAGGATATGGATAACTTCCAAACGAACTAAATCTAACAATTTTTCGTTTATCCCATACATATAAGGCAAATGTAAACATCTCTCCTGTAGAATCCATAAATTTTTCAATATCTGAAATTACAGTGTGTGTCACTCTTCTTTTGAAAGGAGTTGCATTTCCTGACTCAAACAAAGGCATAATATTTATGCACAATTTCCCATCAGGTCCAAGCACTCGAATACATTCTTTCCATACATCATTAAGGTTTTCTATATAATCTGCATACGACTGATCCAGACCAATCTGGCCATCATTATCGTAATCCTTAAGTGCGCCATATGGTGGACTAGTTATAATAAGTTGTACACTTCCGTCAGCTACATCCTTCATATTTCTACTATCACCAATAAATATATCTGCTTTAGGTTTAAAATCCATGTTTTATTATCTCTCCTTTATATTTATCCCAAACAATAATTTGTTCTTTTCTATCAGTATTATTTAAAACATCAAACACCTGGCTTGAACTTCCGCTATAACTACGTTCTTCAATATACGAGGCTTCTTTAATTGCATTAAAAAATTCTCCACCGTTTATAACTCCACCTTTAACTTTTTTGTCTCCAACAACAAAAATAATAAGCGCGTTTTCTGTTGTAACTATGTCTAATTGTTCTAATACCAGCCTCATATCTTCCCGGTAAGAATCTACATACTGTATTAACTGTTTTTTTATTTCTATCCTATCAGTCTCAAAAATATCATATATCAGCTTTCCATAGTATGCAGTATAATCCAAACCATCGAAATAAGGAGGGCTTGTAAAAACATAGTCAATACTGTGCGGTTTAATATATTGTGATAATTCTCTACTATCTCCACGAATAATGGTTGCATCTGGAACAGACACATCATTAAAATGTTTTGAATGCTTCTTAGTTTTAGATTCCATTTTTTCAAAAAAATTAATATATCTTTTAGGCTCAATATTTTTTCCTACAGTACTTGAAGTCCAAACATAATTGTTACACCCCCTTGCGGTAAGTGCGATTGCGCCATAAAAAATACCCTTTAAGAAATCATTCATCTCATCAAAATATTTTTTCATACACATTATTTCATTTGCTGACTGTTCATGAAATGATTTAGCCGGTCCTTCGGGCATTGATTCAAAATCTTCATTTTCCAAATCTTTCTTTGCCAATTCTATATAATATTGACATTCCTGTAAACTGCTTGTAGCTTCTTTATGAACTTTTGCTCTTGCAAGTGTAACAGCAAGTGGATTATTATCCACGCCAAAAGCTGTTAGTCCATGTCGTTGTCCTTCATAGACAATTGTTCCAGAGCCACAAAATGGATCTAAAATTGTTCCTTGTTCAGGTAGCTGCTTAATAATATTTGCTGCATCTATTGCAGAAATTTTTCCTCTATATGGATATATTCCATGCATTGAATTCGGATTATTTACACTTTTTATTTTCTCAAAGAGAATTTCCGGATTTCTACTTTGCATCAGTATTACCACCTTTTTTATTTTTAGAAATTCTTAATATAATTTCTTCACTTTCAATATTCATATAAATATCAAATTGTGTTTCACCTTTTACAACATTAAGATTGTTAATTATTTGCTTAGGCAAACGTATTCTCATATCCTGCTGAAGAACATATGTATCTAATAAAACTTCTTTTTCCATTCTTTAGAAAACCTCCTAACTTACTAAAAAGAGTATATCATATTCGCAGTCTATTTTCAATCCGCATTTAATCCATTTTTAGTCTGATTATAGTCTAATGGTATTATTACAACTTCTCATATATTCGATATATTCATAATACTGCCTTTGCTGTACAAAAATAGAATGCCACCATTTATGATAGCTTTATGATTATAAAATAACATTTACATACATGAGGGGGTAAACCATTCGCGGTCTATCACGCTAACCATACTATTCCGGCGCACGTGCTCTAGTCACACACGAATAATTTACCCCCCTATTAATTTTCAGGCTCTATATACATATTTTCCTGCTAAAAACACAGGTACATATTTCTCATATAATGCCGCAAACCCGCGCAAACAGGCTATTTACGTGATAACAAGCAAACCGTCTCAACGTGCCCCGTCTCTGGAAACATGTCCACACATGCTACCTTTTCAACCTTGTACCCGCGTTCCTGCAACATTATAAGGTCTCGTGCAAGGCTAGTTGGTTTGCATGAAATATATACAATTCTATCAACATTATAATCTATAATCTTAGATAATGCCTTAGGATTGATACCATCTCTCGGCGGGTCAAGTACAATAAGGTCTGGCTTATCTGTTATTGAGTCAATAACTTTTAAAACATCACCAGCTATGAACTCACAATTTTTAAGACCATTAAGCTTGGCATTTGTCTTCGCTGCCTCAACAGCCTCTTCAATAATTTCCACACCTACAACTTTAGCCGCAACAGGCGCAAGCATTTGTGCAATTGTACCTGTTCCACTATATAAATCAAATACAACTTTATCCTTTGTTTCTCCAACATATTCACGGGCCTTTCTATACAGTACCTCTGCGCCAAGCGAATTCGTTTGAAAAAATGAGAATGTCGAGATTTTGAATTTAAGGTCTAAAATTTCCTCATAAATGTAATCTGTTCCATAGAGAATTTCCATTCTGTCACTCTTTACTACATCTGCCAGATTATCATTGTATGTATGCATTATACCTTTTATATTTCCACTTAATTCTAACCCAAGTAACTTATCTTTTAATCTATCATAGCTTGCTCTTTCAATATCACTTTCTTGAGTGCTGGTTAGTACATTTATAAGAATCTCACCAGTTCTAACTGCACGTCTAAGAAGAAGATGTCTTAAGTACCCAATATGAGTCATCTTATGAAAGAACTTTGAATTAAGTTCTGTAAAATGTTCTAAAACAACCTTAATAATCTTATTGTAATCATCATCTACTATCTGACAGTCAGTTATAGTAACAATATCATGAAAGCTGCCCTTTTTATGCATTCCAAGTGCAAGAGGTCCATCCTTGTATTCATCACCAAACGAAAACTCCATCTTATTTCTATAATTCCATTCAACAGGACTGCCTGTAATTCCTTCATATTCATAATCAGAACATACTTCATCAATAATATTCTTAACCTGTTCTGATTTAATTTTAAGCTGATTATCGTAACTCATAGTTTGATAAGTACAGCCCCCACAAACTCCGAAATGTTGGCATCTAGGTTTTACATTTTCAAGCTCTGATGGCACAATAACCTCTTCTAACCTTCCTTCGCATTTACCCGGCCTCTTCTTATTAAGAATAAATCTAACTTTCTGTCCCGGAATAGTACCCTTTACCAATATCTTATATATTTCTCCATCTTCATTATAATTAATATATCCCTTCTGAGGAAAATCAAGTCTTTCTATAATACCTTCGTAAATCTGTCCTTTTTTCATTGTAAACCTTTCTTGTTAATCTATTATTCATTTCTATTTTACTTCTATTTTCACTTCCATTATCTGAATGCATTTCTTTTTTCATATATGTTTGCATTAGCTCGTATTCATTTGTATTTTTATATCTATCTATACTTCTTCTTAATATCCTCTAATTCATCTGATACGCTATCTGATTCTGATGTATGTGTTGAATTATTTTTCGACTTATGAGCAGAACTATTATGTCCTCTGTTAGAAGCAGGTCCAAACATAGCTACTTTTAGCACTAAAGCTGCTCCGCCAAATATAAGCACCAGCATTAATATATATTCAAATAAATTAGCTCCTATAAATATCAGCCTAGTTGATTCAATAATACTGACAATAATAATCAATGCACCGGCGGCTGTTACTATCTTGCCTACTATACTTCTTGGTATTACAAACATTATAACAATTCCTATAATTAATGGTATTACTATCATTCCAGATGGAACACCATTTCCTAAAAGTCCCCAAAATGAGATTCTACCCATTCCCCATCCTGATGTTACTGTAACTCTATTGCAGAATAATAATAACCCAGCAATGCACATTACGATTCCACCTATGAACTCCAACATTTCTTTTCCTTGTTTATCTTCCATAATTACTATATTACCTAACCTTTCCAAATCAGATAATTAATTATAATATATTCTTTCCATTTTGTATAGAAAATACAGACCGTAATTTTCTATTATGATTAAGTAAAAATAACTGCCTCATCGCTGAGACAGTTATACTTGTAATAATATTAGTTATCTTCTTCGTTTTCAAAGAAATCTTCGTCAAAGTCATCTTCAAAATCATCTTCACATTCAGAACAGCATTTGGAATTAAGTAACTTATAAGCCGCAATTGCAATACCTGCAACTACTACAACACCTCCGATAATGGCTAATGCCCATACCCACTTGTTGCTTTTCTTCTCTTCTTCTTTTTGCTTATTAAGTAATTCACCTAATTTGGAAGCTGCAATTATCTCTTCTACTTTATTCATATCAAACACGCCCTTTCTTTATAATGCATTTTACCTTTGATAGTTAATAGTATACCACTTTATGTTGCATTTTACTATTAGATAATCAAAAAATATAATTAATTTTAAATTATTTTTTTTAACTTTGCAAATGATGCAAACATCTTTTTTATACCAAACTTTTCAAAATCAACGCTTACTTCAAAGTCTCTTCCACCTTCAGTAATTTCTATGACTATTCCAACACCAAACTTAATATGTTTAACACTATCTCCAACGCCATAGTCTAATGAAGCTGGCTTAGTAACTGTAAATTGTTTAGGATCAAATGCTTTCTTTGCAAAACTTTGTTTAGCATATACAGACTGAGTTGGCTTCATAATCGTATTATTATGTTCCGAACCTGAAGTAATTAATCGTCCAGACCTTACATCTAAGAGTTTACTTGGAATCTCTTTAATAAATCGTGACATTTTATTATACTGTGTCTCACCTCTAATCATTCTGGATTTGGCACAGCTTATCGTTAGACTGTCTTTTGCTCTTGTAATTGCTACATAACATAAACGTCTTTCCTCTTCAAGTTCAGACGGATCATCTCCTTGAATGGTCATATAACTTGGAAATAACCCATCTTCCATGCCACACAGAAATACTTTAGGGAATTCTAATCCCTTAGCGCTATGAATAGTCATAAGTACCACATAATTCGCATCATCTTCAAGTCCATCAATTTCTGCTACCAGAGCAACCTCTTCTAAGAATTCACCTAAAGAAGGTTCTTCGCTTTCGTCTTCATAGGCTGTAATCTTACTTATCAATTCATCTATATTCTCAATTCTTGCTCTAGATTCATCCGTATCTTCAGCCTTAAGCTCAGCCAGATATCCTGTATCTTCAAGGATTTCATCCATAAGCTGACTTAATGACACATATTCCAATTTAACTCTAAGTAAATGAATAAATTGCACAAATGAATTAACCTTTGTAGAGGCTCTTCCTACGCCTAATGCTTCTTCTGATACACAGCATGCTTCAAAGAAACTTATTCCCATGTTGTCAGCATAAGTTTGAATCTTATCTATAGTTGAAAGACCTATTCCTCGTTTTGGAATATTTATAATACGTTTGACTGCTACATTATCCTTAGCATTATCTATTGTTTTAAGATAAGCAAGTAAATCTTTAATTTCTTTTCTCTGATAGAAGTTAACTCCACCTATAATCTTGTACGGAATATTAGCTCTGATGAACTTTTCTTCCAGCACTCGAGACTGTGCATTTGTTCTATAAAGGCAGGCGCAATCACTATAATTATATGTTCCATCTTCCACTCGCGAAGATATTTCAGCAGCTATCATTTCAGCTTCGTCATATGCTGTATCTACCTGAAGGAAATCAATTTTATCTCCCTCATCATTGTCTGTCCATAATGTCTTATCTTTTCTGCCGAAATTATGTTTAATAACATCATTGGCTGCATTCAGAATATTCTGTGTTGATCTATAATTCTGCTCAAGTTTTATTACTTTAGCATTGCTAAATACTTTTTCAAAATTCAGAATATTTCCAATATTCGCACCTCTAAACTTATAGATAGACTGGTCATCATCACCTACAACGCATAGATTACGATATTTCTTCGCAAGTAAACTTACAAATGTAAACTGAACCGTATTTGTATCCTGATACTCATCTATCATAATATATTTGAATCTTTCCTGATATGAATCAAGTATATCTGCATTATTGCGCAGTAACTCTACTGCCTTAGTCAACAGATCATCAAAATCAAGTGCATTATTCTTCTTCAACTGGGCTTGATACTCTATATATGCTTTTCCAACTTTTTTCTTATTAAAATCACCTTCTGCATTAAGCATAAACTGTTCTGGAGAAATCAACTCATTTTTGGCAGACGAAATAGCATTAAGGATTGTTTTTTCCTTAAGATTTTTAGTATCAATCTGAAGCTTCTTACATACTTCTTTCATTACAGTCTTCTGATCATCTGTATCATAGATTGTAAAATTAGTATCATATCCCAGCCTGTCTATGTATCTTCTAAGCATTCTGACACAGGTTGAATGAAATGTACTAACCCAAATGCTTTCTGAACCAAAGCCCACTATCTTATCAACTCTGTCTCTCATCTCACCAGCGGCCTTATTGGTAAATGTAATAGCCATAATATTCCATGGGTTAACACCTTTTTCTTCAATAAGATATGCAATACGATGTGTTAAAACACGTGTCTTACCAGAACCAGCTCCTGCAAGTACCAGAAGCGGTCCTTCTGTATGATATACAGCTTGTTGCTGCATATCATTTAATGTATCATAAATACTCATTAGAATTGTTTACCTTTCCTAGATAAGCTTATTACCGCAATTGCTACAGAAATTAGCTCCATTGGTTGGCGTTCCACAATTAGGACAGAACTTAGGTATAGTTCCATTACCAGTAGGCTGCTGCGTCTGTGGCTGTGTCTGGTTCATCTGGTTCATTTGATTAACCATTTGTTGTCCCATTACCATACCCATCTGCATGCCAGCCATATTGCTAGCCATTCCTGAGCCACCATTGCCGTTAGCCATTGAATCAACCATTCCCATAGTTGTATATCTGTTTATGTCTCCAACCATACTCTGAGATGCTGCCTTTTTCTGCATTGCCTGAACTTCTTCAGGATATGAAAAGCTTGAAATTGAAAACCCTGTAACTCCAATTCCATCAAGGCACAAATCCATATCTAAGTCAGTCTTAATACCATTTGCAATCTCCTCAGCATTAATCTGAAGGTTAAACATGTCTTTGCCCTCTTTAGCAATCCATTTCATAAGAAGCTGATCAACTCTGGACATAACACGCTCTTTTACATCATCAACAACATATTGTTGTTTAATTCCTGCTATTTTTTCTATAAGAACAAGTCTATCAACGATTTTACAGTTAAATGTTCCAAATGCTCTAATTGGCATTCCCCCTGGAAGTCCTGGTGTAGGAAGATTAATAGCATTCTTTGTTCCCCACTTTACTGTAAACTCTTTAGTATTAATAAATAATACTTCCGCACGAATTCCACTGTTAAATCCAAACTTAAATCCTTTTAATGTTGATAAAAAAGGAATAATCTGAGACTCCATATCAAAACTGCCTTCATCCTCAAATATACCTTCAACCTTACCATTATACATAAAGATTGCATCCTGACCTGGTCTAATGATTAAACGGCTTCCCTTTTTAATCTCATCATTACTCCACTTCCAGAATAGCACATCATCACGTGTCTCATTCCATTCTACGACATTTGCAAACTGTCCAGATAAAATACCCATTTTGAGCCTCCGAATTAAGATTTATTTGCCCATGCTAGCTTTTAATGCTGCAAGTTCATCATCTACTGCTGCTGTTTCAACTGTATCATATTTTGCTGCAAGATTATCAATATCTGCATCTGCTGAAGATGCGTTAAGTTCTGACATTGCATTAGCCTCATCAAGCATCTTATCTGCTTTAGCTTCCATTCTTGCAAATGCTGACATATCATTCTGAGTACCAGCAACACTTGAACCAATCTTGTTAATCTTCTCCTGAGTTTTGGCAACTGCAACTTTAGCCTTAATTGCGTCTTTACGTGAGTTAAGATCATTAATATCATTAACAAGCTTATCATGCATCTGTCTCATCTTAGCTGCATTAGCTGCTGCAAGGTCATATGCCTGCTGTAATGCTGTTTGTTTATCCACTAATTGTTTCTTCTTCATTAAGAACTGACGAGCATCCTCATCATTTCCCTTTGTTACTGCTGCTTCTGCATACTTCTGATATTTATTAATCTCAGCATTACACTCATCAAGAACTCTTTTGCTTCTGGTCTCTTCAGCCATAATAGCTGCTGTCTCTGCTTTAACATTGCCAAGGTCACTCTCTAAGTTTCTAAGATACTGGTCTATCATCTTAGATGGATCTTCACACTTGTCTAATAATGCGTTAATGTTTGATGACATAATGTCCTTAAATCTTGTAATAATTCCCATTTGAAATTCCTCCTAAAATACTCTTATTTTGTTGTTAATATGTTTTCAGGCTACATTATTATGAAGCCTGCTTTATCCGTTATTATACTATAACGCCTTGTAAATGTCACCACTAAATGCCACTAATTATTTTTTTCAAAATGCTTGTCATATAGTTTTAAATACTATATACTATGATATATATATTCTATTTATACTTTTTGCAAATATGTATGGAAAAGTCCTACTACTTGACTATACTTAGAAAATTGTTTTGCGATTGTTGATGAATTAGTTAGTGTTACCGCACATTTTCCTATTATGTAGAAAGAGAAGGAGATTTTGATGTCTGAAGATATGATTAAATTGTTAGATTCAATAATAGATAATATGGATTTGATTCATACAGATGAGATACCTGGAATTGATTTGTATATGGATCAGGTAACTACATTTATGGATGAGCATCTTAAACACTCAAAGAGATATGATGCAGATAAAATCCTTACCAAGACTATGATTAATAATTATGCTAAGAATGAATTGCTTCCTTCTCCTGAGAAAAAGAAATATACTAAAGAGCATGTTATTCTTTTAACTTTTATATACTATTTTAAAAATATTTTATCAATTAATGATACTAAAAAGTTATTAGCACCTATTACTGAGCAGTTTTTTCAGTCTTCAAAGACACCACGTCTTGAAGATATCTACAATGAGATTTGCAGTAATGAAAAAGATTTAGTTAATGGTATTCATGAAGATATTCTTAAAAGAATTAATAAATCAGAATCATCATTTGCAGGATTTGCAGAAGACGAACGTGATTTCTTAAAGCTATTTTCTCTTGTTTGCTCCCTAAGTTTTGATGTATATGTTAAAAAACAAATGATTGAAAGCATTATTGATACCCTGCAGACTCCTGTAAGCCATGAAGAACGTGAAAAAGAGGCCAAAAGAATCAAGGAAGAACGCGAAAAAGAAGCTAAGAGAATAAAAGAAGAAAGAGAACGCCGTGATAAGGCTAAAGCCAAATCACAAGCGTCCTCTAAGAATAAGTAAAGTCTCAAAATTAATGAACAGGTTATTCTACTCTTTCAAATACCATGTCATATCCGTCGTTTCCATAATTAAGCGAACGGTTTACACGGCTAATGGTAGCAGTAGATGCTCCTGTTTTTTCTGCTATTTCGAGATAAGTTTTCTTCTCTCGTAGCATCTTTGCGACTTCATATCTCTGTGAAAATGATAACAGTTCATTAACTGTGCACACATCTTCAAAAAATTTGTAACATTCTTCTTTGTCATTCAGTGTCAGTATTGCATCAAAAAGATGATCAACTGCTTCTGTTCTAATTTTTTTGGTCATAATAAAAGTTCCCCTTTACGAATTTCATTGATAGGGATAAATCAATATTTATTCCAGAACTACATTTACATTTTAGCATATTAAAGTGATATAGTCTATATTTATTTAATAAATTTATATTTATTTATATAATTTTTAAGTTCTTCTGGTTTATAGTTAAGTACTAATTCCATTGGAAATCCGACTTCTTCCATAACTTTCTGCGCATATTGATGATTACCAACCTTTGTAACAAAATGTGCATCACTTCCTATTACTACAGGGGTTTCAAACTTCATACACCATTTTAGCATTTCAATATCATTCTCTCTGGTATTGATTCTAAAGCCACCAGGTGTTAATGAACTATTATTAACTTCTAATAGTGTTTTTGTTCTATTAGCTGCGCTTACCACTTTTTCAAAGTCAACAGGATATCTGCCATCATCTGGATGTCCCAATATATTAATCAATGAATTTTCACAACATCTAACTAGTGCATTTGTATTTTCTTCCCTTGTACCAGGCTCAATACATGGTGCGTGAAAGCTTGCTATTGTAATATCCATCTCCTTCATCATCCATTCCTGCATATCAACATTACCTTCATAATCCATAATATTTAGTTCAGTTCCTAGTGCTAACTCTATTCCAAATATCTCTCTATCCACTGTCTTAAGATTACTAAAGTAGAACTCCTGACAGGTACTTGGCATCTTCATGCTATGTTCTGTTATTCCAAGAAACGAAAGTCCAGCCTCCTTTGCTCCTTTTGCCATCTCCATTATTGTATTATATGCATGTCCGCTTGCTAACGTATGCGTATGTGTATCTGCTAAATATTTCACTTTTGCCTCCATTTTCTATAATCAGTATTATACTAGTTTATCACATTTTTAATTGAATGCAATATAATGAATTATAATTGAATATGGAGGTTAATGTGATTAAAAACATATTTTCTAAAATCTCATGCAAAAGGATAGTGGCATTGTCACTCATTTGTCTAATGGTTCTTGCTTCTGTAACTGGATGCAAATCCAAAGATGATGACGATGAGCTTACAAAAGTAACGTTAAGCGAAGTTGCACACTCAATTTTCTATGAACCACAATACGTTGCGATTGAAAAAGGATACTTTAAAGAAGAGGGTATTGATCTTACTCTTCAAAATGGAGCTGGAGCAGATAAGGTAATGACTGCTTTAATATCGGGAAATGCTGATATTGGTTTCATGGGTTCTGAGGCTTCAATATATGTTTACAATGAAGGAAACGAAGATTATGCTGTTTCATTTGCACAGCTTACACAACGTGCAGGAAATTTTCTTGTTAGCAGAGCACAAACAGAAAACTTCAAATGGTCAGATTTAAAGGGTAAAACCATAATCGGTGGTAGAGCTGGTGGCATGCCAGAAATGGTATTTGAATTTATTCTCAAAAAAAATGGTATTGACCCTAAAAATGACGTTGAAATAATTCAAAACATAGACTTTGGTCTAACTGCAGCTGCATTTTCATCAGGTACAGGTGACTATACTGTTGAATTTGAACCATTTGCAACAAAACTTGAATTAGAGGAGCAGGGATTCGTTATAGCTTCTCTTGGTGAAAGTAGCGGATATGTCCCTTATACAGCATATTGTGCGCTTTCAAGTTATATGTCTGAGCATGAAGATACTTTACAGAGTTTCACAAATGCTATTCAAAAGGGACTTGACTATGTAAATAACCATTCTGCTGAAGAAATTGCAAGTGTAATTAAACCTCAGTTTCCAGATACTGATATGGACCATCTTGAAACTATAGTTAAGCGATATAAAGACCAGGATACATGGAAAAACGATACTGTATTTGAGCAATCAAGCTTTGACCTTCTTCAGGATATTCTTGAAGATGCTGGTGTAATTCAGACAAGAGCGCCATATGACAAATTGGTTACTACAAAGTTTTCAATCGAATCAAGTAAATAGTATACAATTATAAGATTTGTTAGGAATAATTTGACTTTTTATTTAGTTCGTGATACTATGAGTTTAGTTACAGGTAGGTAGCTAAACAAATATAGTTTTGGAGGTAACACACATGAAAGGTACAGTTAAATGGTTTAACAATACCAAAGGATACGGCTTTATTAGTGGAGAAGACGGAGTTGACGTTTTTGTTCATTTTTCAGCAATCGCATCTGACGGTTTTAAAACATTAGATGAGGGTACACCTGTTCAGTATGACGTAACAGATGGCGCTAAAGGACCTCAGGCAGTTAATGTAGTTAAAGCTTAATTGGAATTGAAAGACACTTGCATTTTAGCAGTGTAAATGGTGTAACTCATCTGAGTTACACCATTTTTAGTTAGATATATCAAGCATTTGAACAACTTTTAAGTTCTTTACTTTTATTTTCACTTGCACTTAGCTTCTTCGATTTTCCCTCTTCACTATAACCTATTACCTGCTCTTCTGACCTTTTACACTTTCCTCTTCACCATTACTTCTTCTCTGCTCTTCTGACCTTAACTCTTTAGCATCTTTTTTAGTTCATCAACAGTAATCTTATACGAATTTGCGCAGAACTGACAATTAACTTCTATATCTTCTCCCGCCTCTACCATCTCTTTGATATCATTCTTGTTGATACTTGCAATTGCTTTTGAAACTCTATCCTTGCTGCAATCACAATGATACTGTGTAGAAACTTTGTCAAGAATTTCCAGTTTCATATCTCCTAAAATATATTCCAAAATATTCTCTGGTGTCATTCCTTGTTCAAGCATATCTGTAATAGACTTTATCTCACCAATTTTCTTTTCTAGTTCACTTATTACGCTCTCTTCTGTAAATGGCATAAGTTGAATGATGAATCCTCCAGCTTGTCTTACCGTATTATTCTTATTCATTAAAACTCCAAGTGCTACAGAAGTTGGAACTTGTTCACTTGTTGCAAAATAGTATGTAAGATCCTCAGCGATTTCACCTGTTACAAGAGCAGTCTGACCTACATAAGGCTCTTTTAAACCCATATCTTTTATCACATTAAGAGTTCCATAGCCTATAGCACCACCAACATCTAATTTGCCTAGATAATTAGGCTCGTTAATATACTGTGGATTAAAAACATACCCTTTAACATTTGCTTTAGAGTCAGCTGTAACCATAAGACCTTTCATAGGTCCATCTCCATTAACCCTTATAGTAAGAAGATCCTTTTCACCTTTCATCATAATTCCCATCATACCTGCGCCTGTAAGAAGCCTTCCAAGAGCGGCCGTTGCTACAGGGCTTGTATTATGATATGATCTTGCTTCCTCTACCAATTCCCTTGTTGTTGCTGCAAATGCTCTGATTTGTCCATTTGCAGCTGTTGCTCTAACTATATAATCTTTCAAAATTTGCCTCCATTCAAAAATATATTTTAAAATTTATTTACCATTTTCTCTAGCTATAATGTATATTCTTTCCTCGTCCGTAATTTCGTTGATACTATCATGTGTAAATGCCTTATATGCTATAATAAACTCCATTCCTGATTTTACAAGACATTCTTTTATCTCTTCTATAGAATAAATCTTTTGAAAATGAGTCTCAACATATCTGGAATATCTATCATCTTCACCTTTTTCATATATTGTCAACTCATACTCGTTCACACCTTCTTCTTCATAAAAGGTATTCTCCCATATAAAGCTTCCTTCTTCTCTATTCTCTGCAATTATTCCATCACCAAGGGTATTAAATTTATTGTATGTTGTCATATCAAAAATAAATATTCCTTTAGGATCCAGATAATTATTAACCAATTTGAATACCTGCGTAAGTTCATCCTTACTCATAATGTAGTTCATAGAATCACAGATAGATATCACTGCTGCAACTGTTCCATAAAGTTCAAATTCACGCATATCCTGATTCAAATACAGAATATTATTATTGTGTTCGTATTTCTTATCTAATGCCATATTTAGCATCTCATCAGAGTTATCAATACCAATCATGTCATATCCTGCAGTTGATAATATCTCAGTAATATTACCTGTTCCACAACCTAAATCTAACACTAACCCCCCTGTAATATTGTATTCTTTAAGAAGTCCAATCAGATAAATCCCCCACTCATCATAGGGTATATTATCCATAAATTTATCATATACTCCTGCAAATCCAGTGTATGCCTCCATATCTGCTCCTTTTTATCAGCTCTTGTTTAGTGATTTATATTCATATAAGTTTATCAATTTTTTTACTTAAAAGCAAGCTTGATTATTATGTATGATTCGCTTATACTTTAATATAGTATTTTTACATTATAATTGTACCTTGATTATACCTAGAAACGGAGAACACAGATGACACTTAATGTTAAAAAACATATTCGGATTTTTTGCCTAAAGCATGTGCTAATTCCTATTATTCCGCTAATATTTTCTATTCTTCTTTTAGAATGGATTCCATTTTCCAATATATTTTTACCATATCACATAGATTCTCCTGCAGATGCTCAGGAAGCCTATGATAATGGTTATTATTATGTGGAATTTAACCTCGATAGAGCATTGTATACTGGTTATGATACTATGAAAGGTAATAGCCCCGCAACCTCATATTATTATGATCTTGATAAAAACTATTGTACTTTTTTACAATTTGACTTTGAAAATACCAACGAACGTTCTGCAAGCCTTATTAATTACACCATAACTGCGAAACTTGTACACGGAGATGCTATATATGATCAGATGATTGAACAGTTTGCCAGTGATATAGGGTGGACAGGTTCAGGTCTTAATAAGATTTCAAGCCCTATTATAATAAGTGAAAGTGAATATCATCTTTTACGCTATGTTATATTTTTTCTAATTACTATAACCATTTTAATTGTTAGTTTACTTTCAATTCTAAGTAATATTTTATATATTATTATACCAAAATGGCATCCAGCCATAATAAAGCTCCGCAAATTCGGCAAGATTACTATTAATGATATAGATAATGAATTGAATGACAGTCTGATTTTAGATGCAGGACATATGCATATCACTAAACATTATTTTGTTGATTTGGGTAGAATGGAAATTAGTATCATTCCTTTAGATAGAATTATATGGTCATATTCACATAATCATTGGAACAACTTTTTGCATATGCATTTTAAGCTAGTATACACGTTAACCAATATTACTGATAATAACATGAAATTTACCTCTATATGGAAAAATAGAACTGATACAAAAGCAATTATAGAGTATCTGCATGCATATAATGAGAATATTCTTATAGGTCATACTCCAGAAAACAAAAAATTATATAAAGAAATCCGAAAGTCAAAAAAATCTTCTTATTAGAGGAAGTTCCTATTATATAACAAATACCCAGTAGTATCACTACATTATGTGATATACTGGGTATTTGCTATATAATAATTATTTGCTATATAATAATTATTTGCTATATAATAATTATTTGCCACAGCAGAATTTATATTTTTTACCACTTCCGCATGGACATGGATCATTACGTCCAACTTTTTTTTCTTTTACTACTGTGTGAGAACGTTTTTGTTCTTTATAGAGTTCTTTTCTTTCTTCTTCTGAAAGAATTGAATCCCATTCTTCGAGAGTATAAAGCCACTCTGCGTCAGCTTCTACCATATTCTTATATAATAATGGAAGATCCATTGAGATTTCTACCTCTGTATCCTCTGTCATTGTCTCAATTGGATTAGCCTTTGTTAAACTTTCATTAATTCCATCAAGAAAACCTACCATAATAAGCAAATCTGTACCATATTCTTCTGCAAGTTCCTTAACTGTTCCTTTAACTACTTTCTTAGAGTCTGCAAGAAGCTTCTTGTAGATTCCCTGCTCAATAGTAAAATAATTAGCCCAGAACTTTTTGCTTTCGTTCTCGCTTGTCTGTGCGTTATAGGCTATTCCTCTCCATGTTTCAAGTAGTGTGTACTGTTCTGTATCTTTTTCCATCTTTTAATCCGTTCCTCCTGCAATCAGCTAAATGTTTTGTCACCATAAGAGTATATACCATTTTACTCAATTTGACAAATGTTATATCTATATTTAAATAAACTTGTAACTATGATAAACAAATTTTGAATAATCTTAATAACAATGTCAATAATACAATTATACAAATGAAAAAGGAAAATACTTATCCTCCCCTTTTTTATAAAGGGTCCTAAAATTGGTATATTCGATATCCAGAATCAGGGCCCTTTTTTTGTATCTCTTTATCCTTGATTATAAGTATAAAAACATATATAATATTCTTACATTATCTGAAATAAACTTTATATTACAGATTATTATGTAATCAATGAATTTACTTCTATAGATTACATCCCACCTAAACATAGCACAGAAAGGTAATACTATTATGAAAAAAGTACTAGCCATTATTGGCGTTGTTGTTTTATTGTCATTATATGTTCTCTCATTTGTTGCTGCAATATTCAACAGACCTGAATCTACTGGATTATTTATGGCATCTCTTTTTGCAACATTTTTCATTCCACTTATGATGTGGATTTATATGAAAACATATCAGTTTCTTAAAGGCCGCGGTGTCGATAAAGTTGATGATACAGATAATTCCTCTGACAATAAGTAATTATGGAATATTTAAGAAGAGCTTATCATTCTAGAAGAACTGCAACGCAGTTCTTCTAGAATGAAGCCTGAATTACATTATTAAACATATTAGGCACCTTAATATTCTTAATTATCGAAAGAATTATACTTTCTGGTTTATCCTTTTTATCCTGTATTTCGTATGATAAATCATATCTGAAGAAATCCTTAACCTTATTCTTTGCAGTTTTTATAGATGAATCAAATACTACCACTTCTTTGCCCTCATCTTTTTCGCACCTTTCCTGTACATATTCCACTATCTTAGATGGATATAACTGATTGAGTGCTATCTGCATATACAATTCCATAAGAACTGGCTTACCGCTGTCTATTAACCATAAAAGATCAGCATTCAAAATCCTTGTGCATTCTTCTTTACTTATCTTCTCTTTGGTTTCATATACTACGTTATCCCAAAATGCCTTCTTTATAACATATATTTCATCACCCTGTAACTGATTCATTCTAATAGCAAATTGAATCTCTTCGTCTGTCTGGGTTTTAGTATCTGTAACAAATGGAAGTTCTCTGATTAAAGAGTATTCAAACTGGCCTTCTCCCCAGCCCTCCATCATATTTGTCTTAATCGTATTATATTGTTCTTCGTCTACCGTACGCTTCTTTTCATTGTACATATGTAACTTCATATCTGCACCTCCAATACGTATGCATCTTGCTAATAACTATCAAAGTTCATTTATCTTTGATGGTTATATAATACAATGTAATTGTGAAAAACGAGTGTAGACTAAATGAAAAAAGTATTAAGAGCTGTTAAGAAATTATTTTCAATTATAAACTTAATCCTTTTATAATTTCAATAGTTGCACTTGTTCCAAGTCTGTCTGCTCCAGCTTCTACCATCTCTTCTGCCCTTTTTCTGTCTCTGATTCCACCTGCTGCCTTAACCTTGGCCTTACCATCTACAGTTTCCTTCATAATCCTAACATCCTCAGCCGTTGCTCCTGATTTGCTAAATCCTGTAGAAGTTTTCACATAATCAGCCTTTGCATTCACCGCAAGTTCACAGGCTTTTACCTTTTCATCATCAGTTAACAGACAAGTCTCTATAATAACTTTAAGAACCTTATCCCCACAGGCTTTTTTTACCTCTGATATATCATTTTCCACAAATGTATACTCTTTATCCTTAAGTGCTCCAATATTAATTACCATATCAATTTCGTCAGCACCATCAGCTATTGCTGCTTTAGTTTCAAATATTTTAACTTCAGTTGATACGCATCCCAGAGGAAATCCAATAACAGTACATACCTTAACACTGCTTCCCTTTAGGATATTTTTAGTAAGTGCTGTTCTATATTGATTAACGCATACCGATGCAAAATCGTATTCCTTAGCCTCTTCACATATTTTTATAACCTCTTCTTTTGTAGCATCTGCCTTCAAAATAGTGTGATCAAATAATTTACTAGATAATTCCATAATTAATCCAACCTTTCATATATGTAATAGTATTATGATTATATATCAGGTATTATAACACAAAACCGTGCCTTTCGGCACGGCTTGTCTACTCTATTGTTAATCTAACCTGATACTGTTAATATCTATTATTTATTTATTTATAATTTCATGTCTTCCTGGACCATTAGAAACTAATGTAACTGGTACTTCAAGTTCCTTTTCAATGAATTCAATATATTTTCTGCAATTCTCTGGAAGGTCTTCGTACTTAGTAATACCTCTAATCTCACTTTTCCATCCTGGAAGTGTTGTATAAACTGGCTTAGCTTTTTTAAGCTTAGTTGTTGTTGGAAAATCTCTTGTAACTTCACCATCTATTTCATATCCAATACAGATTGGAAGTTCATCAAGGTATCCTAATACGTCAAGTACTGTAAGAGCAACTTCTGTCGCACCCTGCATTTTAACGCCATATCTTGAAGCTACAGCATCAAACCATCCCATACGTCTTGGTCTACCTGTTGTAGCACCAAATTCTCCGCCGTCTCCGCCACGTTTTCTAAGTTCATCAGCTTCATCTCCGAAGATTTCACTTACAAATTCTCCAGCACCAACTGCGCTTGAATATGCTTTAACAACTGTTGTAATATCTTTAATCTCATATGGTGGAATACCTGCTCCAATAGCACCATAAGCTGCTAATGTGGATGATGATGTAACCATTGGGTAAATACCAAAATCTGGATCTTTAAGAGTTCCAAGCTGGCCTTCAAGAAGAATATTCTTACCCGCTTTAATTGCCTGATGTAAAAATTCTGCTGTGTCACATACATATGGAGCAACCATATCTCTGTATTCATGAAGTGTATCAAGTAATTCAGCTGGTACAATAGCTGGTTTGTGATACATATGCTCTAATATAATATTTTTCATCTCACAAACTCTATTAACTTTTTCAACAAGTGTATCTTCATCAAAAAGTTCTGAAACCTGAAAACCTATCTTTGAATATTTATCTGAATAGAAAGGAGCAATACCTGACTTAGTAGAACCGAATGACTTGCCACCCAGTCTTTCCTCTTCGTACTGATCAAATAAAATATGGTATGGCATAACGATTTGAGCTCTATCAGAAACTAAAATCTTAGGCATTGGAACACCCTTTGAAACTATGTCATTTACTTCTTTAAATAATGCTGGAATACTAAATGCAACACCATTTCCAATGATACTTGTAGTATGATTATAAAATACACCTGAAGGTAAAATGTGAAGTGCAAACTTACCATAATTGTTAACTATTGTATGTCCTGCATTACTTCCTCCCTGAAATCTTACAATAATGTCAGATGTTTCAGCAAGCATATCTGTAATCTTACCTTTTCCTTCATCGCCCCAATTGGCTCCAACTACTGCTCTAACCATGTCTTGTCCTCCTAGATATAAACTCTTTTTATTTCATATATCTGTTACTATTAGATTATACGCCACCTTTTTGTATAAGTAAAATCAATGTTAATTATTCTATCCATAATCTATACTTATATCGTTTTCCTGTAATGTATTATAATACACTATATCACACTACACTGTATCTTTATATTTATGTCATTTCATCTACAATACTACTTAACTGATGAATTTATCATATCCAAAAGCTTGATTCCTGCCGAAGAAATTGGATTTTTTTCATAGGTAACAATAGCAAAGTCTCTTTTGGGCAACCGCTTATTGAATTTAAGTTCAAAGAGCTGACCTTTTTCTATATATTCTTTAGCAAAGTCATATACTACACAGCCAATTCCAAGATTACGCAATGCAAACTGAACTATCATATCACTTGTGGCCAGCTCAAATTCTGGTGACACCGTAACATTATGTTCTCCTAAAAAGCTCTCCATAGCAGTTCTCGTACTTGTTCTGCCTTCCAGGAAAATAAGTGGAAGCTCTGCAAGTTTATTAAGCTCAATAGTTTTCCCTTTAAGATATGCAAAATCATTTCCTGCAACAAATACTGTCTCTATTTCTCTAACTTTTATGCTTTCTAATTGATTTCTTTTTTCAAATGGGGTGCTGACTATTCCAAAATCTATTCTGCCTTCATATAGATGATTAATTGTCTCTGGAGTTGGTGCATTTGTAACTGCAACTTTAATCTTAGGATACATTTCATGAAATTCTTCAAGATAGTGAAGCAAAAAGAATTGTAGCGTCATATCACTAGCTCCAATTCTAACTTCCCCACTTTCCAAGTCCATCATCTTCTTAAAATTTGCTTCACCATTCTCAATAATCTCATATCCTCTTTTCACATACGAATAAAGAGTCTCGCCCTCTGGTGTAAGTTTCACTCCTTTGGAGGTTCTAAGAAACAATCTGCTTCCAAGTGATTTTTCTAGCTGTTTAATAGCCTGACTTACTGCTGGTTGTGAAATGCATAGTTTTTCTGCTGCTGCGGTTATTCCACCCAGTCTGCCAACATAATAGAATACTTTGTAATATTCAAGATTACAATCCATCCTGACCTCCATATCTTTATTGCTGGTTTCAATTATAGCTACACTAGCCGCATGATAGACTTGCTTTAAAGATTATTCAGTAATAGTCCGAAGATTATTTGAACATTTCACCAACAATCTCGTTAACTAACTTTCCATCTGCCAGACCCTTTACCTTAGGCATAAGTTCTTTCATAATCTTACCTTTATCCTGTGGTTTAGGCTCACTAATTGATAAACTAGCAAGTATATCTTTAACAACCGCTACAATCTCTTTGCGATTCATTTGTTTTGGTGCATATTCTTCAAATACTGCAATACGATTCTTGCATTCAGTAATAATATCCTCGCGGTCAGCTGGTGCTAAATCAAGAGTTTCTTTAGTCTGCTTAATCTCTTTTAGTACAACTTCATTCTCTTCTGCTTCTGTAAGGTCTTCTCTCTTATCTATCGCTTTATTCTTTAATGCTGATAAAAGCATAGATAAAGACTCTTTCTTTTCTTTGTCTTTTTCTTTCATAGCTACAACCATAGCTGCTCTAACTTCATCAATTTTACTCATTCTGGCTTCCTCCAATATTCCTATTAAACATTAATCTCTGCAATCATACCTAGTTCTTCTTTGTTAGCTTCAAGAATTGGATTAATAACATCAGTAAGGAACTCTTCAACCTGCTCTTTTGAACGTCCAACATACTTAGTTGGATCCATTGTCTTCTTAAGGTCCGAAAGAGACATGTTAAATGCTGGATCAGCGGCAATAAGCTCAAGTAGGTTGTTATCAAGACCATTCTCTTTAACATTCTTACCAGCTTCCATTGAAAGCTGTCTAATCTTTTCATGAAGTTCCTGTCTGTCACCACCAGCTTTAACAGCATCCATCATAATGTTCTCGGTTGCCATAAATGGAAGTTCAGACATAAGTCTCTTCTCAATAACCTTAGGATATACAACAAGTCCATCAACTACATTTAGGTATAAATCAAGAATACCATCTATAGCTAAAAATCCTTCTGGAATACTTATTCTCTTATTAGCTGAATCGTCAAGAGTTCTTTCAAACCACTGTGTAGCTGAAGTAATAGCTGGATTAAGTGCATCTGCCATTACATAATTAGCAAGAGATGCAATTCTCTCACTTCTCATAGGATTTCTCTTATAGGCCATGGCTGATGAGCCAATCTGATTCTTTTCAAATGGTTCTTCTACTTCTTTCAAATGCTGAAGAAGTCTTATATCATTAGAAAACTTGTGTGCACTTGCCGCAATACCTGCAAGAATATTAAGAACACGAGTATCTATTTTACGTGAGTAAGTCTGACCTGAAACAGGGAAGCAGTCTGAAAATCCCATCTTATTAGCAATCTTTTTATCAATCTGTCTAATCTTATCCTGATCTCCATCAAAAAGTTCAAGAAAACTAGCCTGTGTTCCTGTTGTACCTTTAGAGCCAAGAAGCTTCATAGTACTTATTACATAATCTATATCTTCAAGATCAAGTGTTAATTCCATCATCCACAACGTTGCTCTTTTACCAACTGTTGTAGGCTGTGCTGGCTGAAAATGTGTAAAAGCAAGCGTTGGCTGTGCTTTATACTTATCTGCAAACTTAGCAAGTTCATTAATAACATTAATAAGTTTTTTACGAACAAGCTGAAGTGCCTCTGTCATAACAATAATATCAGTATTGTCACCAACGTAACAAGATGTTGCCCCAAGATGTATAATTCCCTTAGCTTTAGGACACTGAACTCCATATGCATAAACATGAGACATTACGTCATGTCTAACAAGTGCTTCTCTCTCTTTAGCTACGTCATAATTAATATCTTCTGAATGTTCCTTAAGTTCTGCAATCTGCTCATCAGTAATATTAAGTCCCAATTCCTTTTCAGTCTCTGCAAGTGCAATCCATAATTTTCTCCAGGTTCTAAATTTCTTATCTGGCGAAAAAATATACTGCATTTCTTTACTTGCATATCTTTCAGATAAAGGGCTCTGATATTTGTCGTACATATATCCTCCATTTCAGCTACATAAGTAGCACAGATGTTACACTATCGCGTATCTTCTATTTCTTTATAGTAATTAGAGCGCACCAACAAGTGCGCTCTAATATTATAACCATTACATACATTTTAGTCAATAAACTATTTAGACAACTCTGACACTTATCTCTGATAGTCACCGCGTATATCTTCTGTAGGTGGCTCCATAGGATAATTACCCGTAAAACATCCAGTGCATATTGGTAATCCATTTACCATTTCACTAAGCCTTTCAAGTTTAAGATATCCCAGTGAATCTGCCCCTATTATCTGCTTAATGGCTTCTATACTTCTATTATGTGCAATAAGCTGATCTCTTGAAGGAATATCTGTACCAAAGTAACATTCATATAAGAATGGTGGAGAACTTACTCTCATATGAACTTCTTTAGCACCAGCCTCTTTTAGCATACTGACAATTCTATCACTTGTAGTTCCTCTAACAATAGAATCATCAATCATAATTACCCTCTTGCCTTTAACTGCCTCTTTTAGAACATTCAGTTTAACTCTTACACTAGATTCTCTGCTCGCCTGCTTAGGTTTAATGAATGTTCTTCCAACGTAACTATTCTTTACAAATGCTGTTCCATAAGGAATTCCTGACTGAAGAGAATAGCCAAGAGCTGCCGCATTTCCTGATTCTGGTACACCAACAACAATATCAGCTTCTACAGGACTATCAATAGCAAGATATTTCCCTGCAAGTAATCTTGAATGATAAACTGAAACTTCATCAATTATACTATCAGGTCTTGCAAAATATATATATTCAAAAATGCATCTTGCTTCTTTGCTTTTAGGAATACACATTGAAGTATCCGATTTAATTCCATCTTTATTAATTGTTACAATTTCACCAGGAAGAACATCTCTGATGAATTCTGCTCCAAGCGTATCTAACGCGCATGTTTCTGATGCAAGTATATATGCATTATCCCTCTTTCCAATGCAAAGCGGTTTAAATCCGTATGGATCTCTAGCTCCAATAAGCTTTCTGGGACTCATAACAACAAGTGAATATGCGCCCTTAATTTTTGCCATAGCCTTCGCTACAGCTTCTTCAACACTCTTAGTATTTATTCTTTCTCTTGCAATATGATATGCAATAACCTCGGTATCTATTGTTGTCTGAAAAATGGCTCCTGAATATTCAAGCTCCTTTCTCAGTTCTAATGCATTTATAAGATTACCATTATGTGCAAGTCCTAGAGTTCCTTTTACATAGTTAAGTACTAATGGCTGTGCATTTTCCCTGGTGCTGCTTCCAGCAGTTGAATATCTAGTATGTCCAACCCCTATATCACCCTTAAGCTTCTCTATTTCATCAGGAGAAAATACTTCGTTAACAAGTCCCATTCCCTTATATGATAAAACTTTACCTTTGGGACCATTCGTATCGCTTACTGCAATACCACAGCTTTCCTGTCCTCTATGCTGCAAAGAACATAAACCATAATAAATAGTTTGTGCCACTTCTCCTCCATCAAGGTCATATATACCAAATACACCACACTCTTCATGAAGATTATCATCAATCTCATTCATTAACTGAATATTGTTCATATGCAAATTCCTCTCTCACTACAAATTTTATCTCTAATGCAAAAAAGTATAGAGACAGACCTATAACGGTCTGCCTCCATTGGCTATCTTATTTGTACCTAAAATTATAATACATAGATTTTAAAATATCAAATAAAAATTTCCTATTCAGCAAATTTTG
>CAZNEZ010000039.1:0-24301 GCA_964572475.1 uncultured Lachnospiraceae bacterium
ATACAAAAAGCGTTCACCAGCGTGAACGCTTAGAAGAACTGCGATGCAGTTCTTCTTTAATGACTTACTTTTCTGCGTAATTTCCAATAATACAAAAAGCGTTCACCAGCGTGAACGCTTTTTGATTATATACTTTATTGATTTTTTGCTTTTGAAATACCAAGTAAAATAGTATTTCTGGCTCTTCTTGCATCTTCCTTATCTAATGGTTCAATGCCATCAAGAGGATACTTCATACCAAGCTCATTATATTTACTCACACCCATTGTATGATATGGAAGTACATCGAGTGCTTTAATATTCTTAAGAGTTGCAAGGAACTCGCCTAATCTCAAAAGATAGTCTTTGTTATAGGTTATGCCTGGAACAACTACATGTCTAATCCAGACTGGAAAGCCTATATCAGAAAGATATCTTGCAAATTCAAGAATTTTTATGTTAGATTGTGATGTTAACTTCTTATGCTCTATATCATCAATATGTTTAATATCCAGCATAATCAGGTCAGTAACCTTAAGAAGTCTTTCAAGCTTTTTCATATATTCATTGCTATCTGGATTATAGGTAATTCCAGAAGTATCAATACATGTATTAATATTCTTCTTTTTAGCTTTTTCAAATAGTTCAATCAGAAAATCCATCTGTAACATAGGTTCACCACCAGTAACCGTTAGCCCACCGTTTGTTAAAAATGGTTTGTATTTTTCATAGTCAAAAAGAATCTCATCTGCTGATTTTTCCTGTCCTACATTCATCTGCCAAGTGTCCGGATTATGGCAATATTGGCATCTCATTGGACATCCTTGTGTAAATACAACATATCTTACACCGGGACCATCAACGGTCCCAAATGTCTCGATTGAATGTATATATCCGTTCATGAATTAGAGTGCATTGTGGAATGTACGATGAATAACATCATCCTGCTGTTCTTTTGTAAGTTTAATAAAGTTAACAGCATATCCTGAAACACGAATTGTAAGCTGAGGATACTTTTCTGGATGTTCTTGTGCGTCTAAAAGAGTCTCTTTTGTAAGCACATTTACATTAAGATGATGTCCGCCTTTTTCGGCATATCCGTCAAGCAAAGATACTAAATTATTAACCTGTTGTTCTGATACCATAGTGAATCCTCCTTATTTGTTGTCTAATCCTTCTTGTAGATTAGGTATTTTACATGCTGTTTCTTCTCCACAGTTGCAGCCATCTTTTTCAAGTTCTGCAATCTGCTCTGGTGTAAGCTTAATATCAACATCGATATCGCCCATAAATAATTCATTGTCTTTACCAAGTGCATTAGGAATAATAGTAAATGTATTAGAAATACCATCCTGTGCATCTCTAAATGGAAGTTTTGATACTGATGATAATGAAGCAAGTGCTCCATGTGAATCACGTCCATGCATTGGATTAGCTCCTGGTGCAAGTGGTTCTCCAATCTTTCTTCCGTCTGGAGTATTACCTGTCTTCTTACCATATACTACATTTGAAGTAATTGTTAGTATAGACATTGTTGGAATACTATCTCTGTATGTGTGATGTTTTCTAATCTTATCCATAAATGTGTGTACAAGATCAACTGCAAGATCATCAACACGCTCATCATTGTTACCATATTTAGGGAAGTCGCCTTCGATTTCATAATCAACAACAATACCCTGTTCATTTCTAATTGTCTTAACCTTAGCATATTTGATTGCGCTTAGTGAATCGGCAACAACAGAAAGTCCTGCAATACCCGTAGCAAACCATCTCTTAACTTCTCTATCATGAAGAGCCATCTGTACTTTCTCATAGCAGTACTTATCATGCATATAATGAATAATATTAAGAGCATTAACATATACGCCTGCAAGCCATTCCATCATATCATCATATTTTTCCATAACTTCGTCAAAATCAAGGTATTCTGATGTAATTGGTCTATACTTAGGTCCTACCTGAGCAAGTGATTTTTCGTCAACTCCACCATTGATAGCATATAACAAGCATTTTGCAAGGTTTGCTCTAGCTCCAAAGAATTGCATCTCTTTACCAACCTTCATTGAAGATACACAGCAGGCAATTGCATAATCGTCGCCATGTGTAGGTCTCATAAGATCATCATTTTCATACTGAATTGCTGATGATTTGATAGACATCTCAGCACAGTATTTTTTGAAATTCTCTGGAAGTCTTACTGACCAAAGAACTGTAAGGTTTGGCTCTGGAGCTGTTCCAATATTATCAAGTGTATGAAGATATCTAAATGAGTTTTTAGTTACAAGTGGTCTTCCATCTACACTAACTCCACCAATTGACTCTGTAACCCATGTAGGATCACCAGAGAAAAGTGAATTATATTCTGGTGTACGAGCAAATTTAACAAGTCTTAGCTTCATAATAAAGTGATCAATATATTCCTGAATCTGTGATTCAGTTGCAACACCATTACGTAAATCTCTCTCTGCATAAATATCAATAAATGTTGAAGTACGTCCAAGACTCATTGCTGCACCGTTCTGCTCTTTAACTGCTGCAAGATATCCAAAATATAACCACTGAATAGCTTCCTGAGTATTCTTAGCAGGCTTAGAAATATCAAATCCATAGATATCGCCTAACTTCTTAAGGTCACCAAGAGCTCTTATCTGCTCTGCAAGTTCTTCTCTTAATCTAATATTCTTAGATGTCATTCTAACAAGTGAAGTTGCAAGCTGCTGTTTCTTGTCTTCGATAAGATAGTCAATACCATATAATGCTATTCTTCTATAATCACCTATGATACGTCCTCTACCATATGCATCTGGAAGTCCTGTAATAATACCAGACTTTCTTACAGCTCTCATCTCTGGAGTATAAACATCAAACACTCCTTGATTATGAGTTTTTCTATATTCTGTAAAAATTTTAACGATTTCAGGATCTACTTCATATCCATTTTCAGAACATGCATTTTCTGCCATACGAATACCACCATAAGGCTGTAATGAGCGTTTAAATGGCTTATCTGTCTGAAAACCAACAATTTTTTCTTTATTCTTATCAAGATATCCAGGTCCGTGTGAAGTAATACCAGATACAATCTTTGTATCCATATCTAAAACTCCACCTTTTTCTCTTTCTTCTTTGCTAAGCTCCATAACCTGGTCCCAAAGCTCTTTAGTTGCCTGAGTAGGACCTTCTAGGAATGATCCATCTCCCTCATATGGTGTATAATTTAACTGAATAAAGTCTCTGACATTAACTGAAGAATTGCACCATCTGCCTGGTACAAAGTTCTGCCATTCTGTTTTAAATTCTTTGTTCATTAAGCAAATCCTCCTAATCTGATTTTGTTATAAGTTACTATTTGCTTTTATCTAATATTTTATTACAAAAATATTTGTTGAAGCAAGGCATATTATATAACATGATTCAAACCATAGTCAATAGCTATGGATGTTCTTAATTTAGAACATTGAACTCATATCACATAATAATTCCTTACATAAGTCTAGTATTTCCGCCCATTCCACCACCTGATGCTGTACCAAGTGTTGTCAAAATGGAACTTATTGTAAATGTATATTGCTGTGTTCCACCACTATATGTTCCTCCTGAGTAAATGTAATCTTTTATAGTTCCTGTACAACTTCCTCCTGTTAATATAGTATACGATGTTCCATTAGAAAGCTTTGGTGAACAAATCACTACACAAGAATATGTTTTTGGTGGAGCTATTGTTATTATATCACTTCCTGATGCAGTCTGTAACCTAAATAATTTTCCAGCAGTCATACTAGTTCCAGACCACATTATTATTCCATATTGATTTCATTTTTCAACCTTCTTTCCACTTTTTTACAGTATTTTCATAGTACTATTTTAATTCTTCAAAGTGGTAGTCATGTGAATATTAAATGAAATCTATTAATTTTCGATTTTATCCCGCATTTTCTTAAGTATTTTCTTTTCAAGCCTTGAAACCTGAACCTGAGATATACCTAATTCATCTGCTATCTGTGTCTGAGTTTTATCCAAAAAATATCTCATTTTTATTATTTTCTTTTCTTTTTCATTTAATTCATTAATAATATTCTTAAGTACCATTCTATCTATTAGATTTTCGTTTTCAGCAACTCCTTCATCTATTTTATCTATTAGATAAATCGCATTTCCATCATTTTGATATATAGTCTTGTATAAAGATTCTACTTCTGCTCCTGATTCAAGTGCCATTACCAGGTCCTCCGAAGTTGTTCCAATTTCAGCTGCCAGTTCATCAATAGTTGGCTCTCTTCCATTTCTATTGTTCAAAATTTCGCGCGTAATTCTAGCTTTACCCGCTGTCTCTTTCAACGAACGACTAACCTTAATCATTCCATCATCTCGTAAGAATCTTTTTATTTCACCTGTAATCATTGGAACAGCATATGTTGAAAATTTAACATCAAATGATGTATCAAATTTATCAATTGCTTTTAATAGACCTATACTTCCAATCTGGAACAAATCCTCCATCTCGTGTCCACGGTTACTAAAACGTCTTACTATGCTCCAAATTAATCCTAAGTTCTCTGAAACCAGTGTATCTCTGGCCTCTTTATCGCCTTCATGAGCAAGTGTAATCATTGTTATAGTATCCATCTGCACTCCCTGCTTTAATTCCTCTCCAGCTTATTTGACTAGCTTAATTATTATCCAACTTTTCTTCTTCCTGAATCAAAGTTTTCTTCATAATAACAGTAGTTCCTTCACCCGGACTCGAGATAACTTCAAGACTGTCCATAAATACTTCCATAAATACAAAACCCATTCCCGATCTTTCTAATTCAGACTTGGTTGTATACAAAGGCTCTTTTGCCTTTTCTACATCCTTTATACCTACACCGGAATCTCTTACTATTATCTCTATCTTTAATCCATAAATATTGTACTCAACTTCAACTATACCCTGTGCAAACTCATATCCATGAACAATAGCATTCGTTACTGCCTCTGAAACAGCTGTTTTGATATCAGCTATTTCCTCTATTGTAGGATCTAGCTGTGTTACAAATGCTGCCACAGCTACTCTTGCAAATGCCTCATTCTCTGGTACACTTATAAATTGTAATTTCATTGAATTCTTATACATTATTCCCTCCAGTCTGCTGCAATTGCGTCTTCCAGATTGCTGCACTTTCTTACTATCTTATATAGTCCTGACATTTCAAATATTCTACCAACTATTTCATTTACATTTACAACACTGACCGTACCATTAATTGCTTTGACAAGACGATATCTCCCCATTATCGTTCCAATTCCTGAACTATCCATAAAATCCGTATTTTTAAAGTCAAAAACTATATGTTTTATTCTGTTTTCCATTATGTATCTTTCTGATGTCTCTTTTATCTTTGCTGCATTGTAGTGATCCAGGTCGCCATTTATCTGAATAATTAAGACGTTACCCCTTATGCTATACTCCATATTTACCTTCCTTTCCTTATCCTGTCTTATTTTTTTAATCGTGTGCTTCTTCTTAAATGTTTCACTCTTCTGCGTAATTTTATCGATACAAAAAAACTGCGTCCATAAACAGACTGCAGTTTTTCGTTAGTGTGTTAGTGTATATCCCTTGTTCTTTAATTTCTACTGTAAGTATCCTTGTGACCATCCTGCGTAATCAGTGCCTGGGAACTTCTCAATAATAAGTCTAAAATACTGTATAGCATTGTCGTCATTTACTTCATTGTTCTTGCTCCTATATGCCTTAGCAAGCTGGTACATCATCCACGCATTCTCACCATTATAGCTTAATGTCTTGGTCAGATTAGTAATCGCATTATCCCAATCACTCTTATTATAGAAATTTGTTCCCAAATTGCCATAATATGTTGCTGCTTCTGGATATGTAGCCGTCTTTAATGTATCGTATAATGCCTTTGCCTTGTCTGTTGTAATAAGTTCTGACTTTAATGTGCTAAGTGCATCTGCACATCCTACTTTATCATTAGCTATATATGAGGCTGCTGCATTAGATAATAATTCATATGCAGCAGAAACTTCATCAACATTACCAGTATCATTAGCCTGTGCTAATAAACTTTCGTTTTCCGAACTTAATTCACTATTCTGCTTCTCAAGGTCAGATACATCAACATTTAGCTTTGCTATATTAGCTGAATAGTCTTTTATCGTCTCATTATAATCAGATGTTAAAGATTTTGCTCTGGCTGGAGTTATTAAAAAATAAACCATAGCTGCTCCAATTATAATACCTATAACTACATTTATTACTGTAAATGCACCGTTATTAAGCTCTTTATATGAATTTTGTGGAATTATAACATCATTTCCACTAAGATATGGCTTGTCCTCATCATTAGCTATCTCTTTACGCTTATCCTCTACAGACTTATTATCTGATTCTCCAGTTAATGCGCTAATCTCTTGAAGATATCTTAAACTTAGCGTATTACTAAAATCAATCTTTAAGGATCTGTTAATAGCCTTTTTAGCTTTGCTGTATTCTTTATTCTTAATATATACCAGAGCAAGTAACTGATGCCCTTTTATTAGATTCGGATTAAGACTTAATACCTTTTTAAGCTGAATAACAGCCATATCATAATCTTTTTGATTCGCATATTCAAGAGCCTGATTATATTTTTTTATTGTCTGATTCATAGTATCTAACCTAGTTGGATTAGATTGAATCAGCTTTAAATAATTATCTGCTATATTCTTATGAGGCTGAAAGTTCTTACTAATTACCCATTCAGATAATGCAGATACACATTCACCCATTTCAAAATAGACAAGTCCTAAAAGGTTTCTTGCCTGTATATTCTTCTTATTAAGTCGTATACTACGTCTAAGCAAATCGGCCGCTCCACATAAGTCTCTAACCTGTGCTTTTGCCAATCCCATATTGTAATATGTATTCGACATCTTTACTATTCTTTTATAGACTGTAACATCAATTCCACATCCGCCACAAAAATTGCTTTCTGACAGAACGCTGTTGCAATTATAACATCTCATAACAGATACCTCTAATCTTCTTTAGCTTCTTTGAGCATTTCAACCATAATGTCTGTAAGATCAGTAACATTGTTATTGTAGATAGCATCCTCCGCTTCATCTACCTCTAAGCTTGGATGAAACTTTTTAATTTCTTCATCAAAATCAATCATTTTTTATCTCACTTTCTATAATAATATGTTCTTAAGTTCTCCAACCAGATATAATGAACCAACACAAAATAGTCTGTCTTCATCTTTCTTTATTGTTCTGGCATATTCAAATGCTTCATTTACGGATTTGTATGCATAAATCTTAGTACTAGTGTACTTTTCAAATTCTTCTTTAAGTGTACTAATAGGAATAGCCCGTCCATTGTTCATCTCTGCTAGTATAATACCATCGACACTAAGATTACACGCTATCTTTCTAATCATTGTATCATAATCTTTTTCTATTACTGCACTAAATAATATATACGTATGTCCTTTAGTCTCTAATGAATTAACCGTTTTGATAAATTCATCAATTCCAGAATCATTATGCGCTCCATCTAGATAAATCCCAGATAAAACCTGTTCCATTCTGCCTTCCCATACCGTTGTTGCAATAGCTTTTTTTATTATATCATCACTTATATCATTTTGGCAAATTACTTTAATCGCGCTTACCGCAATTGAAGCATTAATTGCCTGATATTCTGCAATAAATGGTACTTCTAATATAATACAATTATCATTATTACTTGTAAAGGAAAAAACTATATTTTTATGTGAATTTTCTATTACATTTATTTTAGAATCTGTAACATTTAGAGCAAATCCTGGATTATCTTGTCTTACGCTTCTTATAACTTTATCTACTCTATTATCCTGTCCGTAATATACTAAAGGTACATTTTTTTTGATTATTCCTGCTTTTTCAAAAGCAATCTGCTCAATAGTATCTCCAAGCAGCTCTGTATGATCAAGGTTTATTGACGTTATTACAGAAATAATTGGATTGCGTATAGCATTTGTTGCATCAAGTCTTCCTCCGAGTCCAACCTCCATAATTGCATAGCTTACACCTGCCTGCTTAAATGCTATTAATGCCATACCAGTCATAAATTCAAAAAAAGTAGGATGCTCAAATCCTTCTTTTTGCATCTTAATTGAAGCCTCATAAGCTATCATAAATGCCTTTAAAAAATCTTCATTACTTATCTCTTTATTATCTATCCTAATTCTTTCATTAATATTAACAAGATGTGGCGATGTAAATAATCCTGTTTTTCTTCCCGATGTTACTAGTACATTAGATATAAATGCGCACACTGAACCTTTTCCATTCGTACCTGCAACATGAATAATCTTAAAATCGTTATCTCTGCAATTCAATATATCTAAAAAATGTTCTGTATTCTCAAGAGGATTCTTCTTGGTAAATCTAGGAATTGACAAGATATACTCAACTGCATCATTATATTCGTATTTCATTTTTTTGACTTTCATTATACATAATTCTATTATTGTAATATCAAATAATAGTTCAAATTACATTATACTTTTCTTTTCTATTTTTTCAAGCAATAAATTTCGCATTCTTCGACAGCATATATCTTAACTTCAAATATCCATAGTCTAATTATAGAAGATATTTAATCTGGAAAATCTTCAGGATTATACTTCTTTGTTAATATTTTAAGTCCCTGACGCTTAAATTCAATTTCTTCTAATTCATCATCTATTACTAATTTGAGATTATCAATCATTATATCTGTGCCGATATATATCCTTTTTTCAGCTACAACTGTAGCTCCCTGTCCTATAGTAATCCTATGGATAAGTTTCTCAAGAATCTCCTTGTATCTAAAGACAAAAGCCGTTGTATCAATCTTAGATCTAATAAGCGGAATTCTATTCATCTCAACCATAGGACCTTCTTTTCCATCCATCAAAGCAAGAGCCTGTTCAATCTTTTCTATCTTCTCTTCAGCTTCAATAATATCCTCTTCTATCTTTTTCTTATTAATAATAGTCATATCATCTATACCTACAGCAATAATCGTCTTCGCTGCTATCGGACTTCCTATCTCTTTCGCTCTGATTAATCTTCCTGCCTTATATCGCCCTCCGACAATTGAACCATTTCTTCCTTTTATCACTATATCTGTTTCAGCAGTCAATTCACAATTGATTGCGTAATCACCATTAATATTGCCATCTGCATGAACATCACAATTCTCATAGAACTGTGCCATTACATTGCCTCCTGCTTTTATCTTTCCTTTACCTGCACCAATAACTCCTCTTCTTACAAGGACATTTTTACCAGCTTCTATAATAACGTCTTCAACAAGCCCACCTACCGTAATATTACCAGTAGCCTTTACTTCCATTCCTGACTTAATGTCTCCCATAATATCAAGGTCTCCCTTAAAATTAATATTACCAGTAGAAAGGTCTACATCACTTGTGACCGTATAAATGCTTTTAACATCTAATCTACCCATATCAAGGACTACCTTACCATCATATAATGCCTTATATGAAAGACCATCTTCTGATATCTCAAATCCTCTGCCCCTTAAAGGCGGAAGTTCTCTCATAGGAGGAGGCATTAATATCTTTCCTCCAATATTATATCCGCCTGAGCCATTGAGTTTAGGTATATATCTTGCTAATTCCTGGCCTTCACTAACACCTTCTATTAGATTAATATTGTAATAATCAACACTTCCATCAGGCAGTCTCTTTGGTTTACCATCTGGACTTGTATTGAATAAAAACTCATAGTAACCATCTCTTCCTGGAATAGGTTCTTTACCTTCGGCAACAAGAATCAGCTCACCAAACTCTCTTTTCTTAATTGCATCACTGATATTATCCTCAAGTATTCCAAGCTTAACACCCTTTAACTTTATTATATCTATTACATCTTCCGCACTATATTCACCCGTAACTTCAAATGAAGGCAGACATACGTACGCCGTCATTGCATCTTCACTAACATCTAATATAAGTTGTTGTTGCAACAATTCGTTCATATGTCTGCCTCCATATAGCTTTAATATAACTTTGTAATAATATTATTTTACCTTATTTCTACAATAAAGTACACCCCCTATTAACATTTGTTTGCTAATATGATTAGATTATTCTGTAACCTCCTCCAAAAGGCTTAATACACAGTATAAGGTTTGTCCATTATAAACTACTCTTGCCCAGCCCTTATCACTTGTTCCAGTCATCGAAATAACTGTACCTTTCTTTATTGAGGCTATAACATTTGAGCCTTCCATTCCTGGAATATCTCTAAGGTTTACTTCATCCTTAGCTGTAACTTTTACATCAGTTGCTGTAAACACTTGTGAAAATGTTGTCTCTGTCTCTTTTTGACTGGTACTTTCTATAGTAGTTTCCTCTTGTTTTGTAGTCTCATTTGTAATTGTGTTATCTTTTACTGTTGTTTCTGGTTCCGCAGTAGTTGTTTCTTTTTCAGACGCAATACTATCAAATCCAAAATATGCAACATTCATATCCACTTCTCCTGATATTCCAGGAACACTTCCTTTACACGAATACTGCCACATTGCATGAGTTCCTGTATATGAGCTTTTATCTGTCACAGGATTAACTGTTGTTGATGGATACTGGGCAATCCATATTTTATACTTTGATGAAAGTGTAGTCATATTATAGAATCCATTTCCTGTAAGCTGATTCTTTCCTCCATAAAGCATTGGCGTATATCCTTTTGATTTTATATACTCGAGAAATGTGGTTGCATTGGCGGTATTCTGTGCTACAGACTGGTCTGAATCCTCGCAGTCGTATACTACAGGATAGGTTATCTTATAATTCTTTATAATCTGATATACAAATGCTGCCTCTTCCTTTGCCTCTGCTGAAGTATATGCAGTAGAATAGAAATACACTCCTATCTTTATACCTGCTGCCTGTGCTCCCTTTAGATTAGTTAATGCATATGGATCCTCGTAGATTTTATGGTCTATCTGTGATCTATATCCAACTCTTATAAATGCAAATTCAATTCCCGACGCTTTAACCTTAGCCCAGTTAATGTCTCCCTGCCATTTTGATACATCAATTCCATAAGTTTTTCCTGTTGAGCTGTAACTGTTATTCTGAATACCTGAAGTATCCGTTTTTACGCCTGAATCTTCCTTTTTTTCTGGCTCAGGATCAACATTATCATTACCCATCTGAACTGTTACTGTTTCAATCTCAGAAGTTGGATTCACTGTTTGTACTTCCTGTGTATCCTCTGTTTCTGAGTTTGAATCGGCTGTATTTTCATCAGTGGTAATCATATCACTAGTGGTTGCTTCTTCTACATTAGTCTGTGCGCTATCCTTGCTCTTACCCACCACAATAAATATTACAAGTAGTAGTATCACAAAAGCTGTTGCCGCCCCTCCTATGATACAATTTTTCTTATGGCAAATAATGAAATCTTTAATTTTATTCATTGCTTTCCTTCCTGCAATTATTTTGCAAGCTGTGCAAGTCTTTGTTTAACCTGTTCCATCATCTGATTATATTTCACCTGTTTTTCTTTTTCAACAGCAATCTTAGCTTCTGGAGCCTTATTAACAAAGTTAGGATTTGAAAGCATTCCCTCAACACGTGATATCTCACCTGCTAATCTTTCACTTTCCTTTGTCAGTCTTTCTATTTCTTTATCAATGTCTACTAATTCGGCAAATGGCATGTATATTACAGCATTTGGAATAACTGTTGAAACTGCATCATCATCAATACCAGTCTTGTCATTCTGAATTATAACTTCGCTGGCATATGAAAGTGTTGCAAAGAATACCTTGCCTTCTTTAAATATGTTTTGTTCTTTTTCATTTGATGAAACCACATAAACCTTAGCCTTTTTACTAGGTGGAACATTCATTCCTGCTCTAAGATTTCTGATATTTCTAACAGCTTCTTTAATAAGTTCAACACTTTCTTCTTCCCTGTCAAAGTTCATATTTTCATCATATTTTGGCCACTCTGAAATCATTATAGACTCTTCTTCATTCTGAAGTGTACAGAATATCTCTTCAGTTATAAATGGCATATATGGATGTAAAAGTTTTAAAGATGTAATAAGAACCGTTTTAAGTGTATAAAGGGCTGCTGTCTTCGTTGTATCATCTTCATTGTAAAGACGAGGCTTAACCATCTCAATATACCAGTCACAGAATTCTTCCCAGATAAAGCTATATAACTTATCTGCTGCGATTCCAAGTTCATATTTATCCATGTTATCCGTTACTTCTTTAACAAGCTTATTTGCTTTTGATAGAATCCATCTATCTGCATCTGTAAATTCTGCTGGTTTTGTAACATTTCCATCTTCTGGAAGATTCATCATTATAAATCTTGAAGCATTCCATACCTTATTGGCAAAGTTTCTACTTGCCTCAACTCTTTCGTTGTAGAATCTCATATCATTACCAGGCGCGTTACCTGTAATAAGTGTAAATCTAAGAGCATCAGCACCATATTTATCAATAATTTCAAGAGGATCAATACCATTTCCAAGAGACTTACTCATCTTGCGACCTTGTGCATCTCTAACAAGTCCGTGGAAAAGAACTTTTTCAAATGGTGCCTTTCCCATATCCTCATATCCAGAGAATATCATTCTTATAACCCAGAAGAAAATGATATCATATCCTGTTACTAATACATTGGTAGGATAGAAGTATTCAAGGTCTTCTGTCTTATCTGGCCATCCTAGTGTTGAAAATGGCCATAATGCTGAACTAAACCATGTATCAAGTGTATCCTCATCTTGTACCATATGATTATGTCCGCATTTTGGACATACTGTAGGAATACTGTCTGATTTGGCAACAACAACTTCACCACATTTTTTACAATAATATGCTGGAATTCTGTGTCCCCACCATAACTGTCTTGAAATACACCAGTCTCTAATATTATCTGTCCAGTTAAAGTATGTTTTATCCATTCTTTCTGGTAATAATTCAATCTCTCCTGATTTTACTGCTTCAATTGCAGGCTTAATAAGCTCATCCATCTTAACAAACCACTGCTGTTTAATCATAGGTTCAACTGTTGTTTTACATCTGTCATGTGTTCCAACTGCATGGCTGTGGTCTTCAACTTTTACAAGAAGTCCCAATTCTTCAAGGTCTGCTACCATAGCTTTTCTTGCTTCATATCTGTCCATTCCTGCGTATTTTCCACCAAGCTCATTGATTGTTGCATCATCATTCATAATATTAATCTCTGGGAGATTATGTCTCTTACCTACTTCAAAATCGTTAGGATCATGGGCTGGTGTAATCTTAACAACACCTGTTCCAAATTCTTTATCAACATATGAATCTGCAATAACTGGTATCTCTTTATTAACAAGTGGCAGCATAACCATCTTGCCAATCAGGCTCTTATATCTGTCATCATCTGGGTTAACTGCAACTGCTGTATCTCCTAATAATGTTTCAGGTCTTGTAGTTGCAATCTCTACGAATTCATCTGTACCAACAATAGGATATTTAATATGCCAAAAATGTCCTGCCTGGTCTACATGCTCAACTTCTGCATCAGAAATAGATGTCTGACATACTGGGCACCAGTTAATGATTCGTGAGCCCTTATAAATAAGACCTTTTTCATATAATTTAACAAATACTTCTTCAACTGCTTTAGAGCAGCCTTCATCCATTGTAAATCGTTCTCTATCCCAATCTGCTGAAGAACCAATCTTCTTGAGCTGATTAATTATTCTTCCACCGTATTCCTTTTTCCATTCCCAAGCTCTCTCAAGGAATTTTTCTCTTCCAAGATCCTCTTTATCAATACCCTCTGACTTGAGCTGCTCTATAATCTTAACTTCTGTAGCAATACTTGCATGGTCTGTACCAGGCTGCCAAAGTGCATTATATCCCTGCATTCTTTTCTGTCTTATGATGATATCCTGCATTGTATTGTCAAGTGCGTGTCCCATATGAAGTTTTCCAGTTATATTTGGAGGTGGCATTACTATTGTAAATGGTTTCCTACTCTTGTCTGGTTCTGCGTGAAAGTACTTTTTTAAAATCCATTTGTCATACTGTTTCTGCTCAATTTCAGCAGGATTGTATGTTTTTTCTAATTCTTTTTTCATATCAAATTCTCCATTCTTTTAGTATTGCATATATAACGCTAAAAAGCCCTTTGCAATGATATAATCATTACAAAGGGCGTGTTTCGCGGTACCACCTTTATTGTATCTCATCTTATCCTATAACGTGGACGACTCCGTTACAACTTAATTAGCCATGCTGTTCAGCTGCACTGTTCAAAAGCTACCTTCAGTAAATGTATGTTCCTAAAATCTTCCAGCCTAGGATTTTTTCTCTGTCGGATACACCTACCTAATCCTCTTTATCATCACATTTAATATATGTTTTGAAATAGTAACACATTACAATTAATATTTCAAGTGTTATTCTGATAATAAAACTTAAAATTATACATTAATAAATCATTCTCCCTTTTTCTCATATGCATCTACTACATCAATAATCTCCTGTGCATATTCTTTATAACTGTCTATTAATTCTTTAATTCTCTTCTTTGATATATCAACTATTTCCGTATTATGGTCTATTACTGATTTTATCTTTTGATATCTTCTTTCAAGGTCCATATACATTTCATTAAGCTCTGTATTGCTAATTATAGACTCTAACTGTGAATTCCATACTGAATCATCATGCAAATCTATTTTTTTCAGTTCCATTGCTAACTCATTCTCTGCTGAATATAAGCTTTCGGATGTCTTTTGATATACTTGCTGTTCTTTTCTATATTTTTGATATATTCTCCATTGACTTCCTAATTCAGTTGAATTGTGGGTGGCGTATTTTTCAGACTCATAATCAAGTCTTGCCTTAACATTTACATATTGAATCTTAATCTTGTTGAGAACTGTAATAACTCTATTAAGCTTCATCTTAGATAATTTTAATACATATTCTGTTTTTTGGTTAATAAGTAGCAGAAATACTCCTATTCCACCTGCTATTATAATAATATAATATGGCATAAATCCAACATCTATATCCATATTAAACATTGCCATTATGAATAGTACTGTAAGGATAATAAATGAACTTGCTGTAAGCTTTGCCGCTTGCTTAATATGTTCTTTTCTTCTTTCTAAATCCTGGATTTCATATCTCAACGCACCTTTTTCTCCCTCAAGGTGATGCATATCATTTTTAATTCTATTTGCTCTTTCTTCATCAATTTCCATGGATTTAATTATCTTAGGCATATTTTCTTCATTGTTAAATAATACCTGAAACTGCCTATCGTTTAGTCTTGAAGGTCTTTTTCGATAGGTTTCTCTATCCCCTTTAAGAACAATAACTCTTTTTGCCATTGCAATAAGGTTGTCCTTTTCTCTTTGAGGTAAATCTTTAATCTTTCTCACATCATAAAGATACTCTTCAATACTATGTAATTCTATCTTATTATCTTCTATTTGTTGTGAACATGAAACTATCTTTTCACAATAGTTTTCCACATATTTGCGTCTTCCTTCAGCATCTGTAAGCAGCAAAAAGTCATCCTTAACTGTCATCTCTTCGGTTTCTTCAATCTCACCAAAGATTTCGTCCAGATTTGCGTTATCCCAGTTAACAATAGAATCATCCATATTTTTACGAATTTCAAACAGCTCTTCTAGTTTAACTTTTTTCTTTTTAAATAGTCTCATCTCAATCTCCATTCTTGTCAGTAAACTGCAAACTCTGGGTTGTTAAGTTCAATCTTTCCTCTAGAAAGTTCAATTCCCACACTAAACCATTTCCTGACGATATGCTGTCTTCCATTCTTCTAACATCTTCTGTAGTCTATATCTATAATCCTTAAGTTCTTCGTTACCCTCATACTTCATATTATCTGTAAGAGTCTTATACTCTGGATCTATTATTATCTGTTTACGCTTTTTGTCTATTTCATTTTTACAGAATTCAATATCATCTTGGGCTATCTGATACTGTATTTCTATATCACTTAGAGTCTTATCATCTTCACTTAAAAGTGCCGCTATAATCATCTTTTTTAATATTTCATTATCAATATGCAAGTCACTTGCAATCTTATAACATCTAACTGCTTCTTCAAATAAGAACTGCCTTGCATAAATACTTCCTATTGATTTCCAAACTTCACTCTGGAACATGCTCTTTGTTCCTGTCTTAACTTCTATATGACTAGATAATAGATTCTTATATACTTTCAAAGCTTCTGTATATCTTCCTGATTTGAACAGCATATCTGCTTTGACTTTTTGTCGTTCATGATAGCTCTTATTACCAACCTCACCAAGTATTTCTTTGAATGAAGACATTTCTTCAGTGCTATAATATGTTGCAGTATTAACTACAAGTATCATCAGCTCTGCAAATGATGCCTCATGCGTAGTATAATACTCTAACTTTGCTGCAAGTTCCTTAATCTCTAACTCTTCGCCAATGTAAGATATTAGCTCGCTTTTAAAAAAGTCCGTACTAACGGCGTAAACATTATTATATAGGAAATATGCCAGCTCTTCTATAGAGTAGATATTCTTATCCGCTTCATTTATAAAATATGGTTTTTTTGCCTGTTTATGGCATAGTAGCAAACCACTCATCGCCGTTCCTCCTTTTACACAATTCTTCTTAAATCCATTCCTCAAGCTCAATATTTTTCTTAATTGTCATGCCTGATGATTCAAAAAACTCACCAAAGCCTTTATCTTTTATCATAATAGTACAATGCATTTCATCTTTGTAAGATACCACAACGCCTACTCTTGTAGTCTTATTTGGTCTTTCTGGAAATGTACTAAGGTCGATAGAAACATTTCTGCTAATCTTTGTGAGTGGTGATGTTAATACAAACTGAATAGAATTAACATCATCTAAAATACAATCCGTATCAGCGCCTGCTTCATACCAGTTGAGCCCTGCTTTTGATAATAGAAGCTGCATATTTCTTCCTTCATGCTCAATAAGTACGCCTATATTAACTTTTGTTCTTCCTACGCAGTCAAACAAATATTCATCTAACTGTGTCTTTCTAAATTTCTTTTTTCCTGCATAACATGCACCTTTAACAAACAGATTATGTCCTTGAAATACTCTTCTTTTATTGCATATAACTTCAAGGGATTGGTTCATCCACTTTTCATAGAATCCTGTACCTGTAAGAAACACCGAAGATACTATATGTTTCTTAAAATCTGAAAGTACCAGTTCCGTAAATTTAGCATCTAGTTTTTCTTTTCCGCTATCGCTATCAAGTAGGAAATAATCAAATGTCTCGCTTAAATCTTCTTCATATACGGATATTATCTTAGGCACTCTTCCTCGTGCAAGATGAAGTCTTCTATATATAAAACCTTCTTTGGAAAAATCAAATACTGCAACATCATTTACCCAAAGTGCCTTATTTTGATTGATTGTATAATATATAAAACTCTCTGAATGCCCTATAACTCTGACATCCTCTTTATTAAATCCAAGTATGTTCAATGTCTTATATAATTTATCTATTATATCTTTATCTGGGTCATCTATTGTAACTGTAATCTGGTTAATCACTGATGTCTGATAATAATTCTTAATATTATCAAGCAATGCAAGCATATATCTATTCAATATTTCCTCAGCACTATAGACTTCATTAAGTAATACTATAGTATTTTCATCTCTGGTAATATCAAGAATATCTCTTACTGCTTCTCCTTCGCCACGTTTTTCACGAAGTACTGCTTCATCTCCAACAGACCAGCCATTTCCCTCTATATTCTTACATAAAACCGTAGGAATAAGAAATCTCTTTTCATCTTTTATAACACTCATAGACTCTGGTTCTTCCATATGCGCATCAAAAGAAGCTACCTGTGTATAATCATTAGATAAATCTATTCCAATAATAAACTGTCTGTTATCTGCTTCCACTACTGTATCTATCCTTTCAAGTTTAGTTAAAATCAAATGTCAAAAAATTCTTCTGTAAGCTTTTTGTTAGTAATATACCTTTGCGCCAATTCAGCAAATGTTGAATCCTCACCCATATCTTTACAGACCATCATATCATTTAAAAGCCCATACTTGCTTTCTTCATGAGAAAAGCTTCTATCATTCTTGTAGATGTTCTGACTTTCTGTAAGAAGCTCATTCGTGTCCTCTTCTGTTATATAATACGAAATATTCTCACCATAGAACATAAGGAAATTCTTAACATAAATACCCTGAAAAGGTGATTTCATCTCTTCTATAGCATATCCTTTATGTTCTAGAAGACCTGTCTCTAATATGTAATGAATTAATACTTTTATATCAGGTTTTGTCCTATATTCTATTATGGTCTTATCGGCTATTCCTGAAGGCAGCTTAAAATATTTTGTATATTTCTTATAAAATTCAAACAATATATTCTTCTCACACAATTCAGTCATTACTCTTTTTGCAATCTCTATCTGCTGTTTTGTCAAAGTTTCTTCCTCTGAAAAATGCTTAAGATATGCTGCCTTACAAATATCTGGCTCTATCATATTCTCATATATGTCTCTCTCCAGATATGTAAATACTTCATCCTCAATAACTTTTTCTTTTACAAAATAGTCAAATGACTTATAAAACAAAAACGCGTTCTTAATCTTTTCTCCTGCTCCCTTGTTATAATATGACTCAAATACTTTGCCGAGGTCATATACATAGGTTCTTGTAAATAGCATCTGGACTATAACTTTTTCTTCAAGCACACGACTTTCAAAATCAAAATCACCTGCTGCCTTCCAAATGCTTAATAGCTCTTTGGTTGTACCATTATAATATCTGCTTAAATATTCTAAGATTGTCTCATCATATTTACCTTTTCTAAAGCTTTTTATTCCAAGATTAACTAATGTTTTGTTCTCTTCAAAGTTAATCCTTTTAATCATTCTGGTAATAAGCCGCATCGTCTTTCTAGAATCAATATTTCCACAGCCGTACTTTTCTATCATCTTATATGCTTGTTCGTACAGTCCTCTTGTAATCATTAGCTCTATTATTCTAGTCCTTGTGTTCATATCCATTGGCATCTCATTAAGGCTCCACAGATATTCATCCAGCTCATCACCGTCAAAATTATCTGCATAATACTCTATTATCTCATTCATTATCCGAGACTTGAAATATGTATTAATCTTATCCATCAATAACGCACTTTTTAAAACATCAATAGTATGGCTATTGATATTCCTATACTGCATATATTGTTCAATAAGTCTAAGTACTACTCCAACATTATCCTGTGATAATTCATATGCCATCTTAATAAAATCATCAATATTCTGAAACATTTCAACTATTCTATACTGAACTGTTTTAACATATCTATTTCCATTAATATCCGTAAATGATATTGCTGGATTCTCCGTAAATATATTAACTAATGCTTTACCATTGGTAAGTGGCACAGAATATTCATGGTCATATTCTTTGTGTCTTATATTAACTTCCCTTATATTATTATCACTACAGCTTATCTCAAATGTTGTTAAAATCTTAATAAGATTATTCGATATCTCAGGAGTAATATATGCTTCTTCAAGAAATTCTCTATAAATATTTACTAAAGCAGGTGATATATGTCCAGCTTTTATCTCATCTAACGCATATCTCTCTATGGTTCTATAATAATTTTCATAAATAGAAGGATTCTGTTCTTTATATCTTATAACATTATCAAACAAAATCGCTTGTTTTTCATATAGATTATTACTATTATATTGAAAATACATAAGTATTATCTGTGGTAATGGTTTACTGTATTCCGTACTAAGTGAATATAAAAAATACTCATATAAGTTTGTTATCTTAAGCCCTGAACTAACGCCCTTATCAAACCATTCAAAATATTTATTATCTGTCTTATTACCTCTAATCAACATACTGCATATCGAAAACAAGCTGTCATTAGTATCATACTTTTTAGAGATATAGGCAAGTATACGAAACTCCATCTCCTTAAACATCTTAGTAGATAGCATTAACTCACTAATCCTATCCGCAAGTTTTCTATTTATGTAATTATGTTTTGCACCATACAGTAACACCTGAATCTCAAAATCGTTAAGTACTCTTAACAATTCCGGTTGTTCATTAAGAACTGATAATCCCTCAAAATACAAAATAGGGCTTCGACAGCCTTTTGCATACTGCTCCTTAATTCTTGCAAGCTTAAGGCTAACATTATTCTCATATCCACTATCCAAATACAATAATGACCATAGAACTTTCCAACTATCATATCCATTCTCATAATATGACTTTATTCTCTTGAGTACATCATTGGTAAATGCTGTTTCTCTCTTCTGAATCGCTCTTACATATAAATAATATGCATAGGATTCAACTTCTGCATTACGCTTTTCTATAAGAGTTTCAGCAACATTTTCAAGAAGCCATCCCGCCTCTGATTCCATTCCTTTAGTAATATATACATGCGCTTGAGCCAGTTTATAAAAATAATCGCTGTCATCAATTCCTCTTATTCTATCAATAAGTGCCAGAGATTCATTTGCCCAATTATCAAGCTCATACTGATGCATCCTAAACTTTAGGTATATCTGGTTCAGCCTGCATATACAATCTTTTCGTTCAATTCTAAGTTCCTGTTTTGGTGTCCTGTTATCTACTGTAATTTCATATACTAGTTCCTGATAATGTGATACAAATGTTATACGTCCATAGTTCATACCATCATGCAGCTTAGTATTATCAATATAATAATTATATTCATAATTACTTCCTGCAAAATCTTCAGCTGTAAGTATTTTCTTACTTAATCTAATAAAATCAATATCTGTCTCAATATGTACAGCCACATATCCCCAGGTATCTTTAGTTATTACAACTATATCGCCAGTTTCTTCGGTAACATTAGTAAATGTCTTATTTGTCTCCGTAAGTGTTAAATTAATCTTATTCTTTTTATTAGCTTCTATAAGAAATTCTTCAAGTGCTATATGCTTATCAGCTCCCTTAATCAATGTCTGATATATTGCTTTCAAATGAAAGTCTTCTTTTAGAAAAACATCTGAAAATTCAGGTGATAAGAATAATTTAATTGCCTCATCATAATTCATTTGAACAAAATTAGTAAAGTGAAATAAATTCTTAACTTTACCTACTGTTGTATCTACACTCTTTGATTCAATCTTAATTATATATGGTATGTATATCTCTCCGGCATTACTAACTATATTGATACTGCCTTCTATAGTCTGTCCATCTTCTACATAAGCTGTAAAAATTCTAAACTTAATATTAGCTCTCATTCCCATAAAATTTTCATTGATGATAACTAATCTTTCATCTGTAGAATATACTATACCCTTAAGCTCTCCATCATTACTTGAAACAATATCAAATTCTCCATCAAAAGTAGTGTCCGCTTCTACAGATATCTCTATCGTAGAAACCGACACCTCCATCTTAGGTGCTTCATATTCAACTATACCTCTGGAAAGCTTCTCAATTGTCTGTTTCATAAGGGACCTCGCGGTTTATCAATGAATTTATTATACACTTTGTAGCCTGTCCTTGCAAGCTAATCAGTAGTATTGAGCTTTATTTTTAATCAGTAACATCGGACTTTATTTTTTTCATATATTTTTTAATAGTGTCTTCGTATCCAATATCCGTAGGTTCATAGAATTTGGTACCCACTAATTCATCTGGCAGGTACTGTTGATTAACATAATGATTGTCATAATTATGAGCATATTTATATCCAGCGCCATGTCCAAGCTTAGCAGCTCCTTTATAATGTGCATCTTGTAAATGTACTGGAATAGCAGATACTTTAGTATTTTTAACACTCTCTAATGCTTTTTCAATTGACATATATGACGAATTACTCTTAGGTGCTGTAGCAACATAATTTACCGCTTCTGCCAGTATTATTTGTGCCTCAGGCATACCTATCTGGTGAACAGCTTCCGCCGCTGAAACTGCTACTGTAAGTGCATTAGGATCTGCCATTCCAACATCTTCAGCAGCACAAATCATAATTCTTCTAGATATAAAAGTAACGCTTTCTCCTGCATAAAGCATCTTAGCAAGATAATATATTGCTGCATCTGGATCAGAGCCTCTCATACTTTTAATAAATGCTGAAATAGTATCATAGTGGTTATCTCCGGTCTTATCATATCTTACCGCTCTCTTTTGTATGCACTGTGATGCAACTTCTAGTGTAATATGTATCTTTCCATCATCACTTCGTTCTGTAGTCATAATTCCTAGTTCAATAGCATTAAGTGCTGCTCTTGCATCACCATTTGCAATATCGGCTAAAAACTCTGCGGCTTCATCATCAATTACAGAATCATATATACCCATTCCTCTTTCTTTATCATTAACCGCTCTGTGAATAAGTGTAAGTATATTATCTTTATCTAATGGTTTTAATTCAAAAACTATTGAACGTGATATTAAAGCTCCATTAACCTCAAAATATGGATTCTCTGTAGTAGCTCCAATAAGAATAATCGTTCCATCTTCTACAAATGGTAAAAGATAGTCCTGTTGACCTTTATTAAATCTATGAATTTCATCTACAAAGAGAATTGTTTTTTTGCCATACATTCCTTGATTATCTTTAGCACTTGCAATAACATCTTCCATATCTTTCTTATTAGCAACCGTGGCATTAATCTGCTTAAAATCAGCGCTTGTTGTATTCGCTATAACTTTAGCGAGCGTTGTCTTTCCTGTACCTGGCGGACCATAGAATAATATCGAACTAAGCTTATCTGCTTTTATTGCCCTATATAGTAACTTATCTTTACCAATAATATGCTCCTGACCGACTACTTCATCTAAAATAACTGGTCTAAGTCTTGAAGCAAGAGGAGATTCCTTCTCCATATTATTCTCTCGCATATATTCAAACAAATCCATCTCTTTGCCTTTCTGTTATAATTATTTTCCTATCTATTCTATCACATTTTTATAAGATTGCGCTACATTTTTAAACCTATCCCTAAAAGCGTCACCAGCGTGAACGCTTAGGTATTTTACTCTTCTGCATAATCTCCTATTATCACCAAAAGACCCACCGGCAGTGACTGGCTATCCATGAGTTTGATTTTTTAATCTAACTTATGGATGCCACATCACAACACCGTGGGTCTTAATTCTTTTATATAATTAGTACTAGGTCTGTTTCTATCTTTCTGAATTAACTATACGTTTTTTTGTTGCAAATACTGTTAGCATAGATATAATCATCATTATCATTAAAGGTGTTATATCATGGTCGCCAGTCTTTACTGCTTCATTTTCTACTTCACTATATACTATTGAATATAATGAAAACTTGTCCGTATAGAATTCTAAATAATCTCCATCCACTACTGTATCAAGGTATTCAAGTTCTCCATTATGCATTCTAACTACAACATAATCTTTTTTACCCTTTAATCCATCTGGTATAGCTATCCTAATCTTAACTCCATTAGGTACTTCTGTAATATTTTCTTCATCTGTTCCATTAATTATCTTTGTGATATTAATGTCAAGCACACCACCTAATGTCTTATCGCCTATAAATGATTTTATATATTCAATCTGATCTTTACTTATTTTTTCTATTACATCATCAACTTTTAGGACTATCTCAACTGCTTCTATACCTGACTGTATTTTATCTGGATCTACTAATAGTTCAAGTCCTTCAACCTCAACTTTTACTGTACCACTATTATTTACAGTAACTTTTACATTAGAAAGTCTGCTAATCAATTTCTCAAGCTTTTTAACTGACTGATTATTAACATCCTTTACATCTGTTCCTAACTCATCATACTTTTCTTTTGCATCAGATATATTTTCTTTATTATCCATTATAATTTCATCTGTTGCTGTATCAGGATCAGGAAGACTTTCAATATCTTTTTCTAATGTTTCTATCTTATATTCTTTTGTCTCTTCCTTTTTTGTAGGTACTGAATCTATATCAGATTTTGCTTTTGTTACTATTGGGGCTATATCTGTTATTAATGTTGTTTCTTCTATTTTTTTCTTAGCATCTGCTACTATAGCAGATATTTTATCCCAATTATTCTGTGAATACTCTGATGTTGCAAGATTCCTTATGTAAGTATCAAGTTCTGTCTTCTTATCTGTCTTTTTCTCCGCTAACTCCTTGGCTGTCTCTATCTCTTCCTGCTCTTTAACTGTAAGCACTTCATCAATATCTGTCTTTGCCTTGGTTACTATTGGTTCTATCTGTGATATTAATGTTATTGCTTCTATATCTGTCTT